>JADGDM010000003.1 GCA_016744905.1 Sulfurimonadaceae bacterium | reverse complement strand
TAGTGAGGGGATAAAAGGCCCACCTACGGAAACAGTCACCAAAAGTAGTATGGTTTATGCCGCAGCTGGCGTCACCTATATCTGCTCTTCTGGAGAATCAGGATATACAGACAGCAGTGGTAACTTCTCTTGTGACGCAGGTGATTTAGTTTCCGTTTATGTAGGTTCAACGAAGGTGAGTACTATTGATGCGATTAATGGTAACACTACGCCTTATGATCTTTTTCCTGATGATGAAGAGGCAGCACTCAACTACACCCGTTTAATTAAAGCCTTGGATGATAATAGTAGTGAGGATGGAAGTATTACTCTTGATGCAGATAAGCTTCTTTCCTTATCTACAGAGTTAGACTTTTCTAGTGACAGTTTTGATGCAAAAGTTGAAAATGATTTAAATGTTACTTTGATCTCTCTTCAAGAAGCGCAAGAAAATTTAAATGAAGCGATGCTTGATGCAGGAGAAGAGATCCCCACTGGAAGTCACATCCCTCAGGCCAATGCCGGTTTGGATGAAAACAGTAGCGCGCTAGAGATTAGACTAGATGCCTCTTTGAGTAGTGACGTAGATAATGATAACTTGATATATTTTTGGACACTCAAATCAGAACCATTAGGCAGTACACTAGTTTTAAGCGATGTCAATAGTTCTAACCCTGCTTTTGAAGCCCATGTTGATGGTGCGTATATTTTTTCATTAACTGTTTATGATGGAAAATTTACCAGCGCGCCAGATGAAGTTAAAATTATAAAATTTACCCCGATTATCCCAAACACTAAACCTACTGCTGATGCAGGAATAGATCAAAATGTAGAGATACTAAGTTTAGTCAGTTTAGATGGTTCGGGTAATGATATTGATGGGGATATTTTAAGTTACACATGGAGTGTTGTGACGCAACCTCTTTCTAGCCATATAGTATTAAATGATACCGCTATCTCTAATCCTAGTTTTACACCGCTTCTTGATGGTAACTATACCTTTGCTCTTTATGTTAGTGATGCTTTATCTCAAAGTCTGCTTGATACTGTTTCAGTGATTGCATTTACACCAAATAGAGCGCCAACTGCTAATGCAGGTGTTGATCAGCAGGTAGAGACACTGAACACAGTAACATTAAGTGGATCAGGAAGTGATGAGGATGGAGACACGCTCACCTACCTTTGGATATTAAATGAAAAACCAGCAGGTAGTAATTTAATATTTTTAGATACCTCAGATGTGAATCCAACGTTTACTCCTGATGTAGATGGTAACTATAGTTTTACGTTAAATACGAATGACGGTATCTTGGACAGTTTAAATGATAGTGTTAGAATTGAGTCAAGTACTCCAAACAGAGCACCCACCGCGAATGCAGGAAATGACCAAAATATAGAGACACTTACTCTGGTAACACTAGAGGGTTCTGGAAATGATTTAGATGGAGACAGCCTAAACTATCTTTGGACTTTAAATAGTAGACCAAGTGGGAGTAGCTTGATTTTTAATGATAGTACATTATTGGCTTCTACTTTTACTCCAGATGTAGATGGTAACTATACATTCTCCTTTACTACAAATGATGGAGTACTTAATAGTTTAAGTGATAGTGTTAGAATTGAAGCTACGACTGCAAATCGAGCACCAACAGCAAATGCTGGGCTAGATGAGATAGTGGATGTCAATACCACTTTATTATTAGATGGAAATCGCAGTAGTGACTTGGATGATGATAGTTTAACTTACAATTGGATTATCAGTTCTAAACCTGGGAGTAGTGTGCTTACCCTCTTAAGTAATCAACTGGGTTCTCAAATAAATTTTAAAGCAGACGTTGATGGGGATTATATTGTTCAATTAATAGTCTTTGATGGTGCGTTGTCGAGTACTACTGATGAACTCTTGGTTCGAGCAAGTATTCCCAATAGAGCACCTATCGCTGACGCCGGTTCAAATAAAACTGTTCCAACTGCTTCAACAGTTAGTTTGAATGGATCGCTCAGTAGTGATTTAGATGATGATTCACTTATTTATACATGGAATATTGTCACTGAACCCGTTAATAGTAATATTACACTCTCCAATATTAACGCTGTTCAACCAAGTTTTACAGTCTTGATTGATGGTAATTATACTTTTAGTTTAAGTGTTAATGATGGACTTTTAGACAGTTTACCTGACACTGTTGAGGTAAGTGCTACAACGGCTAATTTGGCTCCTGTTGCAAATGCGGGATCAGATCAAAATGTTGTGACAGGAAGTCCCGTTGTTTTAAATGCTTCTCAAAGTAATGATGTAGATGGAGACAGTTTAACGTATGACTGGATATTAGCAGATTTACCTGGGACAAGTGGTGTGCTCTTTGTTTCTACTCCTTTATTAGAGTTCACATTTACGCCTGATGTAGATGGAAACTATACTTTCAATTTAACAGTTAATGATGGTAACTTAGATAGTGAGATAGATACTATTGTTATTGTTGCCAGTACTGCAAATTCTGCGCCAACGGCAAATGCAGGTATCGACCAAGAAGTCTCTACTGGTTCAGTGGTGACATTAAATGGAATAGATAGTAGTGATGCGAATGAGGGTGATACATTAACGTATGCATGGAGTATAAAAACTGTACCAAGTGGTGCTAATATTAGCTTAAGTGATGAAAATAGTAGTAATCCTCAATTTACTGCTTATGCGTCTGGTGGATATGTTTTTGAATTAATGGTTAACGATGGAACACTTAGTAGCAGTGTAGATGAGGTTTCTATTACGGCGACAGAAGATAATGTTGCCCCTGTAGCCAATGCAGGTATCAATCAAAATGTAGAGACACTTTTTGAAGTGACACTTGATGCTTCCGCAAGTAGTGATGATAATGTAGATGATAATTTAAGCTATCAATGGAGTGTTTATAGTGTTCCTAGTGGTAGTGGCATTAATACACTTATTGGTGATACTACAGTGGGTCCAACTTTTACCTCTGATATTGACGGTACTTATATCTTTAATTTAGTAGTGAATGATGGAACCATTGATAGTGTAGATACGGTTGACTCCCAAGTAAGTATTATTGCAAATACAGCAAATTCTGCGCCTGTAGCACATGCTGGATCAGATGCTTATGCTTATGTTGATCAAAATTATGAATTAAACAGTTCTCTGAGTAGTGATGCAAATAATGATATATTGACGTATATGTGGAGTGTCTTTTCTAAACCTGCTGATTCTAATGTTATATTTTCTGATGCCAATACGTCTAACTCTAACTTTAGTGCAGATAGAAGTGGAACTTATGTTCTACAGTTGATAGTCAACGATGGAGAGTTTGATAGTGAAATTTCGAAAGTTAGTATTACTGCTATCTCTCTAGAGTATGTTAAAAAAACAGATCAAACGTATAGCAATATTACGGGAGATGATGGGTATTATCAAATAGGTGCGATTGCGAATTATTCTAGAAGCAATGATATAGTAACTGATGGCGTCAGTGGACTAATGTGGCAAGATGATAATCCTACTACATATAATCCAATTCGCGGGGATCAAGCTGCGGGATATTGCTCTAATTTAACACTTGGAACGTATAGTGACTGGAGACTTCCAAAAGTAGATGAACTGTTTTCTATTATGCACAGAAATCGCAATTACCCATCAATTGACTCCTCTATCTTTTTAACAATGGAATATCGCACAACATTTTGGACCGCAACTACTTTGGGTTCAAATGATCGACGTTATGTTGACTTTTATGAAGGAACTGAAAAATGGAGTAGTCAAGTTTATTCATACTCTGTACGGTGTGTTCGTGGAAATGAGAACACGCCTTTAGTGCAAAGAGATGCAAGTAATGGTGTTGTGATAGATTATCAAAGTCGCTTAGTCTGGCAAGACAATACACTTCCAAGTAAGGCTGAATGGGCTGATTCAGTTAACTATTGTAATGCTCTATCTCTTAATGGATCAGATGAATGGAGACTTCCAAATATTAAAGAGTTATTGACTGTGATTGATTTTCAGAATACTAGCGGAGTCTTTATTGGTATTTTTCAAAACAATCCAGATAATGCTTGGTCATCAACCAGTAATATTTCAGATGTAAGTAAAGCATTTAGTGTTTATAATTATGATCCAACTTTTGGAAGTCTAGAAGAGCCATTTATCAGTGAAAATGAAACAAAAGATAAACCATTTTTTAGTGATAATCGAAAAAATCCAAAGTGTGTAATGACGCTACCGTAGAAGATACGGCAGTTATAAAAGATGATTAAGGTCTAAATTCACCATCATCTGCAGCTTGAGGATTCATGTTTAATTCCCCTTGAGCCTCTTCTATCTCAGCTTTATGATCTGCCATGGCTTGACGGATTTCATTCATAACCGGTTCTGGTACATTATCATCTTTGTACCAGTTTACTGAGTCGATATTTCCACCATAATCACTGCCAAAGTCTTCTACTTTTTCAGCAAATTCTGTCATGTCCAAACATTTAGCCACACGTTCATCTACCATGTCTTTAAGTTCTATATACCACTTGTCTCCATCCATTTTGATGGTTGATGTAAAGATAACTGCCATCTATTTACCTTCTGGTTTTTCATAAGATCTGGCAAAACCTTCTAAATCTTTTTTCTTTAAATCACCGTTGTAGACAATGTCTTTTGCTTTAATATCATCATCATTGAGCATTTTTGGAACAACATCTGCATTATTAATAACTTCCATATGTTCATCAAGCTCATCTTCACTAAATGCCATCTGCATATCAGCAGCAATAACATGTGGAATGGCTTCAATAACATGTAGTTTTTCAAGTTCTTCACTTACTCCATCACCTTCAATAGTTATAATAATACGACCTTTTTCATCATGCAGATGATAGTCACATTCAGGGGTGTTTTTTAGAGATTCTACAACTTCTTCAACAAATTTTGGTAGTGTCTGAACGACGATACTTGAAATATTCATTTTAATTCCTACTTATAAAATATGG
Organism: Sulfurimonadaceae bacterium; assembly: GCA_016744905.1. GTDB lineage: Bacteria > Campylobacterota > Campylobacteria > Campylobacterales > Sulfurimonadaceae > BB10. Next base: position 107,506 of record JADGDM010000003.1, on the reverse strand, counting down.
TTCTAATTTTTTCATTGTTTTCGAGTCTCATTTTATCATAGTTTTTTTGAGCCTCTAATTTTTCTTCATATGTAATTGGCGTGCGTAGTGATTTGTATTCGACAAGTTCACCATTTTTGTACACTCCAGATACTATCGCTTTTACCCAATAAAAACCCTTGTCTTTGCGCAAGTTTTTAACAATTCCAGTCCATTGTTTGCCATTTTGGAGTGTTTCCCATAATGTTTTAAAAATAGAAGAAGGCATATCTGGATGACGAACTGTATTGTGAGGTTTTCCGATGAGTTCAGACATTTCATAACCACTGATATCGGCAAAGGTCTCATTGGCGTAAGTGATGTTTCCTTTGAGATCTGTTCTCGAGATGATAAGTTCATCATCAGGTACAATAGATTCGACTAAAAATTCTGATTCGTTAAATTGCATGTTATTGCCTTATTTAATTTTATATAGATTGACTGTGATATCATCACTGGAGACTAGGAATTCATTTTCATTGAGAAATAAAATTTTACTTAGAGTCATTTTAATTCCACCAAAAGTTCCTATAATATGTTGAGTCGCTGTATTAAATACCGTTACATTATTTTGCTCATCACTAGAGTAAGCAACACGTGCAGCACTTGGAGAGAGGCCTACCCCATATATCAAGAAAGAAGCGGTTTTATAATAAGCGGAGTTGCTTTTTAAGTCGTAAACAACAACACGTCTATCTTGACCGGCGGTGGCTATGATACTGTTTTTGAAATCTACTTGAAAAACATTGTCAAGGTTTTGATCTTTTAATATTTTAATAAATGAACCATCTTTAGTATTGTGAATTTTCAGATCGCCACTCTCATCAGCAATAACTATCTGTGTTTTATCTTCATTAAGCGAGAAGTTTGAGAATTTAGATTGTGAAATTTGATGTATCCAATTTTTGGACTTCTCTTTTTTATCATAAGAGATGATTTCATTACCCAATGTACCTAGAAGTAGGGTCTCTTTATCTAGAAATTTTGCTTGACCAATATAAAGCATCTCTTTATTGGAAATAATCATTTCCAATTGACCTGCTTCATAGACATGTAGCTGTCTAAATCCTTTGGGCGCCTGAGAAAGAATCAAAACACTTTTATCCAAAACATCTACAGAATAGATTTTAGAGTCTATCTCATCACCCATAAAGTCAGTAATTTTATCAATTTTTATACTGTAAAGAAGCTTAGTACTCTTGATATCGAATACATCAACAGCTCCTGCATCGGTAGCAACATATAGTGTCTTTTTTTGTACTACCATATCTGTTACTGCGCCACTACAGGTAAACTCTTTTGATGGCATTTGAAATTTTTCAGCAAGTAGTGATGTTAAAATAAACAGCAGTGTTAAAACTATTTTCATATCTCTTCGTCCTTTTTAATTGTACTATCTAATATCTCTACTTTTATTGCTTCTGTTGGACAGCGGCTGATACAAAATCCACAAGCAGTACACTTACTCATATCAATAACGGGTTTAAAAAGTCCCTGAAATATTATGGCATTATCTAGACAAGGATCTTTACATGAAAAGCACATGGTTTGATTCCAAGCAAGACAACTATCAGGGGAGATATCTATATTCGCATAAATCTGTTGTCCATTTTTAACATCTAAAACACCAAATTCACAGGCTACTGCACAATCATCACAGAAAGTACAACCACTTGATGAAAAGCTAAGGTAGGGGGTTTTATCTGAAGCAATTAATATAATATCTTCTTCACAAACAGTGGCGCATACAGCGTTGCATTTATGACACTCATTGAGAAAAAGAGATTCATCACGATTATAAGGAGGTCTTAGCGGTAAGTCTTTAGCTTTAGGGCTTTCGCCCTTGAGCTTGTTACCAAGAGATGTAAAAAAATCTCTTCGTTCCATTATTTAGTGACCACCGTCCATGTGACCAGCAGCTGAATCTGAAAGATCAATATCCTCTGCTGTTGGATTAGAATGTTCACCATTTGTATCTAAACTTTCGTAAACAACTTCATCCCATGAAGATTTAAACTTACCACCTTCGCGAGTATAATGTGCTTCGAATGTATTTTCAACAGCTAAGTTACCTTGAGACTGTGGAGCATGACATTGAGAACAGTTGAAACGTGCTGAAGACATATGTGTTAAGTTTTTAACATCTGTTTCATTTTTCATGTTGTCAATTGACTTCGTGAATTGTTTTCCATCATAATTATGTTTAGGTCTCATATCAAAGAAGTGAGACTTAGGAATTGGCGTTGCACCCATTGCTGGAGCAATCTCTGGCATATGACAACCTGTACATGCATTATTACTTGCTGTAATTGGCAAGAAGTCAGATACATCATGAGGAATCATTGGAGGAGCATCTTGAAACGCTCTTTCAAATTTTACACTTGTTCCTGCATCAGCAGTTACATATTCAGTCTTAGATGCTGATGTAGTATTTTCACTATAAATATCAGTCTTTCTTAATCCTAAAGACTCTTCAGTGATTTCTGCTTTTAGTTGAGTTTTCTCAGCTGGAGCTGTCGCTTTATCAGCGCCTCCGCCACAACCAACAAAAAGTAGTGATGTTAGCGCAAGGCTCATTGTTAACTTACTTAGTATTTTCATCGTTTTCTCCTGATTTATTATTATCTGCTAATTTTCGAATTGAAAAATTCAGAGCATCATCATCACATACCTCAATACAGCGTGCACAGTTTGTGCACTCTCCTGAAAGTACTGGTAATGATTTTTTACCAATCATGTGTAAAACTTGATGCTCTGGACAAACAGTTTTACATTTCATACATAATGTACAGTTCTCTTCAGTATGTTGAACGCGGATAAGACTAAACTTACCCAGAAGTGAATAAAATCCACCCAGTGGACAGACATGTCCACACCATCCATTTTTTAAGACAAACAGGTCAAAAAGAAAGATTATAAGCATTGCTGCCCAACCAAATCCTAAACCAAATACAATACCCCTGTGTACCATCGATATCGGAGAGATAAACTCAAAGGCTGTTATCCCCATGATAGCGGAGATAATCAGACTCAGTGCTAAAATCCAATACCGCATATTACGCGATACTTTGGTTCTATCTTGAACACGATCAAGTTGTAGCACTCTTCTTAAAAGTGCTGCCGCGTCAGTAATTAAATTTATAGGGCAGACCCAACTACAAAAGGCACGACCGCCGATAAGTAGATAAAAAACTGTTGCAACTGCAACCCCGATAAGTAAATCCGTTGCCATCACTGCACCTGCGACGAGCATTTGCAAGGCAGCGTATGGATCACTCATTGGAATCACACCAAATATCTTAGACGAACTGAGGTTTCCCATTAAAATAGTCCATCCCCATGCGTTGGCACCAAAGTAAAGTACCAACAGACCGATTTGTGTCACTCTTCTCGCAATCATATAACGATAACTGTTCCAAAGATTTCTCATTAGTACAAGTCTCCCATATCATTTAAAGAGTCCATTGCAGAACGCTCACTAAGTTTTGTGGTGGTTTTGATGGCTTCGGCATTTTCTAAACGCTTTTCATCATCTTTATCCCACCCTTTAATATAGTGATTACCCGCTTTACCTTCTGCAACTTCACGAGGAAGTACAAAGATAGCTGGCTTTTCAGTTACACAGGCCAATTCACAAAGACCACAACCCGTACAGACATCTGTATGGACTATTGGTTTCATAAACGCATGTTTACCTGTTCGTTCATTTTTTTCGTATTCAATAGTAATGGCTTCACCCAAAAGAGGACAAGCGCGATAACAGGCATCACATTGGATGCCCCAAAAGGCAATACAGCTGTTGTCGTCTACGACAGCAAGTCCCATATCTGCACTATTAATATCTAACGCACCATTAGTTGTGACTAGATTTTCATCCAGTGCATCTGTAGGACATACAGGTACACAAGGAATATCTGGACACATATAACAAGGTATATCTCTAGGTATGAAATAAGGCGTACCTAAAGGCTTGTTATCACCTGGCTTAGCCAGCAACAATGTATCATATGGACAGGCTTCAACACACAGTCCACACTTGATACACGTTTTTAAAAAGTCCTCTTCATTAATGGCACCCGGTGGGCGAAGTAATAGTGTCGAAGCCGTAACTTCATCTACATAAGCACTCCACATAAACCCACCCATAGTTGCAAGTCCTGCACCTCTGGCCATGTTTAGAATAAACTTTCGTCTGTCGCTGATTGGTTCTCTTTTCTTCTTTTCCATAGGTCTGTGTTCGCTCAAAACGAATCTTTTCCTTTTATCTTAAAAATTATGCTTTATAGACTTTAACAGCCGCTTTCTTGTAATCCGTCTGTTTTGACATTGGACACGTTGCATCTAAACATACTTTATTGATGAAAACTTTTTCATCAAACCATGGTACAAATACCAAGCCACGAGCAGGTCTGTTACGTCCACGAGTCTCAACACGTGCTTTAACTTTACCACGACGAGATTCAACCCATGCTAGTCCACCTTGTTTGATGCCTTTGTCTTTAGCGTCTTGTGGATGCATATAACATAGAGCTTCTGGAACCGCACGATATAACTCAGGTACACGCATAGTCATTGTTCCTGAATGCCAGTGTTCTAGAACACGTCCAGTTGATAACCACATTGGGTATTCAGCATCTGGCATTTCTGGAGGATCCATGTATGGACGTGCAAAGATTTTGGCTTTATTTGCCAAAGATTTTTTCGCTGTGTCTTTATCTTTTCCGCTTAAGCTACCTGATTGAAGTGCTTTAGCCAATGTTCCGTAGAATGCAAATGGATTTCCACTCTCTTTGGTTGCTTTAGCTGCATAAGGATCATACTTAGCATTAAATCTCCATTGAGTCTCTTTACCATCAACAACAGGCCATTTAAGACCACGTACTTTGTGATAAACATCAAACGCTGCAAGGTCATGCCCGTGCCCACGTCCAAATGCTGCGTACTCTTCAAATAGGTATTTATGAATATGGAAACCATAACCTTTAAATACTTTACCATCACTACCAACAACATTACGTTCATCACCATAACCTTCTGAGTTATCGTAACCTTTTTGGATAGGATCATTTTGATCAAGTTTGTATGATTTTGCGTCTTCATTTGCAAATAAAATATCAAACATTGTAGTGTCTTGAGTATAACCCATATCTTCAGCTGCTTTACGCACATCTGCTAGAGGTTTTTTACGTGGACCTGATGGTGCTTGCTCTCCCCATAAATCAGCGACTGTAAAACGTTTTGCAAACTCTGCCCACTGCCATGTATCTGACATTGAGTCACCAACTGGTAAAACTTGTTGACGCCAGTGTTGAGTACGACGTTCCGCATTACCATAAGCTCCCCATTTCTCATACATCATTGCTGATGGTAAGATAAGGTCTGATACTTTTGCTGAGATACCTGGGTACCCATCAGAAGTAACGATGAAGTTATCCATCTCACGCGCTGCTTTAATCCAGTGTGTTGCACTTGCTGAATCTTGGTAAGGATTACAAACATTTACCCATGCAAATTTAACCAAGCCATCTTCGATGTCACGGTGAATTTTCATAATGTGTTGTTTACCAACGCCATTTAGAGTTCCTGCTGGAATTTTCCATTTGTTTTCTGCGATTGCACGATGTTTAGGATTTTTAACCATCATATCTGCTGGTAAACGGTGTGTAAATGTTCCTACTTCACGCGCTGTACCACAAGCTGAAGGTTGTCCTGTTAATGAGAACGCACCTGAACCTGGTTTAGCTTGTTTATTAAGTAGAAAGTGAACATTGTAAGCAAGAGTATTATCCCAAGTACCACGTGTATGTTGATTCATACCCATTGTCCAGAAAGATACTACTTTTCTGTCTTTTTCTACGTAAAGATCTGCTAACTCTTGAAGTTTCTTTTTGAATTCGTTGATGTCCTCATCTGGATCGCCCTTAACAATTTGAGCAGTATAATCTAGCGTATAAGGCGCTAAAGATTTTTTATACTCTTCAAATGAAATTTCCCAGTGACCTAATGTACCCGCAGTATGCGTCATAGTATCACCTGCTTTATAACCATATGGTTCTAAGGCTGGACCCTCTTTTTCAGAAACAATTGTACTCATCTCTTTATTGATGATTTCCATCTCTTTAGCAGTGTATTTACCTGCACTTCCATCTGGATTCACTGGAGTAATTGAGTTTTCACCCTTACGTCTCATTCCGTAACCAATATTTACTGGACCTGCTGCAAAGATGATATGTTTTTTAACAAAATCCCAGTCAATTGACTCAGGGTTGTTATAAACAATTTCACGTGCAATATAGTTCCATAATGCAAGGTCAGTATTTGGCGAGAAAATGATTTCAGAATCTGCTAAATCCGAAGTTCTGTGTGTATAAGTTTGAATAGAGATAACTTTTACACGGTCTGGATCGGATAGTTTTCTATCTGTTACACGAGACCATAGAATCGGGTGCATCTCTGCCATATTTGAACCCCAAGATACAACTGTATCAGTAAGCTCGATATCATCATAACAACCTGATGGCTCATCAATACCAAATGTTTGATAGAAACCAACAACCGCAGATGCCATACAGTGACGTGCATTTGGATCAATAGCATTTGAACGGAATCCCGCTTTCATCATTTTCTGAGCAGCGTATCCTTCCATAACTGTATATTGTCCAGAGGCAAATACTGCTAAACCTTCAGGTCCACTTTGCTTAAGTGCTTTCTTTGCATGAACTTCCATTTCATCAAAAGCTCTTTCCCAAGAAATAGGTGCAAATTTACCATGTTTATCAAACTTACCATCAGCGCCTACGCGAAGTAGTGGTTGAGTAAGTCTATCTGCACCGTACATAATCTTCGCATTAAAGTAACCTTTAATACAGTTAAGACCACGATTTACCGGTGCTGCAGGGTCACCTTTAACCGCAACAATCTTACGATCTGCGCCTTCACCCTTAGTTGCCATCATAATTCCACAACCAGTACCACAGAAACGACAAGCTGCCTTGTCCCATCTCCAATCACTTTCAGCCTTAGCCGCGCTTGCTTGAACATCAGCAGGTACTACCATACCCATTGCTGCTGCTGCTGACGCTGCTGCTGAACTTTTAAGAAAATCTCTTCTATCTAGTGACATATTTTCTCCTGTTTTTTAATTATCTATATAGAAAGGCAACTTTGAGGATTGCACTTTCAAAAACATATGTGTCCGTTAACATATGCATTCTATCTGCTTATTGCTTTGCTTTATTGACTTATGTCAAAATTATAAATAAAAATGTTAAGTTTACTTTAAAATTGTGTATTATCTACGCAGAAAATAATATTAACTAACAATAGAATTTTCGAGGGGTTTTTTAATATTATTTATGAGGTTTCCATTAGGTTTAGAAACCTAATGATTTAAGGGCTTTATTTGCTTCATTTTTAGCTTTTTTTTCTGCCTTTTTCTTCTCTTTGTCGGCTTCTTTTTTTGCTTTTTTCTCTGCTGCACGTTTTTGCTTGTCTATCTCCGCTTCAGCACGCTTTTTTTGTTTGTCTATTTCAGCATTGGCCTTATCCTTTAACTCTTGATCCAGTTTGTCTACACGGGTCTGTAGGACTTCATTGCTTGAAGTTTGAGCATTAATTAGATCATCAATATCATTCATGCTTTTTTCTTCCACACCGAGCGCTTTTAATTGTTTGCTTGCCTCTTTATTTAGCAGTATTTTCAGCTCTTTTTTGTATTTTTCTAACTCTACTTTAAATACATCAGAAAAAGCAGACGAGAGTTTTTTATCCAAATCAGAACGTACGGAAAAGTTTGGTTTTAAGACCGATCCATCCACTTTTATTTTTAAATCAAAGGTGTCTATTTTTGTGATAATTTGACTTAGACTCTTCATTAAATCACCTTTTTCAGACTTAAGTTGGAGTTGTGTATTGTTGAATTTGACGGTGGTTTTTGAAGTCAGTTTGTTATATTCTTGAATATTTATTGAACCTTCTAAAGTATACGTTGCGCGTTCTAAGCTAAGAAAACTTAAGTCCAATTGTTTTACTTTACCCTTAAGTAAAGTATAGACAGCATCTGTTTGACTCTTTTCTTCAAGATGATTATCTTCACCAATAATGGATAGTTTTTTAAGTTTGACTCCATCACTTTTGAAACTAAATGTCATTGCTTTATTTAAAATTTTTTGATCTGAACTGATATCTTCTATTAAAAATTTAAAGTTTTGATCTTTGATCTCACCTGAGGCTTTCACTTGTTTTATCCAAAGTGATAAGCTAGGAATTGTCTCTTTATAAACAATCCATCGTCCTTCGGAGCGCGCTACGATAGTTTCATTTTCATCTTCATTATCTGAGCCAAGATAAGGTTTAATCATCTCATAATACTCTAGTGAGCCTCCCATATAAGATTTGATTTTATCTCCAAAAAGTACACCGATGATATTAACTCCACCACTACTATCAAGACTGTATTGGGATTTTAAATTTTTATAATCACTGCTTGCACCATTTTTAAGTGTAGCATAGTGCTTTTGGATGGTTGCTCTGTCTTTATTAAAGTCAGACTGCATTTTTTTAAGGACGGTACTTTTTTGCTTTAACGTTGTTTGAAGGCTATTAATATCTTTCTTAAGAGAGAGAGCATCTTTAATACTGCTCACTTTTATTTTTGTTTGAAGACCTTTGATATCACTGTTGATGGAATCAATATCTGTTTGTGAAAAAGAAGTATTAATATTTTTAGTGTACTTTTCATTAATCTCTTTGATCTCAAGTTCAGCGCGCTCATAGTCCTTAAGAGAACTCAAGCCAACTCTGTCAATAAGTACTTGTGGTTCTTCAAGTGAAAGTGATGGTAATTCAAAATCACTACCTTCAGTTTCTGTCTTCGCATTGTTATTAGAAGAACTTTCATCTGCTTGGACAGCATTTTTTGTATTTTTTTCTATGGTTTTATTAAAAGTCATTCCTGTTACTGCAATGTTTTCAATATGATAACGTTGAAAAAGGAGTTGGTTAAAATCAATATCAAAATTGATATTTTCAGTCTGAACAATAATCTCTTTCTCATCAGAAATATTTAGATTGTCAAGATTGATACTTCCCTCTTTAAAAGAGACTGTGAGTTTACTGAGTGTGACATGTTTATTGAGTGTAGAAGAGAGGTTTCTTTCAAAGGCAGTTTTTGCCAGGTCATCTAAAAAAAGTACTACAAAAGCAGTGCCCAGTGCGCCAAATAGTACAAAAACTATAACACCCCATAAACGAAAGAGTTTGTCTTTTTTAGCAACAACTTCAACACCTAATGTACTGAAAAATCCAAACTTTTGTAGTTTAGCAGCAATTTTGTCACGGTAGAGATATACGACCTTATTCAATATCAAAAACATAGGAATAATAGAAGCAAAAGCGATGAGAGTAGAACCCATTACCATGGTGTTATTAAAGTAAGTTAGTCGTAGTAGTGAAGAGTTGTACGCAGTTGTAAATAGATTTTGTAAAGACTCCATATTTAGAACTAAAAAACCCAGGGCCTCGAAGTATGGGTCAGCAAAGTAGGCAATTCCTGCAAAAAAAGCAGAAGAGACTAAAAATAGACCAAAGTGGATATTGAAAATAAGTGCAATAAAGATGAGTAGTATTGTTTGTACACCACTATAGGGAGTTAAGCCCATCGCCATTCCTAAAGAGAGTGCGAGTGACATCTGCCACGGTGATTGCGCTGAGTTAAATGCTTTGAATAGCTTTAAAATAAAATCCATTTTTTATCCTGTTTGGTATGGGTGAATTAATTAAAATAGCTTACAAGTAATATACTTTAAGTATAATGATATAACTAAAAAAAAGTAGAGGAATTTATCATTAATACACAAGTAAACAATTTTTCTCTGGCTGAAGAGATTTGGCATGCGATAACTCATGGAGCAGGTCTTTTTCTCACACTTATAGGAATGGCACTTTTAATGAGCTACAGTGCAATAAATGGTTCATTAATTGTTATTGTTAGTAGTGCCATCTATGCCACAACCTTAATAATTATGTATGGGGCATCAACGCTGTATCATGCGATTACACATCAAAAGATTAAGGCACTCTTTCAAAAGTTTGATCATGCCGCCATCTATTTTTTAATCGCAGGAACCTATACCCCGTATACGCTTATTACTCTTGAATCCTCTCTTGGTTGGATTATTTTTTCTCTGCAGTGGAGTATTGCCAGTATAGGTATTTATCTTAAGTTTGCCTTTCCTAAACGTTTTGAAACGCTTTCCCTCATCGCTTATGTTGTGATGGGTTGGATGATAGTGATTGATATGGGTGCATTGAGTGCAAATTTAGCACCTGTGGGTATCTATCTTCTAGTTGCGGGGGGTGTGTCTTATACGGGTGGAGTCTATTTTTACATCAATGACAAAAAACCCTATTATCATGCTGTCTGGCATCTCTTCGTTTTAGCTGGAAGTCTTTTACACTTTTTTAGTGTTCTTCTCTACGTAATTTAAAATTTAATATAAAGATAAAATATGTCCACTCCTTTTAAACAAGTAATTAGTAATCCTGAGCTCTTAAAAAATCTTGAAGATCTTAAATTTAAGTCTATGACAACGGTACAGGAACGTTCTTTAAAAGATGTGCTTAGCGGTAATGATTGTATAGTTTTAGCCAACACCGGTAGTGGTAAAACATTGGCCTTTGCCTTGGGTGTTTTAAACAATCTTAATGAGAGTGAATTTGCACTTCAAGCCCTTATTTTAGCGCCAACGCGTGACTTAGTGGAACAGATTGCACAAGATATCCGAGTGCTAGCGCGCTACAAAGATAATGTAAAAGTGACTACCCTTATCGGTGGTAAACCTCTACGTGAACAAGCAGATGCGCTAGAAAAAGGTGCCCATATCGCGGTAGGTACGCCTGGGCGTATTGTTGATCACATCACAAAAGGGACACTAACGCTTAATGAGATCAATACCTTTGTGCTTGATGAGTGTGACCGTATGTTGGATATGGGTTTTGAAGAGGAGATGCGTAATGTGATGAAGTTCCTTCCTCATGCACGTCAAAATCTTCTTTTCTCTGCAACATTGGGCGATGGTTTAGAAAAGATGGCAAACAAGTTTATGAACCGTCCTAAAAAGATCTATGTGAGTGAAGAAGAAAAGCCTAAAATCAAGCAACGTTTTTATGCCTGTGAAGAGAAAGATAAGTTTGAAACTTTTAAGGCAATTTTGAGCAGTGAAAACCTACGTGACGCCATTATCTTTTGTAACACCAAAGTAATGTGTGATCGTGTTAGTGATAACCTTAATAATGAAGGCTTTAGCGCGCACGCTTTTCATGCGGACTATACACAAGAACAACGTGATGAGATTTTATTGCAGTTTATGAATGGCTCTATTAATCTTTTAGTTTGTACAGAAGTTGCAGCGCGTGGAATCGATGTTGAAGAACTTGATGCGGTATTTAACTATGAAATGGCACATGAAGCTAAAAACCACACCCACAGAATAGGGCGAACCGCAAGAGCAGGGCAGAGCGGTCACGCCATCTCTTTGGTGGCACACTCTGAGCTAAAAAGCTTAAAAGGGATTGAAGAAGACAGTGGTGAGAGTTATGAACTACTTAGTATTAAAGGTTTAAGATATAGTGCTGCTTATAATAAAAAAGCAATTTTTAGAACCTTAAAAGTCCGTGGTGGTAAAAAAGACAAACTACGTCCTGGAGATATCGTTGGCGCACTGAGCGGTGAGGGTGACTTGAGTATAGATGATATTGGAAAGATCAGCGTGAAAGCACGCTTTTCTTACATCGCAATCAAAAGTGCACTGATTAATAAGGCACATAAAACCTTGAACAATGGAAAAATCAAGGGCAAAAAATTTAAAGTATGGTTTATAGAGGAATCAAAATGAATTATCCAAATCCCCCAATAGAGAGTCTCTTCTTTATCCCTGATGAGAACAGTTATATTAAAAAACTAATTTTATCTCAACCCAGAACATTTAATGAAAAAATGTCTAAGGTGTACGAGTTACTTCAAGAAGTATATCCAGGTATAAATCTACTACAAAAAGATGCGTATTTCTCTTTAGTCCTTCCCACTGAATCTGAGGGAATCATGCTAGAAGCGATGATTATTACGACGGAATATAATAAAAAAGAGTACATGAGTATTTATCACCGTATTATTTTTGATAGAGAATTGTATGAAATTGAGAACCCTTATATCGAGTCGGATGCTTTTTTGCGTTACCAAAATACGATTACAAATTTTCCTGTACCTGAAGATACGAATTCTATTGCATCCCTATTGAACTATCAACTTCAAGAAGCTTTGAGCTTAGAAATTTCTATTTTGACTTTGGCAGATTCAACACCGAGTTTGATAGAAGATAATATATTGCCTTATATGGCAAATGCACTGATATCTTATATGATTGCTTCAAAACTGGATGCACTGGAATATATTATTCCACGAGATATGGATGAACTTTCAAAACTTATAGCGCGCTATGCAGATTTAGCTATTATCAATGTTATTAATGGCTTAGAAAAGTTAGAGAACCTAGAGAGTGAGTTACAGCGTATTGAAGATTCATTTATCCCTCAGTATGCGAGTTCGACTTCTGCTTTGATGTTGATTGCCCTTAAACCTGAAACAGCCAGCGCACTACTAGATGATGGTGGATTTGCTAAGGTGAAAGAATTTTTGAGTGATAATGAAGAGATATATGATCTTCAAAATATTACAGGAGTAGGTGAGAAATTAATAAAGTTTTCTCAACTTGCTGAGCTATAATAAATAAAGTTATTTATTAGGAGAAGAAGATGCTTGATAATTCACAGTTCAATATTTTAATAGTTGATGATGAACGTTTCAATATTGAAGTAGTAATGGGTTATCTTGAAGAAGAAAAATATACACTCTCTTTTGCTTCTAATGGTAAAGATGCACTACATGGAGCATTTAAAAAATCTTTTGATCTTATTTTATTAGACATCAACATGCCACAGATGGATGGTTTTGAGGTGATTAAACGACTTAAAGATGATGCATCAACAAAAGGTATTCCTGTTATATTTCTCAGTGCGATGGACGATATAGACAGTATTACTCGTGCCTTTGCTGAAGGAGCGGTAGATTATATCTCTAAACCATTTAATGGTCTTGAACTTATTGCCCGTGTTCGTACGCAAATAGAACTTAGAAAATATGTTTTAGAACTCCAAGAAAAACAGAGCAAGTTGGCTAAACTTGCAGCCACTGATCAACTCACTTCCTTGCCAAATCGCTTACATTTTATGTCTACATTAAAAAAGAAGTGTAAGGCTATTGTCAATGTTCCGAGTCGTTTAAGTCTTGCGTATTTTAAGATAGATCACATGCATAAAATCAATGATCTTTATGGTTACCGCAATGGAGATAAAATTATTGCAAAAGTGGCAAAACTAATGGGTGAAAATATCTTAAAAAATGATTTTGCGGCAAGAATATTTGGTGGGGAGTTTGTGATTTTAATGAGTGACACTTCCATAGAAGCAGCGCAGTCAAAGGCACGTAAAATTCAACGTATTGTGGCTGATGCAAAAATATTAGAGACCAAAATCACTTTCTCCATCGGGGTGAGTGAATATAAAAAATCTCAAGAACATGAAAAATTTGTCATGATTACAGAACGCTTGATGGAAGCTTCACGTAAAGATGGTGGAAATAGCATTTCGCTTTAGACCCCTTTTAGTTATTTTGATTATAATTTCACACTTAAATTAAAAAGATACCTATGCAAAATATCCCCCATATCCCCGTACTGTACCGAGAAACTATCGAAGCCTTCACTCCTTGTGAGGATGGTATTATTATTGATTGTACGCTTGGATATGCAGGTCATAGTTCTATGTTACTTGAAGCGTATCCAAATATTAAGCTTATTGGGATTGATCAAGATCAGACAGCTATTGATTTTTCTATGGAGCGTCTTCTCCCATTTGGTGAGCGCGCTGAGATTAGAAAAGGGCGTTTTTCTAAGATAATTCAGGAAATATTGAAAGATATAGATCCTGAAAAAATCTGTGGTGTTTTAGCTGATATTGGCGTCTCTTCTTTACAACTTGATCAAAAAGATAGAGGCTTCTCCTATGAGAGTGAAACCTTAGATATGCGTATGGACAAAAATGCACCACTCAGTGCAAAAGAGGTTGTTAATACCTACTCTGGTGATAAACTAGAAACTATATTAAGAGAATATGGCGAGTTGAGCAATGCTAAAATAGTAGCAGAACATATTGTTAAACACAGACCTTTTGAGTCGGCAAAAGCACTTTCTGACTCTATTAAGCCTCTGATGTATGGTGGAAAAAAGATTCATCCCTCTACTTTAGTGATGCAGGCAATTCGCATTGAGGTGAATGACGAGCTCGGTGAGCTTAAGGCACTTTTAAGGGCCATTTCTGAATCGGATATTCCTCATGCGCGTGTAGGAATAATCTCTTTTCACTCTCTTGAAGACCGTATTGTAAAACAGCAATTTGTTGCTTGGCAGAAGCGTTGTATCTGTGATGAGCATATGATGCGTTGTGAATGTGGTAATAATAATGCTAAGGGTAAGATCGTGAGTAAAAAACCTATTATGGCACAAGCGGATGAATTGAAGCAGAATCCACGTAGTCGCTCTGCCAAACTTAGAGTTTTTCAACTTAATCGATAAATAGTAGATAATCAGATGAATGGAAGTGAAAAGACACAGATATTAGATGAGGTAGAAGAGATCCTTGCACCCTCTAAAAAGCTTGATTTTCGTTATCTATTTTCAATTTTACTTTTGATGTCTCTGCTCTTTACTTTTCTTTTTCCAAAAATATATCTTCAAAATCAGATCTACTATAAAAGTAGAGATATCTCAGTTTTGAAACGTGAGTATGATGCATTAAAAGAGGAAAATAGGATTATTAAAACGAAGGTTGAGGGAATGAAATTTAAAAATCAAATCCTTGATACTCTATTTTAGAATCTTCGGTAAAACTTTGACATCCTCTATACCCTTGTAGGTCAGTACTCTTTTCTGTTCCTATAGCTTCTTCTATATTTTCCCTTTTTAGTGCACAAAAATAATCCCTTATATGTGATTGAGACGCTTGTATATCTTGATGAATATTTTCATAAGATTGACTATTATATTTATGATATCCCAAAGAAGTGTAAAAACTAAATGTAGATATTACGGTTAAAATAGTTAACAGATATTTATGTTTAAAAAAGTAGCTAAGCAGTACGTTAAAAAGAAAATACACTGAAGGCAGTGATATCAGTAAAAATATGAGCATAATACTTAAAGATATATATATAGTAGATACGGAAACACTTATATATTCTAAGGCGTGAAAAAAGTAAATATCAATATGTAAGGTATTGATCAGTGCCCAAATAAGTAAAAATGGAGCAATATATGCAATCAGTAACAAGCCAACAGTTTCAAGTTTTATCTTAGAGACTATTTTTGCTTTGAGTAATACCTTAATAAGGGGTTTCATAAAAAATGGATTGATAAAGTACAAAACTACTGAGGTCAATAACATGACTAAAAAGAGTAAAATGAGATCTAAGACTATGAGAAGGGGTGATATTAACCACTGAAGCAGTGTAAATGTACGCAGTTCGGACATCTGAAAGCTAAAAAGTGAAAAGATAGGGATAAATATAATAAGAGCAATATAGAGTGCAGGAATGAGTGCGTATTTATAGCTACGAAGCATATTGGAACTGAGGTAAGAGATAAAAAGGTAGAGCAGATAAAGAGGCGTAAAAAGGATAAGAAATTTAAGGAAAAATGTATGTTTTCCTAGGTTGGTACTATTATTAAGCCAACGCATTGCTTCTGGAAAGTTTTGAGTAAAAAAAGTAGTGGTGATTATATCATTAAACATAAAGAGCAGTAGGTAGATAAAAGAGATTAGTAGTAGACCTAGAAAAAGGACGCGTGTAAGCTCTTTTGTTTGTGATAGGTTTTGAATGGTACACTCTCTTTTTTGTAAAACAGAACGAAATGGGGCAATGAGTGTCATGGTAATAAAGACAATCACTATATTGTAGATAGAGTCAAAGCTGCGTACTTGTAGTAGTCCAATATAATAAACGAGACTTAAAAAAGCAAGCGAGAAGATAAAAAACTGCAAGTACGCAGATGAATTGCGTACCAAAATCATGAGCGTGTCATATTCTCATCTTGAAATTTTTTATTCCACCAATCTTCTGGTGAGATAAACTGATCAGTGATAAATTCCTCTTTAAAGTTGTATTCGTAACCGTTACAATATTCCATGATTAGTTTATAAGCATCTATTATTTTTGCACTCATCTGGGTTGCTTTTTCTAAGTCATTAGCATTTAAGTCAGGATGCCATTTTTTCATCAAGTTTTTATATCGAAGTTTAATTTCTTTGAGGGTTGCTTTATCATGTAGGCCAAGGAGTGTTTTGGCCTTAATGAGTTCTGAGGATTGTGAGGACATTGTATAGAGTGTCTAGTCTCTTTGTTGACGCATGTACGTTGGAACTTCTAGATAGTCTTCTGAAATATCACCACCAACGATTAAACGTGGACGTCTGATTTCTCTTTGAACTGGTTCTTCACTTACAAAAGTTGTATCATTTACACTTTCAACAGCTTCTTGCTGTTCAAAGCCAGTTGCTACTAAAGTGATGCGAACAAAGTCTTCTGGTAAAGTTTCATCTGTTGATGTTCCAAAGATAACTTCAGACTCTTCGTGAGCACTTTCATGAACAACTTCCATCGCTTCTGAGATATCCATTAGAGGATAATTTGGATGAATGTTAAAGTGAACTAAAACACCCATCGCTCCATTAATGGACATATTGTCAAGTAAAGGAGACTCGATAGCACCTTTAATCGCTTCATAAGCAGAGTTTTCACCTTGGTGCTCACCCATACCCATTAAGGCCATACCACGATGACTCATAACTGTTTTAAGGTCAGCAAAATCCAGGTTGATATCATTTTCTCCAGAAGATAAAATAACACCTGATGTTCCACTTACCGCTTGAGCAAGAATAGCATCAACAATTTTGAAGCTCTCTTTCATCCCAAGTTTACGATCAATAATAGATAGAAGTTTGTCATTAGGAATAACAACAATAGAATCACTTTCAGCTTTCAGCTCTTCTAAGCCTTCTTCTGCCAATTTCATACGTTTTTTACCTTCAAATTTGAAAGGTTTTGTGACGACAGAGATGGTTAGCGCGCCAACCTCTTTTGCGATTTGTGCGATAACTGGAGCCGCACCAGTACCCGTACCACCACCAAGACCAGCAGCGATAAATACGATATCAGCACCTTCAAGGGCAATACGAATCTCTTCATAGTTCTCTAAGGCAGAATCTTTACCAACATGAGGCTTCATTCCTGCACCAAGACCCTTAGTTAGTTTTGCACCTAACTGAATTTTTGTTGCTTGAGCTGCTTCGTTAAGTACTTGTGCATCAGTATTGGCAATGATCATCTCAATACCTTCTACACCCTCTTTCATCATGTGGCCAACCATGTTACCACCGCCGCCGCCAACACCAACAGCTACGATTCTTGCTCCACTTAATGTTTCTGCTTCTTCTATTGTATAACTTTCACTCATCTCACACTCCTCAAAATTTCTAAATTATTTAATTACTACTATATTCTTCTTAAAACAGTTGTGTCGCCCAGTTCCAAAACTTGGAAAATACACTTGCCTCATCACCCTTAGCTGACTTTTTCTTTTGTGGAATAGTCGCTAAAGTTTCTTTGATGTTGTTCTCTTCTTCTTCAACAGGTGTTGGAAATTCATCTGATACAGATGCAATATCTTGAAGAACCACATTGTCTTCATACACATACTCTTCATTTGAATGACGCATACGTTTGTTGATATCAAATTCATAACGAGAAAAGTTATTTGCCTCGTATTTAACCAGACCAATAACACTTGAAAACTCTGGATGTTGTAGTGTGTCAAAAAGACCATCTACTTCATTTGGTTTTGCTAAACGTACGGGCATATTGTCAAAAATTGCCACGGCTAACTCGCGAATGCCATCAATGCGACTAAATCCACCTGTTAAGACAATCCCTGCTCCTAGTTGATCTTTAAGTCCACTTTTTTCAATAGATTGTGCAACAATCATTAAAGTCTCTTCCACACGAGCGTAGATAACATTGTGTACAACTTCTAAAGAGACTTCATGGGTTGATTCAATATCACCGATAATAGGAAGTTCAATAAGATCATTACTTGGTGCATGAAGTGAACCATATTTCATCTTAACTTCATCTGCAATATTTAATGGAGTGTGTAAAGCCATAGAAAGATCGTTGGTAATGTGATTTGAACCTACACCTAAAAAGTCATTGTAACGGATAGAGTTACCTGCATGAATAACAAGATTACTTGTACTTCCACCGATATCAATAACAGCAACACCCAACTCTTTTTCATCACTACTTAGTGTAGAAATAGCTGAGGCATAGCCACTAAGGATAATGTTTTCAACTTCAACACCTGCAGCACGTACTGCTTTTTTAAGATTGTTGATATTTGACTTTTGTGTGGTGATGATATGGGTTTCAACTTCAAGACGTGAAGCATTCATACCCAGAGGATCTTCGATAAAATCTTGCTCATCCGCTTTAAAATTAAATGGTAGGTTATGTAAAACCTCATACTCATTAGGGATATTGGCATTGTATAAAGAGGTGTTCATAACACGACTGATCTCTTTAACGCTGATCTCTTTGTTTGGGATATTAACAATCCCACTTGAGTTTAAGCTCTTAGTATAAGCACCAGAGATAGAGACGGTGGCGCGTTTAAGGTCAACGCCAGCAACTCTCTTAGCATCAGCAATAGCTGACTTAATCGACTTAGAAGCCAAATCAATATTTGTGATGCTACCTTTCTTAAGCCCTTGAGCTTTAGTGGTACCTGCACCAGTAATTTTGATATTATTGTCTTCATCAATATCTGCAATAATTGCACAGATTTTAGTTGAACCAACGTCGATGGCTAAGACAGTTTTACTCAAATTAGAGTCCTTCTACAAATTTTTCTGTTTTATAGTGTCCACTTAACAGTTTAATTAAACCCGCTTCTAACATAGCGCTTTTAATCTGCTTGGTTGTAGAACCTTGATTATGTTTGAAATCTTGAAGCAACTTTTGTTCCAAAATATTAAAAATAACTACTTTGTTTTCATCGATAACAATCTTTCCACGTTTTTTCTCAGACTCAAATAGTGAGTTTAAAAATAGAGCGGATTCTTGTGCATTTAAATCTTTAAGCTTTACGCCATCTTCACGAGTAAGAAAACCAGTGGTTGTTCCATTAAATGTATTTACCGAGTTTGTTGCCATCTCTTCTAGTGCTCTAAGCTTTTCATCACGTGCATGATCTACTTTGACTAAATCGTACGCTTGCTCAAAAGTTTTAGGGTTTGCTTCATTTTTTGCAATAAGTTTGATAGTTACAAAGCCATTATCAATTTTACGAGGTTTTAAGTACGGTTTACTAAGATTTAAGGCTTCGATTTCACTAAATATTTCTGAACCAAATACAGTGTTGCTTGGTGTAATATTTAGTTTCTCTGTTTGAGTGCTCTCATCCAGTTTTGCTTTTTTGAAAGCGATGTACTGTTTAAGTGCTGTTTTATTAGAAGCTTTCTCATTTAATGCCGCTACTATTTGACTTTTAGCCAACTCTAAAGAAAGGATAGCGCCTTCAGCGTCAGTGTAGTCATTTTTATTGATGTTATAAAACTCTTGAACTTCAGTGTCTGTAAATGATGAAGTACTAATCGCTGTTTTAATAATTTCTATGTCATAGTTGATTTCACTCAAGTAGTTCATTTGAGAATTTTCCCAGTACGCTTTAACAGCCTCTTTTGAACCGTCAATAGAAATCATGTCAGAAGTTAAGATTTTGTAGTTTACTTTATCAGAAATAAACATGGCACTCTCTAATGCTTCGTTTTCAAACTCCAGTGTTTCAGGATTGAACATCTTCATTATTTTCGTAATTAACATAGAGTCTCTAACATCTGACTCATACTCTTTCATAGTCATATTGTTTTGAGAAAGTAGTGTGTTGTAAATCTCTTTTGAAAATGCGCCGTTTTCGAAAAACATCTCTTGAGAAGTGATCTCAGCTAATAACTCTTGATCATTAACACGCAGTTGATAATCAAGTGCCATGTTTTTGATAAGTGCTTGATTTACAAGTTGTTTAAATGCTTGTTGTTGAAGACCAAAGCTTTTTGCTTGTGCTTCATCAAAATTACCTTGAAACATTTTGTTGTACTGTTGATATAGACGAGAATATGATTTTTGTAAATCACCATTACTAATACTTACTTCACCAACTTTTGCGATTGCTCCAGCTTTGTCACCGTAGCTATATTGTCCCCAACCCATAAAACCAGCACCAACAAAAGCGATGCTCGAAATCCAGATTGTAACAACAAGGTATTTTCTATGTCTTTGCATCCATGTAATCATCTAATAGAACCTTAAAATAAAATTCTCTTATTTTAGTTTTACTTCGCTTTGAAGCGGATGAAATTTTCATATTTGATAACAATTTATCAGTAAATGTCTCTATATTTAAATAAATAAAGTGCATTTATAGAATTCTAAATTTTTTCTACACCCTTTTACGTAATAATAGCTACTTATTAAGATACTAAAATGGAGATTAAATGAAAAAATTCTTATTGCCTTTGGTAATGTTGTCTGTGGTTTTTGTGGGCTGTGATGAAGAGAACCCAATAGAAGTAGTTGATGGGGTAAATATTGAAATTCACCATCAAGGTGAAACGTGTTCTTCTTGTCATGGCTCTAATGGTTCTGAAGTCCGTCTTTATGCAGCTGGATCTATTTTTAAAAGTCTTAGTGCTGGGAATAACGAAGCAGCGCAGATAGCTTTAGGGCACACACTTCGTTTAGTATTAAACTCTACAACAAAGTATTTAACTGTAGGTAATGGTGATGGTAATGCACACTCTAAGTCTGCCGTCCTCTCCGAAGGTTTTACCGCTGAAGTATTAGATGCTTCGGGTGACGTAGTAAATTCGGCGAGTCACAGTGCCAATCAGTTAGACTGTAACAGTTGTCACACCTCTACTGGTAGCTCTGGCGCGCCAGGAAGAGTAGTAAACTTTAGAAATGAATAAAATATTGAATAATTAAGGTTAAAAAGAGTCTCTTACTTGAACTTCTATATTTAAAAGATATAATTTCAAAAAAGAGTAACTATGACGATAACCAAACGTGTAACATTTATTGCAAAACCAGATGGAATTGAAAAAATGAAAGAACTTCTTTCTGCTATGGTTATCCCCTCCAAGGCTGAAGATGGCTGTCTTTTTTATGAAATAGTACAGTACGAAAATCGCCTTGAAAAGTTCATGGCTATCGAGACGTGGAGAGATGATCGGGCACTAGATGGACATAAAGCCTCTGAACACTACGCTATTTATAAATCAAGTTATGCGCCATACTGTT
Organism: Sulfurimonadaceae bacterium; assembly: GCA_016744905.1. Taxonomy (GTDB): domain Bacteria; phylum Campylobacterota; class Campylobacteria; order Campylobacterales; family Sulfurimonadaceae; genus BB10. The sequence goes on along the minus strand of JADGDM010000003.1, from coordinate 85,965 downwards.
TAGAAAAATATACCAACGAATTAACTGTATTAGGATAGAAAATGACAAATGAAAGTATTAAGCAACGTGACCTAGATATTATTTGGCACCCCTGTACACAGATGAAAGATCACGAGTTTCTTCCTATGATTCCTATTAAAAAAGGATACGGTGTCTATCTTGAAGACTTTGATGGCAATAAATATATCGATGCCATCAGCTCTTGGTGGGTCAATATCTTTGGACATACCAATCCCTATATCAATGAAAAAATAAAAGATCAACTCGATACACTAGAGCATGTTATTATGGCGGGTTTTACACAAGAACCTATCGTTAGACTCTCAGAGCGCCTTGTTGAAATGACACCGGAGGGTTTAGATAAATGTTTTTATGCAGATAATGGCTCTAGTGCGGTAGAGATTGCGCTGAAAATGAGTTATCACTATAACAGAAACATTGGTAAAGAGAAGCCAATTTTTCTTTCACTTAAAAACTCTTACCACGGTGAGACGATGGGTGCGCTGGCAGTGGGTGATGTTGAGATCTATAAAGAGACCTATGGCCCCCTTCTTTTAGAAAGTATCCAAACAATGGTGCCTAAAGATCAAAGTATTGCAGCCGCTGATGAAGCAGCGTTAGAGTTAGAAAAAATATTAATTGAGCGCGCTCATGAAATCTCAGCCTTTATTGTTGAACCATTGATTCAAGGAGCTGGGTCGATGCATATGTATGACCCCCACTATTTGAAGCGCGCTAGAGAGTTGTGTGACAAGTATGATATTCATCTTATCGCGGATGAGATTATGGTTGGATTTGGTCGAACAGGAACGATGTTTGCTGTCGAGCAAGCAGATATCACACCTGACTACTTATGTCTCTCAAAAGCTTTAACAGGTGGATATTTACCACTCTCAGTAGTCCTTACAACGAACAAAATATATGGGGCTTTTTACTGTGATTATTCGCAACAAAAATCATTTTTAGATTCTCATAGTTATACGGGTAATGCCTTAGCATGTGCGGCAGCCAATGCCACACTTGATATCTTTGAAAATGATAATATCATTGAAGAGAATGAGAAAAAAAGTGCCTATATGTTAAAAAAATTGGATCGTTTTAGAAGTCTTAAAAATGTAGGAAATATCCGTCAATGTGGAATGATCAGCGCGCTGGATCTTCAAGGATATGACTCTAGTGAGAGAATAGGGCTAAAAGTTTATCAATATGCACTTAAAAATGGGGTTTTACTCCGTCCATTGGGGCCAGTTATCTATTTTATGTCTCCTTATACTATTACGTATGAAGAGATAGATAAGATGATGGATGTGGCTTATGAGGCTATAATGACATTGTAAATATGTACTAAAAGTCTAAGTCGAGTTTTCCTGATGCTCCATCGAGCATCAATAAACGACAGCTTTTTTCTAAGATAGCAAGTTGTTTAGACATGGCATAGAGATCTCGATTAAAAGCATAAACACCATACCCCTTGACTACAATTAAATTCGTCTCATTTTTAGCAAAATAGTTTATGATTTCTGTATCTGCTCTGTCATACCAATCATCGAAATTTTTTGGATCATACACTTTAATATGTCCCAACTCTTGATCACCAAAGTAGTCTTTGGGAATAATCAGACTGTGATTGAGTGAATAAGCGGTTGTAAATGGTGGCATAGTAAAGGTGATATATTTTGCATCAGAGAATTTCTTATAGATACTAAGATGAATTTCAGCATCTATACTGGCATTTTTCCATCGGTAATCTTTACTAAAATAGAGCTCAATAAGGGCTTGCTCTGCTTCGATATTATCAAAAACAGAATCACTACTATTGATGATAAATTTGTTCGTAGATACTTTTGCCGAAATAGATCCATGGTAGATACCAAAGAAGTCTTTTCTAAACATAGATAGTGAGATATTAGAGAGTGAATCTTTTAATTTTTGTACATTCATGAAAAAATTGTAGTTGAACTTTTATAAGCCCTCGTTTAAAACATGCCATAAACGATCAATTTCTTTATCTGAAAAGAAGATAGTTGAGTAATTGTTAAAAAGTTCATTCAGTGAGCTTTTAGTGACACTTAATGTATGAGAACATTCATGATGTGTTGGTAAAAAAGCACGAATTAGTGAAATATCATCGATAATAGGTTTCTCGCAAAAAAAACAGATCAGTTCTTTATGTAAACGTCCTTCATACTCTAAAAGTTGCACATAAGACTCAATAGCAACACGTTTTGGGTTTTGGCTTTCCCATCGTCGTGAAGCAATATCTAAAAGTTCGAAATAGAAGGGTTCTAGCTCTTCAGAACCTTTAAGATGGGGATGAAAAAGTTTAATAAAATCTTGCCAAATACGTAAACGATGACGATCATGGATCCATTTAAAACCCACATGAAGAACGTCTTTAAGACGTGATATTGAGGACTTTGCAGAGCTTTCAGTCTCATAGTCTATTTTGAAGCCAATATTGATACTACCATGGCGCGCTCCGTAAAAACGGTATAGTGTCTCTAAGCTATCTTTTGATATTATAGTGACTATTAAATCTTCGTCTTTTACCCGATTTACGGAGATAATAAAACCTTGCATTTTCCACTTTCTACTGCTTCGAAATTTCCCATTTTAGAAATTCTTCTAATCAAATTGTACCAAGTAAATCAAATATTTAGCATTAAAAAGATACAATAAAAGACTTAATTTCTAAATAAACTAAGTTTTATTAAAAATAGATTAAATTTTAAAAAAAGGCTGAAATATATGATGGAACACGCTGATTTACTAAGATCATTTAAAGATAATTGTGGTTTTGGACTCATTGCAAACATTAAAAACATAGCTTCTCGTGATAATTTAAATAATGCTGTAACGGCATTAGAACGTATGATGCACCGTGGGGCAGTTGCTGCTGATGGAAAAACTGGTGATGGATCTGGACTACTTTTGTCTATGCCAGACGAGTTTATGCGTCATACTGCTTTAGAAAATGGAGTTGAACTTCCAGAAGCTTACGCAGTAGCAGTTGTTTTTACAAAAGACAAAAAGCATCTTGATATCTTTGAAGAAGTATGTATTAACAATGACCTAAAAGTTGTTCTTAAAAGAGATGTTGATGTTGATAAAGCTGCACTCGGGGAGCAAGCTTTAGAGACACTTCCATACATTATTCATGTATTTGTAACGCCGAACTCAATTATGGGTCGCCAACGCTTTGAAGCACTATTGTATTTAAGCAGAAAAGAGACGGAACATCAGCTTCTTGATGATAAAGATTTTTATATTCCATCATTTTCTTCACGCACAATCTCTTATAAAGGTCTTGTTATGCCAACGCATATTAAAGAGTTTTATAAAGATTTTCAAGATGATCATTTTAAAATTTCATTTGCACTATTTCACCAACGTTTCTCAACGAATACATTGCCGCAATGGCGTCTGGCTCAACCTTTTAGAGCTGTTGCGCATAATGGTGAGATTAATTCAGTTGAAGCCAATCGTTTCAATGTAGAAATTAAATCAGAATCTATTAAATCAGAAGTCTTTACAGATGAAGAGATTTCACGTATCCTTCCTATCTTACAAGTAGGTTCATCAGATAGTGCAAGTGCGGATAACTTTTTTGAATTCTTAATTGCCAATGGTATGGATTTCTTTAAAGCAGCGCGCTCCGTCATTCCAGCACCTTGGCAAAATGCACCACATATGGATCCTGAACTTCGTGCTTTTTATGAGTATTATTCAACAGTATTTGAAGCATGGGATGGCCCAGCGGCATTTTCATTAACAGATGGCCGTTATATCGGTTGTGTTCTTGATAGAAATGGTCTTCGTCCTTCTAAATATATTATTACCAATGATGACACACTTCTTATTGCAAGTGAGTATGGCGTTGTTGATATTGCAGAAGAAGATATTAAGGAACGTGGTCGTTTACAATCAGGTGAAATGATTGGACTGGATCTTAAACATGGTAAGGTTCTTAAAGATAAAAATATTAATGATTATCTAAAATCAGCCAACCCTTACATGAAGTGGTTAAATGAGCACATGGTGTATCTTCAAGAACATGTTGAAGATCAGTACACAGCAAGATGTGAAATAGATACGACTAACTTGGTCAATGCACAACGTTATTTTAATATCACTCAAGAGATTGTTGAGCAAGTAATTGAGCCGATGATTAAAGATGGTAAAGAAGCAGTTGGTTCTATGGGTGATGATACGCCTTTAGCAGCATTTTCATCTAAACAACGTAACTTTTCTGACTACTTCAAACAAAAATTTGCACAAGTAACAAACCCACCAATCGATCCAATTCGTGAAAAAGTGGTTATGAGCTTAAACACGGGTTTTGGTGAAGTACATAATATTTTAGATGAAATCCCTGAACATGCACACAGACTAAAAGCAATTTCTCCTATTATTACCTATGAGAAACTTTCTGTTCTTAAATCATTTGGAGAAGAGGGGAATGCACGTTTTCAAGCATTTTATAAAAATCAAACTTTTGCAACAACCTATCAAAATGATTTAAAAGCTTCTTTAGAAAAGCTGGTTAAGTCTATTGTTGAAGCAGTTAAAAATGATGGTGTACGTATTGTAATTTTAGATGATAAAGAGTTTTCAAAAGAGAATCGTATTATCCCTATGTTGCTTGTTGTAGGTCGCCTGAGTCGTGTACTTCTTGAAGAGAACGTAAGACATCTTGTCTCAATCGTTGCTTCTACTTCTGAGGTTCATGATTCTCATGCAAGTGCAACTCTCCTTGCTTATGGGGTGAATGCTATCCATCCTCATTTACTGTTCGCAACAACAGTAAATATGGTTGATACGTCAAATGTATTACAAATGAGTTGTGGAGAAGCCATTAAATCTGTACACTCATCATTGAATGCAGGTCTTTTAAAGATTATGTCTAAAATGGGTATTGCAACGATTGCATCATATAGAAACTCAGGTCTATTTGACATTATGGGTCTTTCTAAAGATATTGTTAATGAGTGTTTTACAGACTCGCACTCACTGATCCCTGGTCTTGGTTATGATGATTTAGATGAGAGAATTCAGAAGGCACATAAAAAAGCATTTGCAGAAAATGGTTTTTCAACTATTTTCCCACTAAACATTGGTGGTTACTATAAATATTATCCAAATCAAGAGTACCACGATTTTGGTCCAGAGACTATTCATGCTATTCATGATGCGGCAAAATCTGGTAAACAATCAGACTTTAATAAACTTCGTGACATCGTCAATAATCGCGGATTGAAATTTATTCGTGACTTTTTTGAGTTTACGGATGAGCGAAAAAGTATCAGTATTGATGAAGTAGAACCTGCTTCTAAAATCTTTAAACGTTTTGCATCAGCAGCTATGAGTTTAGGTTCTATCTCTCCAGAAGCACATGAAACTATTGCCATCGCTATGAACAGACTTGGGGGTCAATCGAATTCAGGTGAGGGTGGAGAAGATCCAGCGCGCTTTGGAACAGAGAAAAACTCTAAGATTAAACAGATCGCCAGTGGTCGTTTTGGAGTCACTCCAGCGTACTTACGTTCTGCAGAAGAGCTTCAAATTAAAGTAGCTCAAGGTGCTAAACCAGGTGAGGGTGGACAACTACCAGGTCATAAGGTCACTGATCTAATCGCAAGACTTAGAAATACAGTTCCAGGTGTGACACTGATTTCACCACCACCACATCATGATATCTACTCTATTGAAGATTTAGCGCAGCTAATCTTTGACATGAAGCAGGTTAATCCTGCCGCACGTGTTGCCGTAAAACTGGTATCAACTGCGGGTGTGGGAACAATTGCAGCCGGTGTGGCTAAAGCCTACGCAGATAAAATTATCATCTCTGGTGGTGATGGTGGAACAGGGGCAGCGCCTCTTACTTCACTTAAATTTGCAGGTAATCCTTGGGAAATTGGTCTAACTGAAGCGCATAATGCACTTAAGGCTAACAGTCTTCGTGGTACAGTTGAACTCCAAACAGATGGTGGTTTAAAAACTGGTCTTGATGTTGTAAAAGCAGCGCTTCTTGGTGCTGAGTCTTACGCATTTGGTACGGGTGTTTTAACCATTGTTGGCTGTAAAATGCTTCGTATCTGTCATGTCAATAAATGTTCAGTGGGAATTGCAACACAAAATGAAAAACTACGTGAAGAATTTTTCAAAGGTCATGTTGATCAAGTTGTAAACTATTTTACAATGATGGCTGAAGATGTGCGTACTATTATGGCAACCCTTGGGTTTAGAACGATGGAAGAGATGATTGGTAAAAGTGAAAACTTAAAAGTAGTCAACGATCCATTTGCTCAAAAATTTGATTTTAGTTCGATTTTACATAAAGAAAAGGGCGTAGATACACACCAACAAAAACATAATGATCCATTTGATGATAATGCCTTTGAAGTTGATGTTCTTGCTGAAGCGATGTCTGCAATTAAACATCCTGAACATCCAATCTTAATCAAGCGTGAAATTACCAACCTTCATAGAAGTTTTGGTGCACGTGTATCTGGTGAGATTGCTCAGTTCTATGGTGATGTAGGTCTGAATGATAAAACAATTGATATTCAACTTAAAGGTGTCGCTGGTCAAGCATTGGGTGCATTTTTAATTTCTGGTGTTAATATTACTCTTGATGGTGTAGCCAATGATTACATCGGTAAAGGTATGCATGGTGGTAAGATAGTTATCACTTCTAAAAACCAAGGTGAAGAGTTTGCAGCAGGTGGTAATACTTGTCTGTATGGAGCTTCTAAAGGAACACTATTTATCTCTGGATCAGTAGGTGAACGTTTTGCGGTTCGTAACTCTGGCGCGCTGGCCGTTGTTGAAGGCACTGGTGATAATGCTTGTGAGTATATGACTGGTGGTATTGTTGTTATTCTTGGTCGTACAGGTATCAATTTTGGTGCAGGAATGACAGGCGGTATCGCCTTTGTTTATGACGCAGATCATATGTTTGTTGAAAATGTAAATAGAGAACTGGTTGAAGCAGTTAGAATTGATACAGACGAGGGTGACGAAGCACGTCACTACTTGAAAAAACTGTTGAAAAACTATGCACGTGACACACACAGTAAAAAGGCAGAAGAGTTGATTGAAAACTTTAGAGTTGAGATTAGAAACTTCTGGTTAGTAAGACCTAAAAACTTAACTAAATTACCATTGAACTTGGAAAAAGGGGACTAGCATGAGAGAATTTTTAACAACAGAACGTATTGACCCTGAGAAACGTCTTGTAGTCGAGCGTGTTAAAGACTTTAGTGAAATTTACGACATTTTTGAAAAAGATGATGCATCAACTCAAAGTGACAGATGTATTCAGTGTGGAGATCCATTTTGTTTAACAAAGTGTCCACTGCAAAATTATATTCCACAATGGTTAAAATCAGTAGCAGAAAAAGACCTCTCACTGGCATTTAAACTTTCAAATGAACCTTCACCATTTCCTGAAGTTATGGGTCGTGTTTGTCCTCATGATAGACTTTGTGAGGGTGATTGTACTTTAAATGATGGTCATGGAGCAATTACTATTGGTAGTATTGAAACTTTTATTAATGAAGAAGGTTTTAAACAAGGGATGAAGCCTGACTTCCCAGGTATTACTACGGATAAAAAAGTAGCGATTATTGGTTCTGGACCTGCTGGACTTTCAACAGCAACTTATCTTTTACGTTCTGGAATAGCCGTCACTATGTATGAGCGCGCTGATAGAGCGGGTGGTCTTTTAACTTATGGTATTCCAAACTTTAAACTGGATAAAAAGATTGTTGAACGTCGTGTTAACCTTCTTTTAGAAGCAGGTATGACATTGGTTCCTAATACTGAAGTAGGTAAAGATATCTCTTTTGAAGAGATTGCTGATGCCCATGATGCAATGTTTATCGGTATTGGTGCAACTAAAGGTAAAACGGCACATCTTGATGGTGAGCATGCTTCTAATGTATATAAATCAATGGACTATTTAACTGCGATTCAGAGAAAAAACTTTGGATTGGACTATGAAAAAGAGTTCGATTTTAAAGATATGAATGTTCTCGTTATTGGTGGTGGGGATACAGCGATGGATTGTCTTCGTACTGCTAAACGTGAAGGTGCTAAATCTGTAACATGTCACTATCGTCGCGATGAGATGAATATGCCAGGTTCACGTAAAGAGTATAAAAATGCGATGGAAGAGGGTGTTGATTTTGCTTTTCATACCTCACCAAAATCTATTGTTCTTGATGATAACAATAAAGCCGTAGCACTGAATTTTGTTAACACAGTTTTAGGTGCCAAAGGTGATGATGGTCGTCAACGTATGGAAGAAGTTGCCGGAAGTGAATTTCAAGCGAATGCTGATATAATCATCCTCGCACTTGGATTTGATACTGAAGTTCCAGCATTTTTAGCTGAAAATGGTATTGAAACAAATGAGTGGGGCGAAATTATCGTTGATGAGAAACATGAAACATCAACCAAAGGTATCTTCGCTGGCGGTGACTGTTTTAGAGGGGCTGACTTAGTTGTTACAGCTGCTTATGATGGTAGAGAAGCTGCTAGAAAAATTGTTGACTCACTTTTATAAGGATAATGTATGAATTTATTAGATCTATTTACTAAAAAAAGTAGCAGTACGAAGCAAGCTACAAAAAATGAAGCACCTGCGCACTGGATTAAATGTAAGTCTTGTAACTCTTTAATGTATTATAAAGAGATCGAAAATCAAAATTATGTTTGTCCTAAATGTGATTTTCATATTCGTATCGGAGTAGATGAGCGTCTTAAAATTTTGGTCGATGAAGGTACATTTACCGAATATGATGAGAACTTAAGACCAATTGACCCGCTTAAGTTTGTTGATAAAAAATCATATGTAAAAAGAGTAGAAGAAAACAGTAAAAAAACTGGTAAATTTTCGTCAGTAGTGAGTGGTGAAGGTAATATTGATGGTATTGCTACACAACTTGTTGTTTTTGATTTTTCATTTATGGGTGGTTCTTTAGGTTCTGTAGAAGGTGAGAAAATTGTTCGTGCTATCAATCGTGCTATTGAGAAGCGTCAAGGTCTGATTATTATCAGTGCTAGTGGTGGAGCCCGTATGCAAGAGAGTACTTTTGCCTTAATGCAGATGAGTAAAACGTCAGCTGCCTTAGCGCGCTTGGCTGATGAAAAGCTACCTTACATCTCTTTATTGACTGATCCAACTATGGGTGGTGTTTCTGCTTCATTTGCAACCTTAGGTGATATTATTATTGCTGAACCAGGTGCATTGATTGGATTTGCTGGTCAACGTGTTATTAAACAAACTATCGGCTCTGATCTTCCTGATGGATTCCAGCGCGCTGAGTTTCTATTAGAAAAAGGTTCAATCGATATGGTTGTTAACCGTAATGAGATGAAAAAAACACTTCACGATCTTCTTAAAGTCCTTTTAGGTAAATAGGTTGAATATATACGCGCTTTGCGATCAGTCTACTCTCAGCGCAAAGGGTTTAAGCCTCAAAGAGTTTGTTGCCTTGTGCAAAAAAAACTCTGTTGAGATTATCCAGTACCGCGCTAAAAGTGACGATCTACTATATATAAAATCACAACTTATTTCTCTTCGTCAACTTTGGGATAAATTTCTTATTATTAATGATCATTATGCCTTGGCCTCTTTCTGTGATGGAGTGCATTTGGGACAAGATGATATTGTTGCTATTGATAGCGATAAGACAAATGCTATTAATATATTACGTTCTGTTATTGGAAAAGATAAGATAGTCGGACTTTCAACACATAATGAATATGAGATACTTGAAGCCAATGATTTAGATTTGAACTATATAGGATTAGGGGCGTATCGTCCCACTTCAACCAAAGATGTTGATAATATCCTTGGGGATGAATTAGACCCATTGGCAAGTATATCAAAGCATAAGGTAGCCGCTATTGGTGGTGTAAAATTAAGTGACACATTTAAATATGTGCATTATAGTGTTATTGGTAGTGGACTGCATGAAGATTAGTCTTTTAAGTATTGCTAAAAAAGAGAAGTCCACCTATGATCCACTTTATAAAGAGATGGAAAAAATGATTTCTCGTTTCTCTTCATTAGAGGATATTGAACTTTTTCCTAAAGAAGTTACTAAAGCACACACGATTTCTCCAGAGGCCGCTCAGAAGGCGTATTCTAAAGTATATGAACCACATTTAAGTGGCAGTTATAACATAGTTTTACATCCTGATGGAAAAAAATGTGATAGTTTTGAATTTAGTAAGCTATTAAGTGATAGAATGGCGATTAAATTTTTCATAGGTGGTGCCTATGGTTTTGATCAAGAATTTATAAATAAATGTGATAAAACAATTAGTTTAAGCGATTTGACCTTTAGTCATAAAATTGCGAAGGCTGTTTTGTTAGAGCAGATTTATAGAGGCTTTAGTATTTTAAGCAATCACCCCTACCATAAATAAGGATTATCGTGAGACACACAGAATTAGAATTTTTTAAAGACATGCTGACTGATCGTAAAAAACAGATTGAGACTAATATCTCAGGTGTTGAAAAAGAGATTGAACAATTAAAGGGCCTAGAGCTTAATGATGAAGGCGATCATGCTTCAGTTAGTAATAATAATATGGTAGAAAATGCAATTGGCTTGCAACAAGAGACGGAATTATTAGAAATTGAGCTTGCTTTGAGTAAAATAGCTAATAAACAATTCGGTATCTGTGAAATGTGTGAAGATGATGTTTCAATTGCGAGATTGAAAGTTAAACCACATGCTAAATATTGTATCGATTGTAGAGAGATTGCTGAAAAAAATCACGCCTAAGGAACACAAATGTATATAAAGCGTTATAGTATAGCTGCACTGGCACTAATCTTATTGGTAGGATGGTATGTTTTTGCCTTTGTTACTCATGATACGTATAGTTTAAACTTTTTTGGTGTTAATTTACCAGCCTTACCAATCGCTGTATACATCACTGTTCCTTTACTAGTCCTCTACTTAGCCTCAGTATTCCATATGAGTTATTACTCAATAATTGGAAGCTTTAAATTAAGAAAATTTCAAAAAGATTATGAGAAGTTATCACTTTCTATTCATGATGCTCTTTTACAAAAAGAAGGGAGAAATACAGTTTATAAAACTGAACGTTACCAGACAATTGGTAAGCTTTTAGATAATTGTACTATTGTCCCAGATGATAGTTTAGAAAGTATCGGGATTGATAAAGTTGATGCACTCATAGAAAAACTTACAGCCTTAAAAAACAGTGAAGTAGTCGATCTTAAAAAATTAAATTTACCATTCGATAATGCTATTGCTCAACAAAATGAAGAAAATCGTTATAACAAGGGTGAAATCCTTCCTGAGGTTATTTTAAGTCTTAGTGATCGCCATCCCGCTGCTCTATGTCAAGAAGCTTTTTATAAATTTATTATTGATGCAGATATGGCGTCAATTGAAAAATACAAACAATACATTGACAAGAAATCAATATTTGTAGTTTTAGAGCGCATCAACTCTGATATTAATCCTATTGAAGTTTCTAATGAGTCTCTTATTGTATTGATAAATGAAATAGATTTAGATAAAAACGACTTTATGAAAATGGCAAGTATTATTGGTAGTCATATGATTCCTGAGCAACGTATGCGTCTATTCGAACTCTTAGGTGAAATAGATGAAGATGCTTACTATGGCTATCTTTATACCCTTTTTGATTTAGAGATGTTTGCACCTGTGGATGAATTTTTATCAAATTCTTCTGCAGATGAATATGTTCAATTTAAAGCATACCGTGCTCTAAAAGAGTGTAATAAAAACTTTAATGTTAAACTTTTTCTCGCGATTGATTGTGAATAAAACTTCTAGCCTCTCTTTTGATAAACCTCTCTACGTTTTAGCCCCTTTAGCGGGCTTTACTGATCTTCCTTTTCGTTCTGTTGTTAAAAAATTTGGAGCAGATCTTACTGTAAGTGAGATGATCAGTTCAAATGCCTTGGTTCATGGTTCTAAAAAAACATTTCACATGTTAGAAAAAAGTGCCAATGAAGATCCTTATTCTGTTCAGATTGCAGGTGCTTCTATTGAGATTGTGAAGGAAGCGGTTGAGGTTCTTAATGATCAAGAAGGTATTGATGTTATTGATTTAAATAGCGGTTGTCCTGTTCCTAAAGTAGTCTCTCATGGCTCAGGTAGCGCACTACTTAATGATTTAAAGCTTTATGGCGAGATCATTAAAACGATTAAAGATACCTCTACCAAAGAGTATACTTCTGTAAAAATGCGACTAGGTTTTGAAACTAAAAATCATGTTGAGATTGCTAAAATTATTGAAGATAATGGCGCTGACTTCTTGGCTGTTCATGGACGTACTCGTGCGGGTAAGTTTAATGCAGAAGTCGATTATGATGCTATTGCTGAAATTAAGAACAGTGTAAATATCCCTGTTATTGCCAATGGTGATATTAACACTTATGAAAAAGCAAACTGGGTTTTAGAGTATACTGGTGCAGATGGTGTTATGATTGGTCGTGGCGCAGTTGGTGCTCCCTGGATATTTCACCAGCTCAAAACAAGTTCAAATGAGATTGACTTGGGCCTTAAACGTGACATTATATTGGAACATTTTGATCAGATGGTTAACTTTTATGGAGAACGTGGTGTGATTATATTTAGAAAACATATTCATACTTATTCTAAAGGCTATAGAGGTGCATCAAAGCTCAGACAAGATGTAAATACTCTTACTGATCCTAATGTCTTTAGAAACCTCTTAAATGAGTTCTTCACCAATTCTAAGTTGGCCTAGTAATCCAGGTAAAGCAGTCTTATTTGATAAAGTCAAATTCTCCAGAAGCTTTTTGTTTATAAGAGTCTAATACTTCATGATCTGTGGTGTCAAGACGCATAAACTCATCTAACTCTTGATGTTTGTCTTTTAAAATTGTATTGAACTCATTTTCATTTTTTGGTGTATTCCCACGAAACTTATCCAATAAAATATTTGAGTTTCCTACCAACACAAGATATGACTCTTCCCCGTATTCTAATAAAACAACTCTATTCTTTTGATCTATTGCTTTTTGATATTTGAGATTTACAGCTTCTTGAGGGGTAGAACTTTTTTTGCTAAAAAGCCATGGGGTTGGAGAATCGGTCGCTGAAGCTATTTTTCTTTTTATAAGTACCAGTACAATTAGAAGAATAAAAAGCAGAGATACAATTATTATATAATTGTTATCAAGTTGCATTTCTTCTTTAGTTTCAATACCACTAAGTCCCAACTTTGATTCTGCTGGTGTGTTTTTTTTACTACCAACTACAGAATTTTGAAATCTTAACCGTAATCCATAAGCATCAGAAGTTTTAGAGACACTTAATTTGATTCCTTGTGGAACAGAAGCGACAATTTGGGCCCCACTACTAACTGGAGTAATACTTAGGGCAGATATGAAGCTAGAGTTTATACGTTTACTTTTTGCTGATTCAATGTTGGCATCTGATAATTTAATTAAAATTCTATTATCAGAAGATTTTTGACGTATGGTTCCTTCATAAGGTGTGTCAAATGTAATCATAATATCAACACGATTGGATCGTTCATAAATATTGTAACTTAAGACCTTAGAAGCATTTAAATAGTTGATGAGCAGTAAAAATAGTAGTATAAATTTCATAGTCTCTCTTTAGATAGATAGTAGAGTACTGCACTTGAGTCAAGTACTTCATTGATACGTATAGCAAGGTTCTTCTCATAAACCATAACCTCGCCTTTACCAATAATACGTCCGTTGACATAAGCTTCAACACTTTCGCCCGCTGGTTTATTAAGATCTATAACTGAGTTTTTTTCAAGTTTCAAAATATCTGCAATGGTGATTTCAGTCTCGCCCAAGTTTGAGATAAATTCAACTTCCATATCAAGAAGCCCCTCATAGTTCATCCATTCAAGTTCCCTCTCTATCTCTGCTGAACTGTCTACTATGTCATTATCCAAACTCTCTGGAATGTGTGTTGGGTCTAAATTTTCACTCATTTAATTATAGTTCCTTAGTATATACACTTATATAAGAGTCACCCACTTCTAGCATGAAATATTCGTCATATTCTTCAATACTATCCGTGCACTGATGTGGGGTAGAGATAGTGAAGTGACATCCATCTGACTCAGAGGCAATAACTTTTGCACTGCCAATAATTAGATTGGATGTCTCTAGTGCCATCTCACAAAGTGTCTCTTGATCATCAATTTCTTCCATTAAAAGAAGCTCAGTAATCTGCTTAAGTAGAGTTTCCTCTATACAGACATAGGCTCGAATTTTCTTGTCGCCCTCATGTTCTGTATCTATATAAGCAATTACTGTTCTTAAATCACTTTTCTTTTCGGTTATTTTAAATTCTTCTCTAATTTGATGAATCACAAAGTTTTCTGCTGCTTGTTTCAAGTAGTTTATCATTATAAATTCCAATAGTTTAAATTGTTTATAGCATTTGTAAATGATTATACGATATTAATTATTAAAACATTCTAGTTGACTTTATTATATCCCGACTAAGCTCACAGAGTGTATAATCGCGCGGTTAAGAGGAGTCTTATGATTGAACTGATACTTTTAGGTGCATTAGTGGGAACTTTGTCGGGTTTCTTTGGTATTGGTGGTGGAACCATTTTAGTACCAATATTGCTGTTCCTAGGTTATGACATGAAAGTGGCGATTGGTATCGCTGTAATGCAGATGGTATTTGCTTCTGTTTATGGTAGTTATCTGAATCTTAAAAAGGGAACATTAGACATTAAAATGGTGCTAACCATTGGCGTGGGTGGTTTTATTGGAGCACTTTTAAGTTCCTTTATTATCTCGAATGTTGATGAAACGATATTAGAAACACTCTTTTTAGGTTTTGTTCTTTTTGCTTTAGGTCGTATGTTCTTCTCTACTGTTGAGCATACAAAAACAAAAAGTGCACATCCTATCGTATTGTTTTTTATAGGTTCTATTATTGGTGCTTTTTCGATTTCAATAGGTGTTGGCGGTTCAATTTTACTGGTTCCAATCTTGGTTGGATTTTTTCATATACCTTTAAAAAATGCAATTTCAGCAGGTCTGTTTTTTGTCATTTTCTCATCAATATCAGGTTTTATCTCTATTAGTCTTAATGGAGAGATTGATTATTATCGAGGTGGACTCATTGGAATGGCTTCTTTAGTTGGGGTCGCCTTTGGGATATTTCTCAAACACAAAAGTTCAGATGTCTTACAAAAAAGACTGTTACTTGGTTTTTATTTACTTGTTGCAGCATATTTAATTTATAGATTATTAGGAAGTACTATTCATGGATAAAATTACTATCACAGGTGCGAGAGAGCACAATTTAAAAAATATTTCATTAAGCATTCCAAAAAATAAATTGGTCGTTTGTACAGGTCTAAGTGGTAGTGGGAAATCTACTCTTGCTTTTGATACGCTATATGCAGAAGGACAACGCCGTTATATTGAATCATTGTCTTCTTATGCACGTCAATTTTTAGACCGTATTGGCAAACCAGATGTGGATAAAATAGAGGGCTTGACTCCAGCGATTGCGATTGATCAAAAGACAACGTCTAAAAACCCCCGTTCAACAGTGGGTACAATTACCGAAATATATGATTATTTCCGCCTTCTATTTGCGCGCATTGGCGTTCAAAAGTGTCACAAATGTCACAAAGAGATCTCTCAAATGTCTGCGACCGATATTATTAATGAAGTGAAAAAACTTCCACTAGGATCTAAGGTGGTTATTCTCGCTCCATTGATTCGTGAGAAAAAAGGTACTTTTGCGGACCTGTTTGAATCTTTAGTCCATAAGGGGTATGTGCGCGCCATGATTAATGGAGTGATGACACGTCTTGATGAAGAGATAGAGCTAAGTAAAACAAAAAAGCATACTATTAAAGCTGTGATTGATAGAATTGTTATTAAAGAAGATAATATCGATCGTATTGCGCAAGATGTGGAAAAAGCACTTAAAGAGAGTTATGGTGAAGTGGAACTTGAAATATTAAATTATGAAGAGGTAGGCTTAAAAGAGAAGCTTATTCATTATAGTGAACACAATGCTTGTTTTGATTGTAAAATCAGTTTTGAACCACTTGAACCTCTCTCCTTTTCATTTAATTCACCAAAGGGTGCTTGTACAGAATGTGATGGATTAGGTCTACGTTACGCACTTGATCAAGATAAAATTATAGATTCTGATCTGCCTATTGAAAAAGGTGCCGTTAAAATTCTTTATGGATTCAATAAAGGATACTACTTTACATTTTTAAAAGGTTTTTGTAGCGCGCTGGATATTGATATTAATATACCTTTCTCAGAACTTGCTCCTCATCAACAAAAAGCCATATTACATGGTAATGTTTCTGAAGTAGAATTTCAGTGGAAAAATCATCCGATAAAACGTGTCTGGCCAGGGGTGATTAAAATTGCTTACGACATGTTTAAAAATGAAAAAGAGTTAGCAGATTATATGAGTGAAAAAACATGTGATGTTTGTAACTCACACCGTCTTCGCCGTGAGAGTTTGGCTGTTGAAGTCGGTGGAAAAGGGATTGCTGATCTGATATCTATGCCTATTGGAAAAAGCTATGAGTGGTTTGCAGATAAAGAAAGTTTTGCCTACTTGAACGAACAAGAGGAGATGATTGCAAAGCCTATCTTAAATGAGATTAGAGAACGTCTGTTTTTTCTTTATGATGTAGGTCTGTCTTATATCACCCTCAGTCGTGATGCACGTAGTATTAGTGGGGGAGAAGCGCAACGTATTCGTATCGCTTCTCAGATAGGTTCAGGCTTAACAGGTGTTATGTATGTACTTGATGAACCGAGTATAGGATTGCATGAGAGAGATACTTTAAAACTGATTCGTACCCTTCGTTCACTGCAAGAAAAAGGCAACAGTGTTATTGTTGTTGAGCATGATAAAGAGACCATTGAAGCAGCAGATTATATTGTTGATATTGGTCCTGGAGCAGGGCGTCATGGTGGTGAAATCGTTTTTAATGGTACCATGGCTCAGATGAAAAAAGCGAAAACTTTAACAGCAGATTATCTATTTAATCGTAAACAAATTGAGTACTTTTATAGACGTGAGCAAGAACACTGGATACACATCAAAAATGTCTCTTTAAATAATATAGAGAATCTTGATGCTGAAATTCCTTTAGGAAACTTAGTCTGTGTCACTGGAGTAAGTGGAAGTGGAAAAAGTTCACTTATTTTACAAACGCTTCTTCCTGTAGCACGTGAACTTTTAAATCATGCTAGAAAAGTGAAAAAAGTCTCTGGTGTAGAGATTGATGGTTTAGATAAACTAGATAAGGTTATTTATCTTGATCAAAGTCCAATCGGTCGTACCCCTCGCTCAAATCCTGCAACATACACAGGGGCAATGGATGAAATACGTACTGTATTTGCGAAGACAAAAGAGTCGCAAATTCGTGGATATACCACTTCACGTTATAGTTTTAATGTCAAAGGTGGTCGCTGTGAAAAGTGTCAAGGCGAAGGTGAAATTAAAATTGAGATGCACTTTTTGCCAGATATTTTAGTCAAATGTGACACCTGTCATGGTAAGCGGTACAATCAACAGACCTTAGAAGTAGAGTATAAGGGTAAAAGTATTGCAGATGTTTTAAGTATGACCGTTGAAGAGGCATATAAATTCTTTGAAGCCATTCCTAAAATCAATATTAAGCTTAAAACATTGGTTGATGTAGGCTTGGGATATATTACACTTGGTCAAAATGCAGTGACACTCTCTGGTGGTGAAGCACAGCGTATTAAACTTGGTAAAGAGTTAAGCCGTAGAGATACTGGTAAAACCTTGTATATCTTAGATGAACCAACAACGGGTCTTCATTTTGCGGATGTGGATAGATTAACAAAAGTTTTACATGATTTTGTTGAATTAGGAAACTCTGTTTTAGTAATCGAGCATAACTTAGATATGGTTAAAAATGCTGACTATGTTATCGATATGGGACCCGAGGGTGGGTCTGGTGGTGGACTGATTATTGATGTGGGTACTCCAGAAGAGTTGGCAGCCAATCACAAAAAATCAGGAAGTTATACCGGTCAATATCTTGAAAAAGAGTTGGCAACACATAAATAATACTTATTCAATTACTGTTACAAAATGTACAGTAATTGGACGAACTTCTCCTCTTACGACTTCTCTTCATTTTATTTAAACACTTTTAATGCCAGAAAAATATAACATAAGAAAATTACTACTAAGGAACTCTTTTGTTTTATAATATGAGTATAATTAAAAAAATCACTATTTTATTTTTTGTTGTGGCTGTTGTTGTTCTAAGCTCTATGCTGATCTTAGCCAATACTATGTCTAAGTCTATTGAAAAAGAGGCACTCATTAAAGCCGAAAAAAATCTTCAGGTAATGACTGAGAAGTACATTAATGAGAAGTATATAGTTGGCCTTACCAATGCCATCGCTATTGCCAGTAATGGAGATATAAAAAAATCTCTAAAATATGGGCAGCGTCAGCGCGCTATCAACTCCCTAAATACACTCTCTGGTAAATATAAAGAGAACACTCCCTTTAAAAATATTAAAATACATTTACATACCGCTGATTTGAAATCATTTGTACGAATTTGGAAACTGGATCGATATGGAGATGATCTGTCTTCTTTTAGACATACCTTATCAGCCGTTAAGAAAAATAAAAAAGCGATGGTTGCGGTTGAAGTCGGAAAGTCCGGCTTAAGTATTCGAGGAATTGCACCAGTCATAGAGAATAAAAAATACTTAGGCTCTATTGAGTTTATGCAAGGTTTTAACTCGGTTGTTAAAGATCTGGCTAAAGTGGATACACAACTTTTAGTATTGATGGATGATAAATTCTCACAAAGTACTTTTAACGTTAAAAGAAAGTTACAAGAGTATGTTATTTCACAAAAAGAAAAAACTGTTGATATCGCCTTTAAAAATGCAATGATGAGTTTAGATTTTGATACATTAAGAGAAAAGAGTTCAATGGTTCATAACTCTTATTTTGTTACCAGTGTAGACATTAAAGATTATAAGGGCAAAAAAATTGGTCTTTATTTGATTGCTAAAAAAATAGAATTGGTTAATAGTGCATTTGAAAGTGCTAAAGATATTATTGCTACTTTTATTTTGGTTGTAATCAGTGCCATGGCTCTGACTCTGATTGCACTCTCTCTTGGAATGAATAAATTGGTCTTTAAAGCATTAGATGAGTTTCGTGATGGGATTTTAGGCTTTTTTAAATACCTCAACCATGAAAATAGTAATGCTAAGTTAATTCATATAAGTTCCCTTGATGAGATTGGCGAGATGGCGGCTATAGTTAATGAAAATATCAAACTTACTCAGACTAATATTGAAAAAGAGAGAAAGATGATTGCGCAGACAGCAGATATTCTTTTAGCAGTCAACAGAGGAGACTTCTCTCAGAGCGTTACGTATGAAGCCAGTGCAGAACTAAACGAACTGCGTGATCTGATTAATGGAATGTTACAAACAGTAAAAGGAAGTTTTGAAGAGATTGAGGTAGTATTGTCTAAAATTTCTAGTGGTGATTTGAGTGTACGCATTGATACTCAATATGAAGGTTTATATCTTGACTTGAAAAATTCAACCAATCATATTGCAAACACTTTAGAAAATCTTTTCAGTGAAACAGGAACCACATTAAAAGCAATGAGTCAAGGTGATCTTCGCGTGAACCTAGAAGGCGAGTATAATGGGGATTTTGCGATTATTAAAACCTCAGTTAATGAGTTTATTATTAATCTAAGTTCCATGATGAAAGAGATTGATTTGGGTGCTGTTCAGATGCAAAACACTTCAGAAAAAGTGAGCCAATCAGCGCAAACAATTGCTGTTGGTGCAGCGCAACAGTCTAGCAGCCTAGAGATAACAACATCATCCGTTGAAGAGATGAGTGGAAGTATCTCTGAAACCTCAAACAATGCAGGACTAACAAGTAAAATAGCCAAAGAATCGGCAACTTTAGCCAACAGTGGTGGAGAAGCAGTTAGTAAAACGGTTAATGCTATGGAGACAATTGCAGAACAGATTAGTATTATTGAAGATATCGCTTACCAAACTAATTTACTGGCACTTAATGCCGCCATTGAAGCAGCGCGTGCAGGTGAGCATGGTAAAGGATTTGCAGTAGTTGCCACGGAGGTGAGAAAACTGGCAAAACGCTCGCAAGTAGCCGCAGAAGAGATCTCCGAAATAACTGTAAATAGTGTGCATGTTAGTAAGGAAGCGGGTGAGTTAATTGGTGAGGTTGTCCCAAATATTACACGTACAGCTGAGCTTATTAATGGTATCTCCATTGCTTCAAATGAACAAGGAATTGGTATCAACCAAATCTCTCAAGCAATGGCTGAACTTGATCGTGTCACACAGATCAACTCTCATTCTAGTGAGGATTTGGCACGTGCATCTGTTGAGTTAAATACAGAAGTTATCGCCTTAAGTGAACTGGTAAGCTTTTTTAAATTAAAATAAAAAATGCTTATGTTTAAAATAGAGGTATTACATTTATTTAGATATAATAATTGAAAAATATTTTAAGGTCTATTGACAGATGAAAAATTCGATTATAGAAAGTATTAAATCTTTACCGCCACTTCCTAAAACCATCTTGGATATGCAACGTGTATGTGCCAATCCAGATGCTTCTATTCATGATCTTGTTAAAACAATTGATACTGATCCAATGATTGTTGCCAACTTATTAAAAGCGGCAAATTCTCCATTGTATAGCTTTGGAAAAGAGATCAAAAATGTTTCTCAGGCTGTTTCGCTTTTTGGTATGAATATGACACGTTCTGTGGCTCTAGGTAACTCGGTTAGAAAACTTTTAAATGTTGATATGGAACCTTACGGAATTACTTCTGAAAAATTTGCAGAGATCTCTTCTTGGCAATCAACTTTAATGCTTAGATGGATTAACAAGGTTGATAGAAAAATGGCAGAAGACCTTTTCTTGGCGTCATTTTTACAAGAGACAGGAAAAATTCTTATCTCAAGTGATGTTATTCAAGAAGATGAAAGTACCTCTTTCCAGTCAGAAATCGAGATGAGCTCAAACATTGCTATGGTAGAGTTTTCATTTGTTGAAGACACCACCGCAACAGTAACCGCAGCTATTTTTGAACACTGGAAATTTGATCCTACCTTTGTTGAAATGATTCGTTTTTCTGATTCGTATGCTAAAGCACCAGAAGAGATTAAAAAATACTCAACTGCTCTAAATATTGTTAAAACAATTGTGCCAATTAATGCACCATTTGGTGAGCAAGCCATTAACTTCGGTTTGAAAAAAGCACACGATGCTGGCTTTGATCATGAAATTTTAGAAGATGTTATTGATGAAATGCTAGATGATCCAAAATTAAAAATACCTCAAAACTAAATACAAAGAATACTTCCCTATGTCAAAAACCATTACCATAATAGACACTTTCGGCTTCTTCTTTAGAAGCTTCTACGCTCTTCCACCACTAAGCAATAAAGACGGTTTCCCAACAGGACTTTTAACAGGTTTTACAAACTTTATTTCCACTCTTCAAAAGGATCATGATAGTGATTATATTCTTTTTGCACTGGACTCTAAGGGAAACACTTTTAGAAATGAAGTGGACCCAAACTATAAGGCAAATCGTTCTTCACCGCCTGAAGAGTTGAGTATGCAACTTCCTATTGCTATTGATTGGATAGAGAAGATGGGTTTTCAAACCTTGGCAAAAGTTGGCTTTGAGGCCGATGATATTATCGCAACGGTGACACACTTAGCGCGCCAAAAAGGGATTAATGTTCGTGTTGTTTCTCATGATAAAGATCTCTATCAACTTATCCGTGATAATGAAGTTGTTATTGTTGATGCGATTAAACGTAAAAGTATAGATGAAGAGATCTGTTATGAAAAGTATGGGGTGACACCGGCACAATTTATTGACTATCAGTCTATCTTAGGTGACAGTGCGGATAATGTTCCTGGTGTTAAAGGCATCGGTAAGGTTGGCGCAGAGAAGTTACTTAAACAGTATGGGTCACTCGATAATGTTTATGAAAATATCAATGCCATTAAACCCCCAGGTGTTCAAAAAAAGCTGATTGAGAGTAAAGAAAATGCCTATATGTCAAAGACCTTGGTCACACTTCGAGAAGATGTTTTTGAGAGTGTAGACTTTGAGAGCTTTAAGATGCATGATGAAAACCCTTTTGTTCCTATCTATGATGAGATGGAAAAATATGAGATGAATGGAGTACTGCGTCTTTTAAAAGCCAAAGGTCTGGTCAATGACAGTGGTAAAAAAGTCAACAGTTCTAAAAATGAAAGTAGTGAAGTTGTTGAAGAAGTAGAGCGTGAAAATAATCTGAAATTTGAAGCGATTTTACTGAACAATGAATCCGCACTTAATGAAGTGCTTAGCGCACTGAGTCCTGAGACTATTATCGCTTTTGATACGGAGACTACAGGTCTATCATGGCAAGATGATACGCTTGTTGGTTTTAGTTTTGCACTCAATGATGAAACAGCGTACTATGTGCCTATGGCACATAATTACTTAGGGGTAGAAGAACAGATTTCAAATGAGACTGCAAAAGCAGCACTGCTAAAGATATTTGAATCAAAAGTAGTGGGACACAACATCAAGTTTGATTTACATTTTGTACTCAAATATCTACATATCAGCGCGCTGCCTATTCACGCAGACAGTATGATTTTAGCCTGGTTGGTGAATCCTCAAAGTGCACTCTCTTTAGATAAACTTTCTGCTTTTTTACTCAATCATGAAATGATTGCTTTTAAAGACACCATCAAAAAAGGGGAGACCTTTGCGGGTGTCAACCTTGAAGATGCCTGTAACTACGCCGCAGAAGATGCTTTGATAACGTTTAAACTTTACCATCTTCTACTGGGGCGCTTAAACTTACAAAACTTACGCGATTTAGAGACGACGATCAACTCTATGGAAATCCCATTTATCTCGACACTTTTAGGTATGGAAAAAGCTGGTATCAAAGTGGATACTGGCGCGCTGGAGAGTTTTAAAGATGAAGTAGAAGGAAAGCTTGATATCTTACGTACAGATATCTATGCGCATGCAGGAAGTGAGTTTAATATTAACTCAACCAAACAGCTGGGTGTTATTTTATTTGAGACCTTAGGACTTCGTGTTATTAAAAAGACCAAAACAGGCTACTCTACGGATGAAAAAGTACTAAACGCACTAAAAGATGAGCATCCAATTATGGAAGACTTACTCTCTTATCGTGAACTTTTTAAACTCTACTCAACGTACATATTACCACTTTTAGAGTTGGCAGGACAGAGTCAAGATTCACGTGTACATACTTCTTTTGTTCAGACTGGAACGGCTACTGGAAGACTGAGTTCTAAAAATCCGAATCTTCAAAATATCCCTGTTAAAAGTGAATTGGGTAATAGAGTACGCGCTGCTTTTGTAGCGCCAGAGGGAAAAACACTTATCGGAATTGACTACTCTCAAATTGAGTTACGTCTTTTGGCACACTTCTCACAAGACGCCGTACTTTTAGATGCTTTTAATTCTGATAAAGATATTCACATGCAGACGGCTATCGCTCTTTTTGGTGAAGAAGATGCAGCATCAAAAAGAAATACAGCAAAAACAGTGAATTTTGGTCTACTATATGGAATGGGTCAGAAAAAATTGGCAGAAACTTTGGGTATTACAACAAAAGAAGCCAAAGATATTATTAGCAAATATTTTGAATCTTTTCCAACAGTAAAACAGTACTTTAGTTCTATTGTTGAAAACTCAAAAGAAGATGGTTACATCGAAACATTATTGGGTCGTCGTCGTTATTTTGATTATGATAATGCAACCCCAATGTTTAAAGCAGCGTATGAGCGTGAATCAGTGAACAGTGTTTTTCAAGGTTCTGCTGCAGATTTGATCAAACTTTCTATGAATAAAATCCATAGACTTATTTTAGATGAGCAGTTAAATGCGAAGATGCTTTTACAAATTCATGATGAGTTGATATTTGAAGTTGATACAGAAGAGTCTGATGCCTTGGCAGAAAAATTTCGCTCAGTAATGGAAAGTATTTATGGGCTAAATGTTCCATTAAAAGTATCTGTCAATATTGGTCATACTTGGGCAGAACTGAAATAATAAACTAGACAATAGAAACGATATAACGTTTACTAATTAACAATATAATACGCGTGTATATAAAAAGGGTAGAAATGAAATCACTATTAAACATCGTTAGATCGATGAAAACAATGGCCATATTAATGCTTATATTCGCATTTGCTATAGGTTACGCTACATTTATTGAAAATGATTATGGGACTGTAACGGCTCAAGCTGAAGTATTTAAAGCACGTTGGTTTGAAGTTTTATTGATTTTATTGGGAATCAACTTGTTTTTAAATATGTTGAACTTTAAAATGTATAAAAAATCTAAGGCCTTAGTCTTTATGTTTCATGCTTCATTTTTCATTATCCTTTTTGGTGCGGCAGTCACACGTTATGTTGGCTTTGAAGGGACGATGCACATACGTGAAGGTCAAACTCAAAATAAGATGATCAGTGCTGAACCATTTTTACAGTTTGAAATCTCTAAGGGTGCAGATAAAGAGGTGTTTGAACAAGAACACCTTTTTTCAAAATACTCAAAAAATAGTTTTGATACTACTTTAACATTGGGTTCAGAAAATGTAAAATTTGAACTGCTTGAATACCTTCCAAATGCCGCTTACTCAATTGTTGAAGATAAAAATGGAAAACCATTTGTCGACCTAATGGTGACGGGTAATGGCGCTGCACAAAGTATTCAATTAGAATTGGGTGATGTGTATGAAAATGCAGAAATTGTGCTTGATTTTCAAAGCGGAAAAGAGTTTACTGGTAAAGAAGTGATCTCGATATACGTTAAAGATGATCAACTGTATATGGGACATGCTAAAACTATTAAGTATCTTAAAATGGATGATCAAACTACAGGAGAACTACCTGCGAATGATGAAGAACCTTTAGTTAATAGAACACTTTTTACAGAGATGAATACCAACTTTGTAATGAGAACTTTCTATAAAAATGCACGAAAGACATTGGTAGCACACACTTTAGACAGCCCTATGGGTGGCGGAAATGATGCGTACTATTTCCAAGTAAGTAGCAGTGTAGGCACTCAAAATGCCTATATCTTTGGTTCTAAAGGAAGCATTGGTGAGGCCAATGTCTTTATGCTAGGAGATCTTAAAGTCTCTATTGCTTATGGCGCCAAAATGTTAACGGTCCCATTTTCGATTAAACTAGAAGACTTTCAACTGGATCGTTATCCTGGCTCTATGTCTCCATCATCGTATGCCAGTGAAGTGACGTTGATAGATAAGGAAGAGGGAATAAATATGCCGTACCGTATCTTTATGAACAACATCTTAGAACACCGTGGTTACAGATTTTTTCAATCTTCTTACGATCAAGATGAGCGTGGAACTATTCTTTCGGTGAATAATGATCCTGGAACATTACCAACGTATATTGGATACGCTCTTTTAGCGATTGGTATGTTTGGAGCACTGTTTATGTCTAATGGTCGTTATAGAAAACTTAATGACTTGGCAAAAAAATCAAGTACACGCAGTGCACTTTCTACACTTTTGGTAGCCTTAGTATTAATGATGGGTTCAACGCAAACGCATGCAGAAGAAGTTAATCCAATCATTAAAACAATTAAAGCCATTGATAAAGATCATGCGAATAAATTTGCACAACTTGTTACTCAAGACGCAAGTGGACGTATGAAGCCACTGGACACTTTAACCTTAGAAATTGTTAATAAGCTTTACCGTAAAAACAGTATGTTGGGTCTCAATGCCAATCAAATTGTTCTTGGCATGATGGTTCGTCCAGAAGCCTACAGAGAGATTAAACTTATTAAGACTTCAGATAAAGAGATTAATAAAATTTTAGGGATTCCTGAGTCTGATAAAACAGCATCATTTTCAGACTTTTTTGAAGCGCCTGAAGAGATTCGTGGTTATAAAATAGGTAAGTATGTAGAAGAAGCCATTCGTAAAAAACCGTCAAAACGTAATAAACTAGACAAGGCACTTTTAAAAGTTGATGAACGTGTAAATATCTCTTATATGGTGTATACTGGTTCACTGTTTAAAATCTATCCAAAAGCAGAAGACCTTGGTAATAAATGGTCTGATACAGTGGAAGCACTACAGACATTTGACGCTTCTCAAACAGGTAAAATTCGTGAAGTGGCAATCAACTATTTTTCTGCGATGGATGAGGGCATTGCCAGTGGTGACTTTACTAAAGCAGACAGTGCTTTAGAGAGGATTGCTGAGTATCAAAGAGAGATGGGTGCAGCAGTGTATCCAGAACAAGATAAGTTGGATTTAGAAATTTGGCAAAATCATGCCAATATCTTTGAACGTATTTGGCCTGCCTATTTTTTACTTGGATTTGTTCTTCTGATTTTATCATTTACTAAAATCTTGAAACCAACGCTAAATATTGATTGGGCAGCAAAAGGAACTTTTTACTTAACAGTAGTTCTATTTGCCGCCCATACGCTTGGTTTGGCTATCAGATGGTATGTATCAGGTCACGCACCATGGTCAAATGGATATGAGTCGATGATTTATATCTCATGGGCAACCGTTCTGGCTGGGTTTATCTTCTCACGCACCTCGACCATGTCGATGGCGGCAACGGGTATCCTTGCGGGTCTTATCTTGTTTGTGGCACATCTAAACTGGATGGATCCACAAATCACCAACCTGGTACCGGTGCTTAAATCATACTGGTTAAGTATTCATGTATCAATGATTACTGCATCATATGGTTTCTTAGCACTCGGCGCGCTACTTGGATTTATCGTTTTGATTTTATTCATCTTGAAAACACCTAACAATGAGAAACATATCTCTTTAGCCATCAAAGAGCTTAACGCTGTTAATGAAATGGGTCTGATGATCGGTCTGGTGATGTTAACTGTCGGTAACTTTCTTGGTGGTGTCTGGGCAAATGAGTCATGGGGACGTTACTGGGGTTGGGATCCAAAAGAGACTTGGGCCTTAGTAACTATTTTAGTGTACGCTGTAGTTATTCACTTGAGGTTTATTAAAGCAATCTACTCAGCATTTAGTTTTGCAGCCATCTCACTACTGTCATTTACGACGGTATTGATGACCTACTTTGGAGTAAACTACTACCTTGCAGGTCTTCACTCATACGCTAAAGGTGACCCAGTACCTGTTCCTGACTTTGTGCCTTGGTCATACGCAATTGTTTTTGCCATTATCTTTCTAGCATGGACAAAAAGAAAGTTGGCTAAATAAGCGCTCTTTCATAACCCGATTTTAATCGGGTTACCTTCTTTTATTCTTTCACACAATATATACATTTTATACGACTAAACTTCTTCTATCAAAGATAAGGAGTTAATTATGAAAACTGATAAAATATATGAGGGTGTTATATCGTGGGCGGTAGTCTCGTTTGCGTTTATTGCACTATTTTTAATGACGGCCAATACTTAAATTAGCCAGAGCGCATACTTAAAATTTCTTGCACATCAATGATCTCTTCATACTGTACAAATTCAGGGTTTTTCATCTCTCTGGCATAGACAGTCATTCTATCAGCCAATTCATTACCCTCTAGTCCTGCGTGGGCTTTGATATGAGAGAGTTCGATTTTTGTTTTGATGGTGTTGTATAGATGATAGCTTTTTTGAATGATTTCGAGGTTTTTAATCTCACCACCTTTTTTAGTCCATCCCTTTTTTTCCCAACCAACGGCCCATGTTTTGATACAGTTGATAGAGTACATCGAATCACATTTTATTTCGACCTTATTTCCTGCTTCAGATTCTTCTTTTGCAATTAGTAGTGACTGATATAGCGCGCCAAGTTCAGCAGTGTTGTTGGTACCCATGGGCTCATAGAGACCATACCACAGCGCGCTGACTTGACCACCACGGTATATCGCTACCCCTGAGCCTGATTGACCTGGGTTGGGTGAACACCCTCCATCACAGTAGATAAAGATATCACCGCTAAGAATAGGTGCTTTTACTGCTTGTACAGATGCACCGGTTTGTGGAGTTTTTCTGAATTTTTGTAGGGCTTTGTAGTTGGTGATAATCTTTTCTTGATTACTTTTGGCTTTGATGCCTTTAAGGAGAACAAAAAGTTCTGCGCTTGCATCGGAGAGTTGCTGACCTACGCAGAGTTCTTCAAAATTTTCACCTTCACTCTCATCTAATTTAAGTAAGATAAGTTGTGACTCATTGGGCGCGCTGGCTTTACCCAAACCGAGTGATAAAAACTCTTTTGTGATAACTTGCATTAGCCTCTATATCTCAAATCTTTAAGATAAACATAAATCTCTTTATAGGCTGTCCATGCAGAAGTTGAGTAGTAAGTGTAGCCATTGTCTTCACAGAATTTTTTAGTATGACTTGCTACTTTAAGCAGTTGAAAACGTGAGGCTTGTGGAAAAATATGGTGTTCTACTTGTGTATTAAGTCCACCATAAACATAGTGAATAAATAAGCCACCATTTACATTACGACTTCCCTTGGTTTGAAGATCCATCCAACTTAACTTCTTGTAATCATCACCAAAAAGAATAGGCATTCCAATATGATTGGTAATCGTTGTCATGGCCAACATAAATCCATAACCAAAATAGTGAATAGCAAGAACAATAGCAGCGTCAGTTCCAGATAATGCAGTAATAACATACGCTGGTAATATCAGGTGTAATACTAAAAAGAGAAGTTCCGTCCAATTTTTGTTTTCAAAAGCAAATTTATAAGATTGATAAACAAAACTAAAATAAATGACGGGAAGTAGAGTATAAAAAACGATATGTTGGTAACGGTGTAAAATTTTATAGAAGTTGTGCTCACCAATGATACCTCCACCAAAACCTTGAACATCTCCATCTTTGAGTGCTGAATTGGTGTAAGTGTGATGCATAACATTGTGTTCTCTATCCCACCACTTTCCAGAAAGTCCTAGGGTTAAATTTCCAAAAATAAGACCCAATTTATTTCCCGTTGTTCGAGAAAAGTACTGTCTGTGTAATAAATCATGTACGATATATGTTGATCGTAAGGTCAAAAGCACCCAAAATAGGCCTGCAATAATCGGACTAACATCGGCGATAAAATAGAGAAATAATGCGTAACCACTTATCTCAATACCCATTTCAATAGTCCCTCGAATAGGGGTTTTATCAAGTAAACCCTTCTCCTTCATCTCTTTAGTGAATTTGTTAAATAACTCTTTGTCTATCTCTTTTTTTGTTTCAAAATCTTCTTTAATTGCTGGCAAAATATTTCCTTAAAATAATTATGTAATTTTATCTTTTTAGACTTAAAAAGAATCAGTTGAATCAATTTCACTTAATGAATAGTAGTCATAAAATGAATTAAGTTCATTTTAATAAATAAACAACTAAACTGTGAAGATTAGAAATGAGAGAGGAGTCAGCATGCCAAAGTTAAATGAAAAAATGAAGCAAATGAAAGCGGATTTGATCTTAGAAAAGGCAAGTCAGATGTTTGATATGGTCGGTTTTGAGGAGCTGAAAGTTTCTGAATTGGCTAAAGACGTAGGTGTATCAGTCGGAACAATTTATGCGTATTTTGAATCTAAAGAAGGTCTTCATCATGCGTGTATGAAAAATGATATTGATGCTTTTCACGAAGTACTGGTTGGATTGATTGAAGAGCATAAAGATTTCGAACAACTTTTATTGATTACAACTAGAATGAAGTTTGAGGTTATGAAACAAAAACGTATCTGTATTCAAAGCAGTGCACTGAGTAATCCGTTTTTCTTTGAGTCAACGCAAGTGATTCATAAAGAGTCTATGCAAAAAATATATAAACTCTTTGAAAAGTTAGTGGAAGTAGAAAAAAAAGTAGATATAGAGAGTATGCAGTTGGTTTATCTGTTTAACTCAATGACCAATGCTTATATGTTACGTTGGTTAGAAGATGAAATTAGTTTAGATGGAAAAGCAGAAGAGATCTGTAATTTATTTATTAAAATGATAAAGGGGTAGGAATGAAAAAATCAGTTTTTCTTTTTCTTGGCTTATTTGCTTCACTACAGGCTCAAAATGATTTGAGTATGTTGATTGAAAAAGCACAAGAGAATGAATTGGTAGAGATATACAAGCAAAAAGTTGTCTCTAGTGAAAAGGGATATGAGGCTGCAAGGTCATCATATTTTCCACGTATAGACTTAGGTGCAGGCGCGCAATACAATGCAAATAACGATGTATTTGCAAAAGGCCCTTTTGATGCAGGTCAGATATATAGCGCCCAAGCACAGGTAAATATTGTATTACTTGATGGTTTTAAACGAGAAAATCTTTTAGATGAGAAAACAGAACTTAAAAAATCCTCTAATCACTCTTTAGTAGATATTCAAAAGCAGGTCTCTTTAAATGTAAGTTCACTCTATTTTGGTTTGAAAAATATTCAAGCAGACATTAAAGCGCTGAAGCAGACAAAAGAGCAGTTAAACGAGCAGTTAAAAAGACAAGAACAATTTTTTCAAGCGAAGTTAATTAGTGAAGACAATGTCGAGCGAATTAAAGCAGCTATAGCAAACACTGACTATGCAATGGAATCACTTCTTTATAACAGTGATGAAGCAACAGCACAGTTATATACACTCACAAATGTGGTGGTTGAAAATATTGATAACAGTTCTATATCCGCACCAGATTACGAGGATGTTCAAGAGCTTGATTCTTTAAAAGCTTTAGCATCACAAAGTAGCTCTTTAGGTTATAAGGCAGAACAGGCCAATAGTGTGAAATATCCAAGTATTACTTTTAATGACACTATGAGCTATATGAATTATCAAGATCTCTCTTTTGGAAATATTCCTATCGAGTTTCCAGAACTACAAAACAAAGCAAGTTTGAATCTTAGTCTAAATGTATTTGATTATGGGGCAGCTTCAGATCAACGTCAAGCTATTTTGGCAGAACAAAGTGCACTAAAGGCAAATTTAGCGTATCAAAGAAAATCAGCGACAGCCGACTTGAAATTGGCTCAACGCGGTATCAAACGTTCTGAATCATTGATTAAATCAGCCAAAGCTTCTCAAGAAGCGTCGCAAAAAACCTTTGATATTATTGATGCAAAATATAAGGCAAGAGTGGTTGATTATGTTAAATATCTTGACGCACTTACACAACTAACAGACTCTCAAGCACAATACAACCGTGCACTCGGTGCTTTAGAGATTTCATATGCACGCTACTATTTCTACGCAGGATTTGACGTAAAGGATTTTATAAAATGAGAAAATTAAATATATTATTGGCAACAGCCTTATTAAGTAGTGCCTTAAGTGCACAAGATATCTATGCAACATTTAGTGTAGAAGCAGAGAAAAAGTCATCTTTAGTACTCTCTTCAACAGGGATTGTTGAGTCAGTATATGTAGATGTTGGGGATAGAGTGAAAAAAGGTCAGGTCTTACTTTCTTTAGATAATGATGAGTTAGAATCATCAGTAAAATTGGCACAGTCCCAAGTGAAGCTTGCTGAACTTAATTTAAAGTATGCAAAAAAATCTTATGAGCGTTTTACACAAGTAAAGTCAGTGATTGATGAGGGTCAGTATGACCAATACAGTTCAGCTTATGAGCGCGCTCAACTTGAACTCGAAAATGCAAAAGTAAACTTGGTTTTAATTAAAGAAAAACTCTCTAAAACGATACTGCGTGCACCTTACAATGGTCAAATTACAGGTAAGATGATTGAAGTGGGTGATGGGGTGAGTTCCGCAAAAATGGGCACACTTTTTACGATGATGAATCCAACACGTCAAAAATTAATTGTTGAAGTTGATGAAAAGTATTGGAAAGATGTTAAATTAGGACAAGCGTTTGTTTATAGTGTTGATGGTATAGATGAAAAATTGAGTGCAAAAATTACTAAAATTTATCCAACTATTAATGCTAAAAAACGTTCTATTAAAGCGGAAGTGGCAGTTGACTCTTTAAGAGTTGGACTTTTTGGTCATGGAATGATAAAGGTTAAATAATGTATGCATTTGCAATTAAAAGACCGATTACAACATTGATGTTGTTCCTCTCTCTCATTATTTTTGGGATGATGAGCTTCAAGCAGATGAATACGGTACTTTTCCCAAAAGTAGATTTTCCGATTGTCTCGGTACAGACCTTTTATTATGGTGCTGATCCAAAGACGGTTGAGTCAAAAGTTACAGAGAAAATAGAAGAGGCTGTCTCTTCTGTTGCAGGTCTGGATAAACTTCAATCAACCAGTAATGAAAATGTCTCTGTTGTAACATTGATTTTTGATATGGAAGTAGATGTTATTGAAGCGACCAACTCGGTACGTGATAAGATTTCTGCTATCAATCTAGGTAGTGATATTGAGAAGCCAATTGTCTCTAAACTTGACATCGGTGCATCTCCTGTTCTTTCACTATTTGTGGCTTCTGATAAGGTTAGCATTAATAAGTTGATGTTAAGTGTTGATGAGGTTGTTAAACCGATGATTGAGCGTCAAAATGGGGTTGGTAATATCAATGTTATTGGTTACCAAGACCGCCAGATTCGTATCTATCCAGAGCCGTTTATGCTTAGAAAGTATGGCATCAGCGCGCTGGAGTTTAAACAACTGATCCAAGCTTCAAATATTAAAATGAGTGGTGGTAAACTGATTTCAGGTGATTCTCAAACTATTGTAACGGTACATGCCAATGCTACAAGTGTTGAAGAATTGAAAAACTTTGAGATATTAAGCGGTGTGAAACTACGCGATATTGCGCGTGTTGAAGATGGCCTCAAAGATCCAGTAAGTATCTCTACACTTAATGGAAAAGCAGGTGTGATTTTACAGATTCAAAAAATTTCTGATGCAAATACTTTAAATGTTATTAAAAAAATTAAAGAGGTCATTCCTGATATTGAAGCACGTTTAGGGGATGCGTATGAGTTGCAATATTTTAATGATACTTCTGAATTTATCATCTCTTCACTAGATCATGTTATTTTTGATCTTATCTATGGCGGGATCTTAGCCGTATTTATCGTTTTACTCTTTTTAAGAAATTTAACGGCGACGATTATTTCAGCCGTAGCGATTCCAACCTCTATCATCGGAACATTTTTCTTGATGGATGTGTTTGGTTATGATTTAAATAAGGTGAGTCTTTTAGGACTGACTTTGGCCATTGGTATCTTTATTGATGATGCGATTGTTGTTATTGAAAACATCTATAAAAAGATGGAAGGTGGTATGGAAAAAATTGAGGCGTCGATTGAGGGAACAAAAGAGATTGCCTTCTCTATTCTTGCGATCTCGGCGATGCTTCTAGCGGTATTTATCCCTGTTTCTATGATGGGTGGTATTGTAGGTCAGTTTTTTAATGCTTTTGCCTTTACGGTAGCTATTGGGGTTTTTATCTCTTATTTTGTAGCGGTAATGTTAATTCCTGCACTGAGTGCAAGACTCCTTCAAAAGGGTGAGTCGAAATTTTATCATTTAACTGAGCCAATTTTTGTTGCGATTGATCGCGCTTATGTAGCGGTGGTTCGTGTAACAATTAAGTACGCAAAAACAACAATTTTATTCTCATTTATAATTATGGCAAGCTCACTCTCTTTAGGGGGAATGATTGGAATGGATTTTGCCCCAAAAGAGGATAAAAGTGAGATCGAAATTACACTTAAAGCCCCTATTGGTGTCAGTTTAGATGAGATGCATAAACGTACCGAAGCGATAGCGAAAAAAGCACGTGAAAATGAGTATGTTGAGTACACCTCATTAACGGTGGCGTACAATGCAACACGTGATGCAAACCGCGCACAGATTTATGTAAAACTACGCGATGTGACCAAAAGAGAGGTAACCCAAGAGTTTATTGTTCAGCAACTGCGTGAAGAGTTGATGGGCTTTGATGGTTTTGAGAGTATCGCAGTAGCGGACATTCCAAGTATTAAAGGTGCGGGAGCAAATTCACCTTTTCAACTCTTGATCTCAGGCGATAATCTTGATGAGTTACAGTTGGTGGCAGATAAGGTTGTTAAACGTATGAAAGATCATAAAGGTATTGTTGATGTCAGTACCAACTTTGAGTCTGGAAAACCAGAACTCTCTATCGATATCAAACGAGAAAGTTCAAGTCACTTGGGTGTTAGCGCGCAAGAGATTTCAGCAGTAATTGCAACAGCACTCTCTAGTGATAGAGCGATCTCTCAGTATGAAGAAAATGGTAAACAGTATGATATTACACTGCGTTTTGCAGATGAGTACAGAAAGACTATTGATGACCTAAGAGTTTTAGAAGTTAAAAGTGCGATGGGCGAATATGTAAGTGTGGATGGTTTGGTACATTTTGTGGAAACACAAGGCCCCGTATCTATTAATCACTATAACCGTCAACGTCAAATCTCTATCAATGCCAACTTAGCGGGTATTCCTCTGGGTGAGGCTGTTGATGTGGCAATGAATGGTATTGATGATGATCTGATGCATGGTATGAAGTATACACTTCTTGGTATGGCTGAAGAGATGAAAAAGATGGGTAAAGACTTTGGAATTGCTTTTGGTTTGGCATTTTTAATGATGTACATCATCTTAGCAGCGCTTTATGAGTCACTGCTTCAACCAATCATCATTATGGTGGCCCTTCCAATGTCATTTATTGGGGTTATGTTGGCCTTATTCTTAGCCGGTAAAAGTTTCAACCTCTTTACGATGATGGGTATTATTTTACTTATGGGTATGGTTGGAAAAAATGCGGTTCTTTTAGTCGACTTTGCGAATCAACAACTTAAAAAAGGTTTAAATGTAAGTGAAGCTCTTGTTCTTGCCGGAGAGAAAAGACTTCGTCCGATTATGATGACAACCATTGCGATGGTTTTTGCCATGTTACCGTTGGTTCTTTCAACAGGTGCAGGTTCTGAAAGTAACTCTCCAATGGCTACGGCTATTGTTGGTGGATTGATTTCATCTATGTTATTAACACTGTTGGTCGTGCCAGCAATTTATAAGTTTTTTGCGCCACTTGATATGTGGATGAGAAAATTCTACGATCTTGATTATATGGAAGAAAAGAAGAATAAAGACATCAGTGCTACTTTATAGTAGTATTTAAATCTTTGTCTCAAGAGTTAACCAATATCAATACGAACTCAAAGCTATTTTGACTATAATTCAATGAATAATTATAGTTAAGATATAGGGGACGTTTTGAAAATAGACAAAACAAATGAAGAGACAGCCATTGCAAAAGATGATGGTGATATAGAAGAAGTACTAGATCCAGCAATGGTCGCTTTAGAAGAAGAACGCGCTGAGTTGGAAAGACTCGGTCGAATTAAAGAGGGCGAACGTATGTCTAACTCTGGAGATTCAATTGAAAACATTGAAGCTGAAGCGGCTAAGGTTGAAGAATCAGCGGGCATTTCAGACAAAGAAAAAGTAAAAAGTAAAAAGAACAGTAAATATGCATCTTATGAAGATATTGATAAAGATGAACTGCAACGTGATATCGAAGCAATCAAGAAGAAAGTAGGAAAAGTTGGTGAAGAAGATTATCAACATCTACTAAAACTTGAACGTTGGGGTAGAGCCTTTACCTTTGGCGGCTTCTTCCTTATGTACGTGGCTATTTCACTTGAGCTTTCTGTTGGATTAAGTGGTTTCGCTTTCTGGCTTATTGCTGGATTGGCTGCGGTCTCTATGGGTATTGGTAACACAGCGCGCTGGGCCAATGTTACCCATCCTATCATGCACGGTGCTTATGACAAAGTACCAGGTATCCCTAAACACTACACTAAAAATGGTTATGCTCGTGGATGGAAACGTTACCTCCATTGGAATGACTGGATCAAACCAGAAGCATGGGAATATGAGCATAATATTATGCACCACTACCATTTAGGTGAAGATGAAGATCCAGATAATGTTGAGCGTAA
This sequence comes from Sulfurimonadaceae bacterium, assembly GCA_016744905.1. Taxonomy (GTDB): domain Bacteria; phylum Campylobacterota; class Campylobacteria; order Campylobacterales; family Sulfurimonadaceae; genus BB10. The sequence continues at coordinate 49,927 of JADGDM010000003.1, read as the reverse complement.
TATGCAATGGTTGATTCAGTCGAAAACACCAATGTGGTTAAGACGTGTCTTTGTATATGGTTTCTCAATGACATGGAAGTTTACGTACTACGCACCAAATACACTACGTATCTTAGAAAATAAAGAGCGTCGTAAACGTGGTGAACCTGAAAATAAAGATTATGACCTAAGCCCATTCTCACCTAATGGTGAGTTGTTATGGAAAGAGTATTACCTTCCATATGCGGCAAGTAAATTTCTTTTAATTCCTGCACTATTTTTACCATTAGGTAGTACTGCATTTTTCTCAGCGCTATTGATTATGATTTTAGCAGAAGCAGTGGCAAACTTTCACTCATTTATGGTGATTGTTCCAAATCACTCTGCGGAAGATATCTATATGTTCTCAGAACCACATAAATCTCAAGGTGAGTTTTACTTACGTCAGATTATGGGTTCAGTAAATTATCACACGGGTACAGACTTGATTGATTTTTCTCAAGGTTTTTTAAACTACCAAATTGAGCATCATCTTTTTCCTAATATCCCACAAAGTTATTATCAAAAAATGCAACCGCTTGTTAAAGAAGTTTGTGCAAAACACAATTTAGAATATCGTCAAGAAAGTGTTTTTAAACGTGCCTTGATGACGGTTGATCTTATGGTCGGTAAAACCAAACTTCTTAGAGTAGATGGGATTTAATTCCCCTCTGTTCTCTTCTTGTAATCTTTAAAAATAAAGCTTCTTTTTCCTTGTACTTTAAGGACTATTTCGTCATACTTTAGTATGTTTGAAACCGTAACAATAATCTTACTTCTATCAATGTTAATAACACTATTGCGCTTTTTAAAAGGGCCTACTTTAAGTGATCGTGTGCTTGCTTTTGATGTATTAAGCATCATGGGTGTTTCACTACTTATTCTTCTAGCACTTCATTTTGAACAAAGTTATTATCTTGATATCGCCTTGGTCTTTGGTCTAATAGGTTTTCTTGGTAGTACACTCTTTGGTCGTTATATAGAGAAAGGACTCTAAGATGGAAATATTGGCATATTTTTTTATTTTGATTGGGGTGCTCTCTTTTTTAATTTCAGCCATTGGTTTACTTCGAATGCCTGAGCTTTACACGCGCATGCATATAGGAACAAAGGCAACTACCATGGGCACATTTTTTGTTGTTTTAGGGGCCATAGTTTTACAACCTTCATGGAGTGCCGAACTTATTTTATTAACTATTTTTATATTTATGACCAATCCACTCTCCTCTTCGGTTATCGCACGCGCTGCACATACCGATGGGGCGAGATTAGAAGTTGATGATTTAGATAAGGATATCAGATGATTGGTCTTATTATTTTAGGGACTTTTATCACTGTTATTATTATCGCTTTTAGTGCGGTTATTGAGAAAAGAGTTTCGCACTCTATTATTTTATTTATGGGTGTGGGGTTGGGCAGTGTTGTCCTTTTCTTTGTTTTTAAAGCGCCTGATGTAGCCCTTACTGAAGCGGTTATCGGCTCAGGGATCAGCTCATTGATCTTTTTGATGGCACTGAAACACTTAGGAGAGAAGGCATGAGTATCAAACGCTCTTTGAGTACTTTAACACTCAGTGGTTTTACACTCAGCGCACTGTTGATACTCAGTTTCATTAATATTTTACTTCAAAATGTAGCTACAAATATCGAGCGCGCTGGTGATGGTTTATTAAAACTAAACAGCAGTGAAGGTGTGGCAAATGTTGTTACGACTGTGGTGGTCTATTTTCGTGGTTTTGATACCCTCGGTGAGATAGCGGTACTTTTTATCGCCTCACTGGGTGTAGGTCTGATGTTGGAGCGCAATACAGAGTGTACCATTAAGGTACAGAGCAATTTTATGCTTCAAAGTGCGTCTAAACTGCTTTTTCCTATTATTATTATTTTTGGACTCTATGTGATGATTTACGGTCATCTAAGTCCAGGTGGAGGATTTCAAGGAGGAGTGCTTGTTGCCAGTGCTGTGTTACTTCTTCTTATCTCAAACAAAGACTTAGAAGTTCCACACGCAGTCATCAGCGCGCTCGAAACTTTAGCGGGGGTCAGTTATGTTTTGATTGGCTTGATGGGGCTGTTACTGTCTGATGTTTTTTTATTTAATTTTCTCTCACCCAATATCGCTGATTTTGGTCTGCTTTTAAGCGGTGGGATTATCCCTATTGTCTATATTATTGTTGGAATAAAAGTGGGCAGTGAGATGGGCTTTATTGTTCAAAATCTCCTTAAAAGGAGTGATGATGTTTGAGTTTTTTAACAGTCCTGAAGTGATAAATATTATAGTCATTATTGGTTCTATGTTACTTTTCTTTGTAGGACTTTTTGGTCTTTTAACACAAAAACATATCATCAAAATATTTATGAGTATTGCTATTATGGAGACCGCTGTGTATCTATTTTTTATAGGCTCACTTTTTAAGCTAGATGCCATAGCCCCCATTATGAAAGTTGCTGATGACACAAGTAAATTCAATGACCCTATCCCTCATGCGATGATATTGACGGCGATTGTTATCGCAATGGCTGTGTTTGCCTTGGGCGTGAGTTTTGCTATTGAGTACTATAAGCTAAGTGGCAAAACAAATATCGATACGATGAATGAAATGAGGCACTAATGAGTAGCGTATTATTTGTAGCATTACCTCTACTATTTGGATTTTCTACCCCTATCCTTGGATATTTTGGAAAAAATGCAGTGGCGTATGTTTCGACATTAATGCAACTATTTTTACTTTATCTTGGATTTGATTTATTATTAAATGAAGGTTTTAGTATTGAGCTTATCTCTATTGCACCGCCTTTAGGAATTTCTTTTGTTGTTACTAAAGTGTCTTTACTCTTTGTACTCCTGTTTACCTCAGTGATGACACTTTTTTCATTGTACTATCTGAGTTATCGCAGTGAAAAACCTTACCGAGATGAAAGTAAGTTCTTTATACTTATAAATATGCTTTTAGCGGCCAGTATAGGTTTGGTTCTCAGTTCAGATATTTTTAATATCTATGTCTTTTTTGAGATAGCGGGAATCTCTGCGTATATACTCTCCGCTTATGAGAAGAGTAGTAGCGCGCTGGAAGCCGGTATCAAATACCTTATAACTGGGGCCGTTGCCTCGATATTTCTAATCTTTGCTATTGTGCTTATCTACATCTATATTGGTTCATTAAACTTAGGCATCATTGCCCAACACTTTGAACTGCTTCCTTTTCAAATTAAACTGCTTATCTCCATTCTTTTATTGATTGGTTTTGGATTTAAGGTGGAGATTTTCCCTCTTAACTTTTGGGTGAGTGATGTCTATCAAGGCTCTTCTACCCTTGTGAATGCACTTTTTAGTGCCATTGTCGTTAAAGCATATCTTTTTGTATTTTTTCATCTTTTATATCTCTTTTTACCCCACGGTGAATTTTCACTCTTTCTAATTTATCTGGGTGCATTTAGTATGTTGGCGGCAGAAGTAGCTGGATTGCGTCAGAGTCATTTAAAACGTCTTTTTGCCTACTCCTCTCTGGGGCAAGTCGCACTCGTTTTTACCGCCTTTGCCTTGCAAAATACACAGGCCATTCAAGCGGCACTTTTTATAGTTTTAGCACACTCAGTTGCTAAGATGGGTATCTTTTTCGCCCTGGCCTTGATAGAAAAAGAGCATGAAAGTATGGAGAGTGAAACATTGAAATCTCTAAACTCTCCTTTTTTAAGAGTGATATTATTGATCTCTATGCTGTCCCTTTTAGGGATTCCACTTTTTGCTGGTTTTGTTGGTAAGTTATTGGTGTTAAAAAGTTTGGCATTAGAAGGAATGCTTCCGATTATTATGATGATTATTCTTGCCTCATTGATTGAAGCAGTGTATTATTTTAAATTAGCAGGATATATGTTCACGTCAGATAAGAGAAGAGATGTACTTAAAGTGACTTGGGCACATAAAACTATTTTAGCTTTTCTCTCACTACTTTTACTCATCATTGGTATGGCACCATTTCTACTCTCAGAGTATCTATTTGAAGCCTCCAAATTGATGTTAGGAGGTGTTTCATGATGATTAACCTTTCTAATTACGCACTGGGTCATATAGTCTTAGCTTTAGAGATGAGCCATTTGGCAAATTTCTTTGCGGTTTTGATTTTACTATCAATGGGCACACTTCTTTTTTTAGTGAAAAACTACGCACTACCAAAAAGTTTTTATGCACTGAGTGCACTTTTAAGTACCTCACTATTTTTGATAGTCTACGCTGCTGATTATCTACTTTTTTTTATTGGCTGGGAGGTGATGAGTATCACGACCTATTTTCTGCTCTCTTTTTCTGTGAGTCAAAAGACCTTACATAAGTACATCATTTTTGCTATGTCCAGCGCACTGGCTCTTTTTATCGCTATTTTGATGATCTACTCAACACAGCAGAGTTTTTTATACAGTGATGCACGTGAAAGTTTTGAGTTAATGGGTGAGTTTCAAGGAGTGTTTTTCTTGGTACTCATCTTATTTGCCATCTTTGTAAAATTGGGTGTGATTGGATTTCACTATTGGTTGGTAGATGCGTATGAAGAAGCACACGATATCTTTACCGCATTTCTCTCAGCAGTCCTTTCAAAAATGGGTGTGTATGCACTGATAATCTTAGTAGTAAAAGTAACTCAACCTATGTTGGCTTTAGCCATTATCGGTGTGATGACATCTATAATAGCGACATTTAAAGCGATACAAGAAGACAGTGTTAAACGAGTATTGGCGTACTCTTCGATAGCGCAGTTGGGTTATATTGTGACGGTTTTAGGTGTTGCTGATGGGATGTCTGGCGCGCTGTATCACTCTTTAATTCATACCGCTGTTAAACTACTTCTTTTTATTAATATTGCGGGTGTTATCTATATGACAGGACGTGATAAGTTTAGTCAATTGGGTGGACTTATTTATAAGATGCCACAATCTTTTGTGCTTTTATTGATTGGTATTATTGTGCTCGCTGGTATGCCACCATTAGGGGGATTCTCCTCTAAGTTTTTAATTTATAGCGCGCTACTGGATACGAAGTACTTACTTCTTCTCTCTGGAGTTATGTTTTCTAGTGCAAGTGCTTTCCTTTATATCTATAAACTAATTTATGGTGTCTATTTAGGTCATCCAAGTCATAAAAAACTTGAAAGCGCTAAAGAGGTATCTCTCTCTTTTTTACTTCCTCAGTATTTGTTGGCCTTTATCCTGATTACTCTGGGTACTTTTCCTGCACTGATTGTTCCCTATATCAATGAAATATTGCTAGAATCAAGTCTTACAACACTCTCTTTTACCCATGCAGGTGAACTGATCAGTGCCTTTGCTCAATTCAATGGCTTGATTGTTATGAGCGCTTTTGGGACTATCTTTGTTCTTGTAGTGATATTTTTCGTCTCTACACGTTCGAAAGCAAAAGAGGCTAAGAATCGTTTTGATATTGCTTACTGCGGGGAAGAACCTGATGAATCAACACATCTTCATTATGGATACAGTATGGGTAAAGAACTCGCACGAGTAGGTATCTTGCGCGCTATCATTAAAAACTCAAGCAGTCATTTTTATGAGTACCTAGGAAAACAGACCCTCTCGTTTGCAGAACTGTTTAGAAAAATCTATAGTGGAAAATTGAGTGTGAATTTTAATATTGCCATACTCTTTTTACTACTCTTACTATGGGGGAGTCTAAGATGATACTACTTGAATTACTGCTGATGCTTCTTGTCGCTTATGGAGTTGGTTTTTTATATTATGGACTTTACCGAAACATCACGGCGCGCTTTCAACGTCGTTTTGGTCCACCGCTATGGCAGTCATTTTTTGACTCTATTAAATTTTTTTTAAAAGAAGAGAGTACTTCTCACGGTTGGATGTTTTATCTTGGACCGATTATTATGATGAGTGGGGCGATTACCACCCTCTTTTTTATCCCATTTTTTAAAGAGACTACCAACTTTTCGGGTCTTAGTAGTTATGGCAATCTTTTTGTAGTGCTCTATCTTTTAGTTCTCGGACCTTTGGGTAATGCCTTAGGTGTTGGAACCGGAGGAAATCCTTTTGGAGCGATGGGGGTTACGCGTGGTTTGAGTCGTCTCTTTGCATTGGAACTCCCTTTTTATATCGCAGTTATTGCGATTATGAGCTTAAGTGGAAGTGCGGATATATCGGAAATAGCAGCGCATCAAAGCACCATGTATGCACTTGCTTATCCACTACTTTTTATAGGTGCGCTCTTTTCGTTTATCGGGATGATGGGTCAGTCTCCTTTTGATGTAGTTGGCGCGCCAGTTGAGGTGTATTCAGGGCCTGCTTCTGAGTTTAGTGGAAAGTTTTTAGCACTTTTGATGAGTCAAAGTGCTATTTATACCTTTGCAAAATTGGTTTTGATGGTGAACCTTTTTCTTGGAGGTGCGCAGGGATTTTTAGAACTACTTTTGAAAACCTTTGTACTTTTTCTTTTTGTCATTTCATTTGGCTCACTTTATGGACGGTTTAAAACACCTCAGAGTATAGATTTTTTATTGAAAGTACCAACAACGATAGCCGTTATTGGACTTATTTTAGCGACGTGGAGTTGATGATGGAAGAGGGCTTTTTATTAGAACAGAAAACTTTAGAGGGTGATTTGAATTCTGAGACGTCACATCAAAGTAGTGTAGACTTTTTGATGAATTGGTTTAGAAAACGCAGTATCTTTGTCTTGGCGTATGGAACAGGCTGTGGGGCGATTGAGATGCCACCGACCTTTACTTCGCGTTATGATGCAGAACGTTTGGGCATTCGTGGGGCTGCCACACCCCGTCAAGCCGATGTCATCATCGTCTCAGGTTATTGTTCTTACAAAACCTTACGTCGAATTATCCGTACTTATGAGCAGATGTCAAATCCTAAGTACGTCTTAGCTCTGGGCTCTTGTACCGTCAATGGTGGAATGTATTGGGATTCGTACAACACCATTAAAAAGTTAGAAGATTATCTTCCTGTAGATATGTACGTTAATGGTTGTATGCCTCGTCCAGAGTCTATCTTAGAAGGTTTTATTGAATTACAAAAAGAGATTGGTGCAGGAAAAGCAAGTTCTTGGCAAAAGTATGAAGAAAATCATGAATTTTATAGAAAAAATCAAGAAGCCGTTTTGGGTGAAAAAGTAGAACCCTCTTATGAAGCAGATTGGTATCTCTATGAGGGTGGCTTGTAATGTTTAAAACAATAAAAAGCAACTTTGCGACAGCGGATGTAGAAGTCAAACGACAAGACCTTTATAAGGTAGTGATCAAGTATGACAGACTGTCTGCTTTGATAGATTTTTTGTATAACAATTATACGTATAAAATTCTCAATGCCATTACCTGTACAGACTGGATAGAAGAGGGGCATTTTGCCTTGACTTATCTCATAACAACAGAAGATAGAAGCAATACTTTTATGATTCAGACCCTTGTGGGTAGAGAAGATACCAAGGTGGAAAGCTTCAGTAAAAAGTTTAAACAAGCACAAATTATGGAGCGTGATTTGCATGAGATGTATGGTATTGATTTTATCGGAAATGATAATCTTAAAGAGCTTAGTTTAGAAAATTGGGTACACACCCCACCACTGCGTAGAGAGTTTGACACCTTAGAGTTTGTGAATGAACACCTTACTTTTAGAGAAGGACGTGAGGACAATGTCGACGTTAAGGCGGAAACAAAACGTCTACGCGCTTTGAAAAAAGCGCAAAAAGAGGCGGATAAAAAAGCCAAAGAAGCAGCCGATGCCAGTGCGCTAAAGGAGAATGAAGATGGAAAATAAACATATTACTATCTTTCATGGCCCTCAACATCCTGGTATTACTGGAAATATGTCGGTTGAACTTGATCTTATCGGAGAGACCATACAAAAGGCCACAACCCATGTAGGGTATCTGCATCGTGGTTTTGAGAAGTTGGTAGAACGTCGTACGGTTATTCAAGCTTTTACTATTGTCTGTCGTATCTGTGTTCCAGAACCAGATCCTAATGAGGCGAACTTCGCCGCAGCAGTTGAAGAGTTGGCAGGCATAGAAATCTCTGAACGCTCGAAATATATTCGTGTGATGGTTTTAGAACTATCACGGTTGGCAGCACAGTTTCTGTGGCTGGCAGGGCAGAGTGGTTCTATCGGTCTTTACGCCGTAGGACAGTGGGCGATTGCAGATAGAGACTTGATATTGGATCTCTTTGAAGAACTCACGGGTGCTCGAGTGTATCATATGTATATTTATCCTGGTGGGGTAAGACGTGATCTACCAGAGGGATTTTTAGAACGTGTTTCAAAACTTTTGAGTTACATGAAAAAACGACTTAAAGATTATGATGATATTTTTATCAACAATTCGAGTTTTAAAAATCGCGCTATTGGGGTAGGGATTATCTCAAAAGAAGAAGCCTTAGCCAACGGCTATGTTGGACAAGTCCTTCGAGGCTGTGGCATCGCTGCTGATGTACGAAAAGATGCACCGTATTTGATTTATGGGGACTTGGATTTTGAAGTACCTACGGAACTGGGGGGAGATGTTTATGCCCGTGCCTTAGTTCGGCGCGCTGAGATGGACCAGAGTGTTCATATCTTAGAGCAGGTCGTTGAAAAGATGCCTGAGGGTGAAATCATGGTGAAAATGCCTGCACATAGAAAGTTTAAGTTGCCTAAAGATGATACTTGGGTAAAAGTAGAGTCAGCGCGTGGAGAATTTGCCTACTATATGGCCGGTGATGGTACTGAGAAAATTCGTCGTATGCAGGTTCGTGGTCCCTCTTTGGTGCATGCCTATACACTGCTTGAAAACTTACTTGTTGGGGCGGAGCTGAGTGATGTCGCCTTAATTATGAACTCACTGGGCATTTGTCCTCCTGAGATTGAGAGATAGGAGTCGCATATGAAATGGTCAGTTGATTTAAAAGGGACACTTTCTCCTTTGAGTATTTTAGGGGCTTTCTTTCAAAAACCCAATACTATCGCTTATCCTGCGGTGAAAAAAGAGTCGGTAGTCGGTTATCGTGGTTTTCACACCAATGTTTTAGCCGACTGTATTGGCTGTGCAAATTGTCAAGATGTCTGTATGAATGACGCCATTGATATGATAAAAGTGGATGCAGAATATAATGAAAAAAATTCATCACAGTGTATCCCTCGAATTGATTATGGACGTTGTTGTTGGTGCTCTTTGTGTACAGATGTCTGCCCACCGGACAGCTTGAAACTGGAAGAAGATTATCTTAATGTCACAAATAATGCCAATGATTTTCTTTACATGCCAAAGGATAAATGATGCGATTTTTATCATGGAGTGTAATTTTATTTGTTTTATGGATGGCACTGACGGGTAGTTTAGAGTTGTCTAATATTACTGTTGGCGTGCTTATTAGTTTGAGTGTGGCACTTTTACAAACCAGACTTTTTGTTAGTGATGATTTTAAGATAATTAATCCGATTTGGGGCTTGGTTTATCTCTGGGTATTGTTTAAAAACTTGTGGCTTTCAAACTTGCGTATTGCGAAAAGAACCCTGAGCAAAGATATGAAACTTTCTCCGGCTATTGTTGCGGTAAAAACAGAATTGAAAAGTGATTGGAAAAAGCTTCTTTTGGCGAACTCTATTACCTTGACACCAGGAACATTAACACTTGATATCAAAGAGGACAGGCTCTATATTCATGTGATTGAGTACAGAGAGGGTGATTGTAAAGAAGATATTACAAAAGAGTTTGAAGAGATTATTGCTAAACTCTAACTTACTTTTAATTTGTATGAATAATAAGAACCATCCATTTCATTACTGATCAAACCCAATCGTCTTTTGATATATCCATGACCTTCAATAGAGATGATTTCATTTTTAAGAGTCTCTTTTTTTAAGACTCTTCGTTTTAAATATCTTTGATATATATTTCTTATTCTTGACATATTAAATGGCTACTTTTCTATCTGTTTAGTTGCCATAATGGCAGCCATTACTACGGGATAATTGGTTGGAGCAGCAGTCAACATCGGTTGAGTAGCGACCTGCATCGACATCACACGATAGATATCAAAATGAGACTCTATTATAAAGCCAAGCAGATTAATCATCTCTCCTGTCTCAACACCACCAACTACTTGACCGCCAATAATCTGTCCACCATGACGCATAGCAATCAGTTTAACCTGCTGCTTTTGCGCACCAGGAATGGTAGCAGGGTGACGATTCATCCCTGTAAATGTACCAACTACCACATCAATACCAGCGATTTTAGCTTGATCTTCTGTCACACCGGCGGAAGAAAATGCGCGCTCACCTATCATGGTTGAGAAGATGGCGATGGTGCCACTAAAGCCTTTCATGTATTTTATATCGTAAAGAGAACTTCCTGCAACTCTACCTTCTGCAGCGGAAGTCGAAGCAAGCATCACTTTTGAGGGCTCTTTTGTGATAAAGTCACGGCGCGCTGAACAGTCACCAACGGCAAAGATATCATGGTTTTCTGTGCGCATATACTCATCAACCCAGATACCACCATAATGCCCTAACGAGACACCTGCTTTGAGTGCCAATCCAGTGTTTGATTGATAACCAGTCGCTAAAATGACCACTTCTGTATCAATGATAAGCCCACTTTGTAATTTTACTGCATTCACAATATTGTCATCATTTTTATCAACAATTTCAATGACACGGTCTTTCCCAATGTATTTGACGCCATGCGCAAGCATGATGTCCTCTGCTTCTTGCGAAATTTCGGAGTCAAATGCTGTTTGTAAGATGTGTTTACTTCCACCAATAACGGTTACATTTTTACCCTTACTGGCAAACTCTAAGGCAATCTCTACACCAATAAATCCACTACCAACAACAACCACTTCGCTTTTATCATCGGAGTAAGCTTTCATTAAATCTATTAATGTTTTGTTTTTTGGAACGGTAAACACTCCATCTAATATCATGGCATGTTTGAGTGACTCATGCACAAAAGGCTGTGAGCCTGTTGCGAAGATCAGTTTCTCAAAACTGATGGCATTGAGTGCAGAGTAGGCTATTTTATTTTCAATATCTACATCTTTGATGGCTCCAATGAGTGTGGATATTCCCATATCTGTAGCCATCCCACATGAGGCAACATCTTTCTCACTGCATCCCAGTGTCTCTCCAAATATATATGGAATAGCACATGGTACCAATTGTACCTCGTGTTCACGAATAACCAATATCTCTTTGTTTGGGTGGTTCATCTTTGCTGTTACTGCGGCGACACCACCTGCGGGGCCTCCACCGATAATCAGTACGTCACATTTAATTTTTTCCATAATTTACTCCTGTGCTATTTTAGTTTGAGGATGATAACGTTCACCCTTTTCAAAGTCATGCGCATAACCGATTTGTATATAGCGCGCTAAAGAGGCTGTCCCGATAACAAGATATAAGGTAATAACAAAGTACATCAATGTTCGTAAAAGTGCACGTCTTTGTTTCATGAATTTTTGCTGTTTGGCCTCAAAAAATCCCCATTTAATAATTAATCGGTAAACACCAATACCCGCATGTATTACAACGGCAAAAAGAAGTAAAAAGTATAAAGGCCACATCATATCTGTAACAATACGCTCAGATGAGGCATATGGACCAATCTGGTCAGGCATACTAATCATAGTATATAGGTGAATAGAGGCAAGAAAAAACATTGAAAAGCCGGTGATAACTTGAACAGCCCAGAGATAGGTGTCATGATGATTGAGCTGTTTCATATGTTTACGCATCAGTGTAAATTGACGATAAGATGAGGGGAATTTATGAAAGACTGCAAGCGTATGTACAATGAGTATTAATAAAACAGAGATGGCTAAAAAGGTGATGATGCTCGGATATTTATCTCCAAAAAAGAAATAACCTTCAAAAAACAGTGTCATATTGTACATGGCATTTTTAGAGATTAAAATAGTGGACTCAAAAAGTATATGACCTGAGATAAAAAGGGCTAAAATCATTCCAGTGAGACTTTGTGCCAGATCAAGATAAGCAGGCATTTTATTAATATTGCGTTTTTTTGGCATTGAAAACCTTTTGTTTTAATTATAACTATTATAACATTTTATAGAGAAATATTGACACATAAGTTTAGATGTTTATGATTAGTTTTCATTTTGTTTTGCAATTGTTATAATAAATGATGTATGATTGTTTAAATTATCATTTAAAGGTTATGCATGTCATGTAATTTAGATAAAAAAGAGATTAATATTAGAATACTTTTTTCGCTTTTACTTTTTATTTTAGCGGTGGTAATGAACTCTTATATTGCACTAGTATTGGGCATGATTTTAATCATAACAGCATTAACTAAAACATGTTGGATCTATAAGATATTTCATATCAATGAAAATATGAGTGAACAAAATGCACTGCTTGCAGAACTTCCCGAGCATAATCCTTCCGCAGTATTTATATTTAACCTTGAAGGAAAAATAGAGTTTCAAAATGAGGCTGCCGTATCGTATTTTTCGTATATAGAAGATATCCATTCTTTTGACATCAAAGGGCATGAGGGCTTAATTCAACATAGTCAACGAGATGTTTCTATATTTGAGTTTGAGGATAAAACCTATCAATTAGACTTGATTGGTGAAAAAATAAAAAAACATCTTTTTGTTTATATCACTGATGTAAGTGAGGTTGTAGAGCTTAATGATGAGATAGAAGCCACACAAAGAGAAGTTATCTATACCATGGGTGAGATTGGCGAAACACGTTCCAAAGAGACAGGAAATCATGTTAAACGTGTGGCGCATTACTCAGAATTATTAGCGCGCTTGTCTGGATTAGGCAGTAGTGAAGCTGAGATGCTAAAAATTGCCAGTCCTATGCATGATATCGGTAAGGTGGGGATTCCTGATAATATCTTAAACAAACCAGGCAAACTTGATTTTGATGAGTTTGAGATTATGAAAACACATGCTGAATTGGGTTATGAAATGTTAAAAAAATCAAATAAACCTATCTTACAGGCAGCCGCTATAGTGGCCAATGAGCATCATGAAAAGTATGATGGTAGTGGTTATCCCAATGGATTAAAAGGGGAGGAAATTCATATTTATGGACGTATTACTGCGATAGCCGATGTGTTTGATGCCTTAGGAAGTGAACGTGTTTATAAAAAAGCATGGGAGCTGAATAGAATTTTAGAACTTTTTAGTGATCAGCGCGCCATACATTTTGACCCCAAACTCATGGATCTATTTATAGAAAATTTAGATGAATTCCTAATAATAAGAGACAAGTTTAAGGACTAATCACACTTATGTGATACATACTTTTGCTTAATTGTTGTCGATAATATGGGAATTTCTCTATTAAATATGACATATTTTGCTTAAATAAGTAAATGTGATAAGTTTTTGATTGTTTTTTCATTATAATAAGTTCAATAATTATAATAAAAGAGAGAATATGACTCCAATTGAGCGTGTGTTAGTTGCGATCGAAGAGATTAAAAAAGGCAACATGGTCATTATGGCTGATGATGAAGATAGAGAAAATGAGGGTGATTTAGTTTACGCTGCTACATTTTCAACTCCAGAGCATATTAACTTTATGGCGACACATGCACGGGGACTTATCTGTGTTACGCTTACGAATAAAATTGCAGAACGTTTGGACTTGGTTCCTATGGTGAGTTCAAATAATTCTATGTATGAGACAGCCTTTACTGTTTCTGTAGACGCTACGGCTGCAAAAACGGGAATATCCGCAAGTGAGCGTGATATGACAGTGAAGATTTTAGCAAATCCTTTGAGTCATAAAAATGAGCTGGCTAAGCCAGGTCATATATTTCCATTGATTGCTAAAGATGGTGGTACATTGGTTCGTATCGGTCATACTGAGGGTTCTGTTGACTTATGTCGTTTAGCTGGTTTGGCTGAAACAGGTGTTATCTGTGAAATCATCAAAGATGATGGAGAGATGGCGCGCCGTGATGATTTAGATATTTTTGCTGAAAAACACAATCTTAAAACTGTATTTATTTCTGATATTGTGGAATACCTTTTGGCCAATGAAACCTTAGTGCATATCGTCAAAGAAGAAGAAGTTGAGTTTTTTGGTGTAAAAGTAAAAAAGTATGACTTTGTAGATCATGAACAAAACACCCATAATGCTATCGTTTTTTACAATGCAGGAGAACATGCAAATGTACGTGTTCATAATGTAATCAGCGATGTTGAACTTCTTTTAAATCAAGATAAATATAGTGGTTTAATTGACTCTATTGACTATCTTAAACAAAACAGTGGCGTACTGCTTTTTATTAATAACTCGGCGCAAAAAGAGAAAATTAATAACAAAGAGTATGGTATTGGCGCACAAATTTTAAAAACACTGGGTGTAGAAAAAATGCGTCTGTTAACCAAAGATGGCAACACCCCTGATTTAAGTGGTTTAAGTGGTTTTGGACTGGAAGTGTCTGAATCAATAAACCCAAGTAAGCAAAACTAGGTTTAAGGGAAAACGGTGGTAATTCTACTTTTGGCAGCAAAATATGAGGCATTAAACAGTAAAGAACTGGACCCTATTGGACTCAGACATATTCAGACTGCACTTGATGGTATCTATATCGCTGATGAAAAGAAAAGAGAGCTTATTTACCGTGTTTTTGAGTATAAACCTAAGGGTGATTTTGAAGATAAATACTATTTGAAAAAACTTAAACAAGTTCGTAAAACGATGGTTGTAGAGTTTGATGATGAACTGGAAGAAAAAATCATTCAGCTTAAGGGTTTGGGTTTAAATCCAAATGGACGAAGTGTCACTGAGATTTATATAGAACCATTTTCTATGGTTGAAGCAACAGAAGAGCTAGGTATAGACGCGCCACTTTTAGTTGAGTTAGTAAATGATTTTTTAGCTGAACTAGAGACGGTGAAAGAGGACTATTATGAGTGTGCGACCTACTCGTTTTTTGAACAAAACTATCTTTGGGCACACCGTTTTAAAGGGGTGAGTGCAAACCTACGTATTAAACGTGTTTATAAAATATTTGACTATATTGAGCACTCTAAAAATAAGGTTCAAATTAAAGATATGTTAGATGAGTTGTACAGTTATCTTCCACGCTTAAAAAGAGAACTCAAAAGCTTAGAAAAAGAGTTGTCATAAATTTATGCTATAATGAGTCATTAAGGAGTCTATTATGAATGTATCAAGTTCACCTACAAGCTTAAACAGCTATGTTAATAATCAAAGACCTCAAAATCCAAACGAGTTAAGTCAGGGACAACGCGACATCCTCGCAGATGCTGCGGCACATAAAACAACTCAAGATAAAATTGATATCTATTCAGAAGGTACTAAAAGTGCCAATGAAATCTATGATAAAGCGACAGGCGAAAGTAGTGAAAATGCTACTCAAGCCTATATGGATTTTGCAAAAGATGTACAAAAGTCAAATAATTTAAATACTGCCGTTGATAATGGTGCAGACTTTTCACAAATATTTAAGGCTGAAGAGGCAACACCTCTTTCTTCTTTACAGTTAAGTGTAGAAAATTTCAATCAAGTACAAGCTGATGTAAAACGTACAGAAAATGTAAATACTTACGCAGAAAATAGTAATTTCCTCTACTAGGAAGTTACTTCTCCTCTTTTTAAACCTCAATCAAAATTCACTTTACGGAAACTCATGAGCAATCAAACATTTATTAAAGGTAAAGATAGTGACCTAGAGTCAACTATTGAAACCATGTATTCTAAAATCAATGCTGTTGGTATCGAACTTGAAGCCTCTTCAAAACTTAACCCTATCTCTAATGTCTATTCTCTTCATTTACATGACAAAGAGTATCGTATGATGTTTACCAATGGTAAGGGGGCGTGTGAAAAGTCTTGTGAAGCCAGCGCGCTGGGTGAATATTTTGAACGTCTGAGTTGTAACTATTTCTTTGCTGATTTTTACTTAGGTGAAGCAATTTCTCAAGGTGATTTTGTTCACTATCCCAATGAGAAGTGGTTTGAAGATGAAGAGGGTGATATGCCTTCTGGTCTGCTTGATGAAAAGCTGTGGGAATTTTACGATCCAAATTCTGAGTTGGAACCTGAAGAGATTTTTGATACGAATTCAGGTGCTGGAGAGCGTGGTATCTGCGCACTTCCTTTTGTCAGAGTACGTGATGATGAAGAAATCTACTTTCCTGTAAACTTCATTGCAAACCTTTATGTGAGCAATGGAATGTCAGCAGGAAACAGTCAAAACGAAGCACGTGTTCAAGCCATCAGTGAAATCTTTGAACGTTATGTGAAAAACAGGGTTATCTCTGAGGCGATAAGTCTGCCTTTGATTCCTCAAGAAGTGATAGAGCGATTTCCTAAAACACGTGAAGCCATCGAAGCCTTAAAAGAACATGGTTATAGTCTGCGTATCTGTGATGCTTCTTTAGGGGGTGTTTATCCTGTTATCTCTGTGACACTGATTCACCCTCGTGATGCTTCTGTTTTTGCTTCATTTGGCGCACATCCCTGTTTTGAAGTTGCCCTAGAGCGTACAGTGACAGAACTGCTTCAAGGACGAAATATTGATGATATGAATGAGTTTCATGAACCAACATTTAATATGATGGAGGTGAGTGATCCTGAGAATTTGGAAAATCATTTTATCAACTCTACAGGACTCCTCTCTTATGACTTTTTCAAAACACAAAGTGATTATGATTTTGTCGATTGGAATACTGATCTGGATACGAGTAGTGAATTTGAGAAGATGTCTAAATTGATTCATGAAGCAGGTTTTGATATTTATATTGCAGACTATACCCATCTTGGTGTGTATGCGTGTCGTGTCTTAGTTCCAGGGATGTCTGAGATCTATCCATTAGAAGACTTGGCATGGAGTAATAATAATGAAGGGGCGCTGCTTCGTGAAGCCATCTTAGATCTACACAGTTTAGATGAAGATGCTTGCGAAGAGTTATATGAAGACTTAGATGAATCAACGGCGAATGATCTTCAAAGTGTGGCAGAGTTTATTGGAGTGGTTCCTGATAAGGGAACGTTGTGGGAGAGTCTGAAAGTAGCAGAGCTTAAAGCGATGTTGTGTTTGAGTTTAGGGGATTATGAAAATGCACAACAGTGGAACAACTTCTCTTTACAGATGTCTGAACTCAGCAATGAGCGAAAACTTCATCACCGCTGTATGTCAGCAGTGTTGAGTATCGTTCTTGATGAAAAAGAGTATAAAGATTATGCTGGTGCACTAGACGCTCTATATGGTAAAACAACATTAAAAAACTGTGTTGAAATTGTAAATGGCGAGTTGAACTTTCATGGATTAAACAGTCCTGGTTTGGCACTTGAAGGTTTTGAAACACATCATAAAATGCTCTCTCGCTACCAACTTGTGCAAGAAGCTAAGCGTGCCCACTCTTAGTAAATATTAAATTTTTCAAAGAGCGCTCTTCATTGAGTGCTTTGAAACTCTCCATATTGTCCAATCTTCTAACATAGCTAAATCCATGTGCATACTCTTCAAAAATATCTTTAATAAACTGTGTGTCCAGTTCTGGTGAGTTTAGTGCGCTGAGTACTAAAGCACCATCGGTAGAGAGTTCTTTAAGTCTACGAATCACTTTAAGATAATCTTTTGACGCTGCAAAGCTACCACGTTGAAAGGTGGGTGGATCGATAATGATAAGATCATAAGGCCCTGCTTTTCTGATACGAGAAAAGGACTTTAAGATATTGTAAGGCATAAATTGTGCTGAACGATGATCTAAGTTATTGATACGGTGGTTCTCACGTCCTGTAGAGAGCGCACCCTTACTCATGTCTACATTGACCACACTTTTTGCACCCCCTGCAATGGCAGCAACACTAAAGGCGCAGGTGTAAGAGAAGAGGTTTAAAACTTTTTTATCTTTGGCATTTTCACGTACAAACTCACGCCCAATTTTCATATCTGCAAAAAAACCATTATTTCGATTATTGTGCAAGTTGAGGTGATATTTAAGTCCATTTTCTATTGCAAAATTTTTCTCATCCAAGGTGCCTATTAAAACTTCTGTAGGGGATTGAGGAAGATATCTTCTTTGTAAAATGAGTGTGTCATGGTGGGTGTATTTCATCATCAATTTGAGCAGATCAAGAAGTGCATTTTCTTCTTTAATATCAATCTCTTTAAACAAAGCAACTTTGAGTACCTTGTGAATAGAATCAATGGTTAAAAATTCCCACCCTTCGTAAAATCCACCACGTCCATGAAATAGACGGGTAAACTCTTTATGATTAGTTGGGATATTGTTTTTTATGATGGTGTGAAGATCTTGTAGACTTAGCATATTTGCTCTTTTATTTTCAAGTATTATTTTGTTGGGATTATATATAATGTTTATTAATTAGAGTGCTGAAAATGGAGCTTTTATGGATTATTTAAAAAAGATAGCAGTGATTTTACTTTTGAGTACAAGTTTACAAGCGGAGGGTTGTTGGAACGCCTTAGAACTCTCTAAGTTTGCACATGATGAGCTTGATGAGGTGGCGACGTTTTCACTTAAAGATGCCATCACTTGTGAACCTCTCTCGGGCGGAAAGATTAAGTTTTTAGGGACGGTTTTTGTTGCCGATGAAAAGGGGTATATTAAGATGCCTTTACCGCCTGAAGGAATAGATGCTGATGTACCTATTATGTTTAGAAGTAAAGGGTATATCCCAGTAAACAGTACAACGATGGTGAGTTTTGGAAAGTATTGGCAGACACTTTTTTTGATGACAAAAGAGATTCCATTAGGCTCAGCGCGCTTCATTTTGTCTTGGGACGCTAAGCCTTTAGATATGGACTTACACCTGAGAAGTGAGGATTTCCATATCAGTTACCGTGCTACACGTTCTATCCCCAACAGAGTAAAACTAGATCGTGATGCAACTCAAGGTTTTGGACCCGAGACCATTACGCTTGATAAGTTAAAAGAAGATAAAACGTATAGAGTCATTGCACATCGTTATTCGCTTAAGGGTAAAATTACTTCTAAGGCCAAACTGAGTGTTTATCTCAACAATAAATTTGATAAAAGTATTGCATTGCCAAACACGGATGCCAGATGTTTAGAAATTGCTACGATTTCAAATAATCAAATTGATTACGAAATAAAAGAACTCCCTGAAAGAGCCTGTCGTTAAGCCAAGTTTGGTTTATATGATATATAATAAGTGATACTGAGGATGTCATGAATTTAGAGGGATTAAAAAAACTTAAAAAACTGGCTGCATCGTTTAGCCTACTATACGTTGAAGATAATGATGGTTTGCGTGAACAAGCGGCGACATTTTTTAAAAAAACTTTTCCAAAAGTCTATACGGCAAGAGATGGTCTTGAAGGCTTAGAGCTGTTTCAAAAGCACCATTGTCCTATCGTTATTACCGATATTACTATGCCTAAGATGGATGGATTGGTACTCTCAAAGAAAATTAAAGAAATTGATCCACAAATTGAAATTATTCTCACCTCTGCACATAATGATGAAAAAAACTTATTGGCTGCTATTGACCTTGGCGTCTATAAGTTTATAATTAAACCGCTTCCCCTTGCGGAACTAGCCGAAACATTGATTAAATGTACAGAAAAAGTCTTAGAATTGCGACACCGTAATCTCTTTACCATGAATCTGCATAATATTTTTAATTATCAAGATAACTTTGTGATGATGATGAAAAACAGTGAACTACTGATGGCCAATGAAAAAACTATCGCTTTTTTTGGTTATTCAAACTTACATGAGATGAAAGAGGATGGCTTTGATTTAGGTTTAAAACTTTTAGAACATGACAAGTTTCTTTTCAATGATAAAGAGGATGATTATTTCGATGTTTTAAAAGAGAGTTTGGATACGCTTTTTCATGTCAAAATAGCCGATACAAAAAATGTATCACACCACTTCATGGCGAGACTAAGTGCCATTGCAGAGAAAAAAGACAACTATATCCTCTCATTAAATGATATCACTGAACTTAATTTACTTGATTTGTTTGACCATAAGTCTATGAAACATGAAAAAGCGGTTAACAATAAAGAGAGTATCTTAAACCTTTTTAAAATGTTACAAAAAAATTCGGGTGAACTAAAAATCAACTCTTTTTATCGTGCTATAAAAATAACCAACCCCGCAGTAGTGGTTGATGTTATTAAAAATGAAGTGACTTTAAAAACATCCTACAAGCAACAAAAAGCAGTGCAGTATGAAAAGAAGATGATACTTAGTTCAAACACTTTTCCTTATGATATTTTGGCAGAGAGTATCATAAACAACTCTTACGAAACTCAGAGTATCAACGTTCAAAAATTTAGCTTTCTTATAGACTCTCCAACACAAAGAACACATGTCAGAGTAGAACCAGGAGAGAGTGCGCAAGTAACCCTATTTTTTGAAGAGAGAAATGCTGGTATTGAGATGCATATCCTTGATGTGAGTATTGATGCGCTAAGTATTAATATGAATGGACTACCTGTTGGTATGCAAAAGGGCAGTAAAGTACAAGTTGATATGGTTTTTCAAAATAAACATAAGCCTCTCATTATCAATACAGCAGCAAAGATTGAGAGTATAAAAGAAGAGGCGCACAGCTATCTTGTTATACTCTCATACGAAATACATGAACGATTACATATGCAGTTTGTTGAATATTTAGCAGCGAGACAGATGGAGTTGATAAGAGAATTTAAAGGATTAATATCATGAGTGAAGATACAATTTTATATGAAGATAGCGACTATAAATGGATCATGTTTAGTTTTGATGATGAAGAGCATGAAGATCGTTTTTTATCGCTTAATCAATACCTTATTATCTCCAAAGGCAGCGCGCTACTCATTGATCCTGGTAGTGATGAAATTTTTGAAGAACTTTATGCGGCAGTGGCTCGACATATTGATCCTAAGAAAATTAAGTTGATATTTCTCTCACATCAAGATCCTGATGTAGCAGGATCGATAACACACTGGAGTGTCGCAACACAGGCGAAGTTTGTTATCTCTAAAATATGGACCCGCTTTATGAGTCACTATGGTTTGGTTGATATGGAGAGGTTGGTTGCGTTAGAGGATAAGGGCGCAAAACTTAGTTTTGGCAGTTCAGTACTTCATTTTATACCCGCACATTTCCTCCACTCTCCAGGTAATTTTACACTTTATGATGAAAAATCTAAGATTCTTTTTAGTGGAGATATCGGTGCCGCAGTATTGCCCCCATGGGATGTTTATAAAGAGGTGGAAGATTTTGATAAACATCTTCCATTTTTAGAAGGTTTTCATCAACGTTATATGGCAGGAAATCTTTTTTGTAAAAAGTGGGTCAGTGCGGTTAGAAAGTATGAGATAGAACAGATGGCGCCTCAACATGGCGCGCTGTTTAAAAAAGAGGAACTTGAGATGTTTTTGGCGTGGTTTGACAACCTTGAGTGTGGTGGTGATATATTATGAGTATATTAAAAGTTGATAAACTTGAGCGTAGTGTTATCTTCTTTATTGCCACAGGAATGTTATTCTTAATTATTACCTCTATAGGCATAACAAAAGTACTTGATCATAAAAATCAAAATCGTATGCAAAAAGAGTTTACACAACAGTTACATTCAAGTATTGAGCATGTTATTAATCATCATGAAAATGATAATTTGTATCGATTACGTCGTTTGGTTACTACCAGTAAATTGATAGAGATGATCAAAAAAGGTCAACGAGAGAAAATTTACAAACTTCTAAAACCAAAATGGGAACTGTTCCGCCTTGAAAATCCTAATATAGAGGTCTTAAATATCTATCGCCCTGATGGATCTGTTTTTTTACGTATGCATGACCCTGAAAGTTATAATGACAACCTCACCAAACTACGTCCCATGATTGCCGCGATGAATATAAACAAAAAGCCTCTAAGTGGATATGAAACAGGAAAGTATGCCAGAGTTTATCGTTATATGTATCCGATGTTTGATAAGGAAAATCACTATATAGGCATAGCCGAAATTGGAATCAGTCCTAAATTTATTATCGATGAAGTAGAAGAGATTAATCAGTTTTGTGGACTGTTTTTTATCAAAGATGATGCCCTCTCTTTACATATTAAAAATGAAACTAAAAACAAGCTTTTAATTGATGGCTATCGTTTACAGACAAAGTTAAATCCCAAATTAGACGTGATTTGTGATTCGTTGGTTAAAAAGAAAATATTTGATGATGAAGTACGCATACAGACGGAGGATAAAGAGTACTTAACACACCTGTTTATACTTAAGGACTTTAAAGGTGCGCATAGGGTAAAAATTGTCTTTTTTCAAGATATCACAGAAATCTCACCTTTTCAAAATAAGTTACTTTTTGGATTGATCTCTTTAATGTTTTTGGCGTTTATTTTGATTGTATGGTTGGTACAAAAAAGGATGCGGTCGTATTCATTGGAGATCTCTGATATTTATAATGCTCAAAATGATGCACTACGTTTTAATCAAAGATACCTTGAAAGTGTCTTTAATGTCAGTCCCAATATTATGTTTACAACCAATGGCGAGCAGATTGATCGGGTGAATTTGAGAATGCTGGAGTATTTTGGCTATGAAAATATAGAAAATTTCAATAAAGAACACGCCTGTGTGTGTGAGTTTTTTCTAGAAGAAGAGGGGTGTTTACATGCCAATATGGAGAATCTGTCTTGGCTTGAGTATGTGATTCAACATCCTCTACAATTGCATAAGGTCTGCATGGAAAAAGAGGGTGAAAAATCTCGTTATATTGTGCATGTTGAAACCTTATCTTTTGATGGAACACACCGAAGCATTGTGGTTTTATCTGATGTCACTGAGCTTGAAAAGGTAAGAGAACGTTATGAGTATGCCATTAATGGAACACAAGATGGTTTATGGGATTGGAATATAACAACAAACGAGATATATTTTTCTGAGAACTTTAAAAAAATGTTGGGTTATGAAGATGGTGAATTTGAAAATAGTGTTCAGTCTTGGGAAGATAAAGTTGATCCAGAGCAGATGGAAGAGGTTCAAAAACTGATTTTAGAGGCACAAAATGATCCAAGTATTGAGTATGAATCTACCTTCCGTATGCGCCATAAAGAGGGACATTGGATCTGGATATTGGCTCGAGGTCAGACTATTTTTAATAGTGAAAATCAGGCGATTCGAATGATTGGGTTTCATATTGAGATTACTAAAATTAAAGAACTTGAAGAGAGTATCAGAAAAAGTGAAACCAAGTTTCAAGCTTTTATGAACAATATTCCTGGACAGGTATTTATAAAAGATGAAAACTCGGTGATTAATTATGTTAATGAAGAGGCTAAAAGCTGGTATCCAGATGCTATAGGTAAAGAGGTAGATGTCTTATTTGATGCAGAGATGTCTAAGTATATTCATGAAAAAGATATTGAAACCTTAGATAAGGGATTCAGTGAAGAGATAGAACAAATAATTGACCCAGATGCAAAGTCTTTATATTTTAGAGTTATCAGTTTTGTGATGGAAGGTGAAGCACAACGTCCATTGATTGGGGTGATTGCCTTTGATATTACAGAGTCGTATGGTTTACAAAAAAAACTAAAAGAGCAAGAACAGCTTCTCATCTCTCAGTCTAGACATGCGGCGATGGGCGAGATGATAGGGATGATTGCACACCAGTGGAGACAACCTCTGGGTGTCATTACCATGGGGGCTAATAATATCTTAGCCGATATCGCGTTGGAGACTTTTAATGAGATGGCTACGACTGAACAGATGGAGATTATTTTAAAACAAGCAGAACACCTCTCAGCAACGATTGATGATTTTAGAAACTTTTTCAGACCAGAAAAAGAGAAAGAGCGTGTTTATCTTGATGAGATTATGAAAGAAGCTTTGCAAGTCATTGATGGTGCGTTATTAAACAACAACATCGCACTCTCTTACTCTTGCTCATCCAAAAGTAAGGTCAATATCTTTTCAAGAGAGTTATTACATGTATTTATCAATATATTAAAAAATGCGAAAGAGGCATTTGAAGATGTTTCAAAGGATAAAAAAGAGATTGTTATTACTATCTATGATGAGGGTGATGAGGTTATAACAAGAATTAAAGATAATGCGGGTAGGATAGATGAAACTATTATAGATAAAATATTTGATCCTTATTTCAGTACAAAAGATGAAAAAACAGGGACAGGTTTGGGTCTGTATATGAGTAAAACGATTGTAGAAAAACATCTATCTGGTATGATAAAAGTTGAAAATATTGATGGAGGGGTTAATTTTATTATTAGCCTTCCTAGGCAGGAGATAAGTGATGAGTGATATAGTAGAAGTCAAGGCTTTAGCCCTTGAGACCAAGGTTCTTTATGTTGAAGATGATGAGATGTTACGACAAACATTTTCTCTTTTCTTAGGAAAACTCTTCGCGGTTGTTGATGTGGCGGTTGATGGTAAAGAGGGACTCGAAAAATATGCGTCTTCTAACTATGATATTGTTATTACTGATATTTTAATGCCTCGGATAAATGGGATTGAGATGTCAGAAAAGATTTATCAAATGAATTCTGATCAAGATATTATTATTGTTTCTGCCCACTCAGAAGGAGAGTACCTCTCTCAAGCGATAAGATTGGGGGTGAGTGGTTATATCTTAAAACCTGTTCAAAATGAACAGATGTTAGAGGTTTTATATAAGGTTCTATTAAAACAAAAAGTTTTTAAAGATAATGAAAATTATCGGATTAATCTTGAGGAAATTGTTGATAAAAAAATTGAAGAGCAACATAAATTAGAATTGACTATGATCGAAAATTATGAAAAAACTTTGATCTCTTTAGTAGACCTTATCGAAGAGAGAGACAGTTATACGGCGGGACACTCTTTGCGCGTTGCACAATATAGTAGAGCGATTGCCAAAGAGATGGCTTATTCTGAAGAGGATTGTGAACTCATATACCGTGCGGGTATTTTGCATGATATTGGTAAGATGACAACGCCTGATGCTATTTTATTAAAGCCTGGAAAACTAAACAGCATAGAGTACTCTTTGATTCAAGAGCATGTGAGCGTGGGGTCTAAGATGTTGCATAAAATTCCTATGTATTTACAGCTCTCAGAGATTATTTCAGGACATCATGAGCGGTTTGATGGCTCAGGGTATCCCTTAGGTCTTAAAGGTGATGAGATACTGCCTCTTTCGCGTATTATGCTGATTGCAGATAGTTTTGATGCGATGACGAGTAGTCGTATATACAAACTTTCGAAAACCAAAGAAGTAGCGATAGAAGAGATCAGATGTTTAAGTGGTAGCTTGTATCACGCAGAAGTTGTTCCCTTTGCTATTAAGGTATTTGAAGATTTAGAGTTAGAAGAGACTTCACAACTGCCTGCTACGGCGATGGAAGAGGAGCGTTTTGCCTATTTCTATAAAGACTCTGTGACCAATAATTATAATAATGAGTATCTGGATTACATCTTAACTGTAAAATCGGATGTTTATCCTTGCCTCAACCTTGTGTTTTTAGGTAACTTTACACAATACAATGAACGATTGGGTTGGCAAGAAGGGGATCTACTTCTGCGTGACTTTTCAGCAAAAATAGTGGAACAGATTGGTGATGCGATGCTTTTTAGAATCCATGGAGATGACTTTGCCGTTTTGAGTAAAAAGCATCTTGAAATAGACAAAAATAGTTTACTTGAGTTTTTAAAAGAAAAAGAGAGTAATATTACCTTGAGCACAAAACACTTGCATACCCAAAATAGTAATATTCACTCTATGGCTGAATTGGAGAAATATTTTACAGAAGGCAAGACAAAAGAGTAGTTTACTCTTTTGCTTCCCAGAACGTCCCCTCTGGAGTGTCCATAATGTTAACACCCAGTGCTAATATCTCATCACGAATACTATCTGAACGTTCAAAGTTTTTCTCTTTTTTTGCCTCATTGCGCTGAAGTATCAAGTCATTTATCGTAGTTTTGATAGTTGTATCAAACCCGTGTTGAAAATATTCAAAGGGGTTGTTCAGACCAAAACCTAAAAGAGACTCTACTAAAGCAAGGTTTGAAGTGGCTTCTCTTTTAGCGACTTTATCTTTAGGATTGGCATCAAGTTTTTCATTGATATCTGAAACCATCTCATCGATTAAAGCATACGCCTTGGACACATTCATATCATCACTAAGCGTCTCTTTAAGTGCCTCTATAAAGCTTGTTTTCTCTTCGACTACTTTGAGACCAAAAAGACGTTTTTTTAGTCTGTAGAGCTTGTCAAGACGTTTTTTAGAGCTAAGTAGGTCATCTTCGTTAAAGTTGAAGTTACTTCGGTAATGCACACTGAGTAGATAAAAGCGTAAAACTTCACCATCATAACTTTTGAGTGCATCTTTGATAAAAAAGCTGTTGCCTAAAGACTTACTCATTTTTTCACCATCAATATTTACAAAACCATTGTGCATCCAGTAGCGCGCCAACTCATGGTTACTTGAACATCTGGTTTGCGCGGCTTCATTTTCATGATGTGGAAAAAGCAGATCAGCACCACCACCGTGAATATCCACAGCATACGCTTCGTCTTGATCACTTAAATGTTTTTCAATCATCGCTGAACACTCTAAATGCCAACCCGGACGACCCTCTCCAAAAGGGGATGAAAAAGTAAGTGAGCCATCACTGACACTTTTCCAAAGGGCAAAGTCTGTTGCATTTTTCTTTTGACCTGAACTCTCTACACGACTCTGTGTATCTTCTTCATTTTGTACACGCCCTGAGATACTTAGGTAGTTTTTATCACTCGCTGTATCAAAGTAAACATCTCCAGCAGGCGTTGCGTAAGCATGACCTTTGTTTATCAGCGCGCTGATCATCTCATGCATTGCTTCAAAAGACTCAGTCGCGCGTGGTTCAATATCTGGTGCTTGAATACCCAGCGCGCTCATATCTCTATGATATGCCGTGGTATAGGTATCTGTAATCTCTTTAATACTTTTGTTCTGTTCTTGTGCTTTTTTGATGATTTTATCATCCACATCGGTAATGTTTCGAGCGTAAGTCACTTTATAATTATCATGGCTGAGTACACGTTTTAGTAGGTCAAAAACCAACGCACTTTTTGCGTGACCTAAGTGGGCATCATCATAAACCGTTGGACCACAAACATAGAGGCTCACTTGCTTGGGTTTTAAAGATTTAAATTTTAACTTCTCTTTTTTAACAGAGTCATAGATATACATGGATAAGTTCCTTTAATGCGTAAGATAATAATAATGTAATCAGCGCGCTGAGTATTAACAACAGGGCATATTTTTTTGAGAGTATAGCCAAAATATTTTGGCTTCCAAAAGCTTTGAGCGTAAAGAAAAAACCGACCAAACCACTAAGTGAGCTGGCTAAGGCGAGACCCATTGCTTCAAGAGGAATGATAAGGGCAAGTGAAAGTACAATATTTGAACCTAATGTATAGGTGGCAATTTTTGCTGCTTTGAGTTGCTGTTCTTTTGCATAAAGCCAGAGGGCAAAAAGTTTGCTCAGACCAAAGGGGAGTAAACCTATAAGATACATCTGTAAAACAGTAGTGGTTGAGAGCGTGTCTTCATGAGTAAATGCACCACGTTCAAAAAGAAGTGCAGTAATCTCTTGGGCTAAAACCAAACCTACGATACCACTCATGGTTAATATAATCGTTAAAAACCAAAATGCTTTTGTCATATAGCTTAAGGCTTTTTCTTCGTCGTTATTTTTTAAAAGACGTGAAACCCTTGGAAAGAGTGCAACCGACGTCGCAATGGCAAAAAGTGCCAGAGGGAGTTGAAAAACACGATTGGCAAAGTAAAGATAAGAGATGGAACCTGTGATGAGAAATGAGGCAAGCCAGGTGTCTAAAAAAGCTGAAAAAGAGGCAGTAGAATTTCCCCAGATGGCCGGAAAAAACTGTTTTGAAAACCCTGAAGTCTCTTTTTTAATGCTGTTTTTTTTCTCGTTAAAATACTTCACACCACCATAAAAAAGAGGTGCTAAACCTACCTTGTATATAGCAACGATATGCACAAAAAGCTGAAGTGCTCCTCCAATGACAACCCCAAAACTGAGGTAGTAAACAATCATCTCTTGTTCCATTTCACGAGAAAGTAGTAGCGCGCCGATAAGAGCTAGATTAAGCAGTCCTGTGGAAAATGCGGTGGTTGCAAAATGATTTTTATACTGTAAAAATGTTCCTAAAAAAGTCACCATAAATATAAGAGGAAGATAGGTGAAGTTAATGGCGACAAAAGGAGCGGCAAGTTCAATAGTTTGTGCATCAAATCCAATGGCGATAGCCTTACTTGATTGATGTGGAAAGAGGTTGACAAAAAAGGTAATAAGTAAGATAATGCTCAGAAAAAGAGTGAAAATATAGACAGAAAACACAGCCTTATGACGCGAGCGGGTAAAGGCCGGTAAAAAGCTTTGAGTAAAAGCACCCTCAGCAAAAATACGACGAAAAAGATTGGGCAGTTTAAAGGCAATAATGAAAATATCCGTAAATATTCCTGCACCTAAGATAGAGGCTGTGAGTAAATCACGAATAAAGCCTAAAATACGGGAAAAAAGAATGCCAAAACTGTTGGTAAAAATGGATTTAAATATAAGTATTCCTCTAAAAAGGACGATAGTAGTCTAACTTTTACGAGATTTTAACCAAAAATTGATTAAAATCATGTACTTTACGAAAGCGGGGCAATTATGGCAGAAGAACTTGAAGAACATAATAATGTTAAAGTTATCAAGCCCATTGTTGTACGTAGTGAAAATGTAGCCAAAGAACTGCAAAAAGTGGCTAAAAACTCTGATGTTCCTGTCTCTAGCTTGGATTTCAGTGTTTTAGAAGTGCAAACCTTCTCAAAGATGGGCTCTAAAGAGGGTGATGGTGCTGATTGGGACGAACTTGCTATTGATGAGCTTGATCAGATCACTGATGATACAACCCTCTTAAATCCATTTTTTGAACTCAAGCAAATCTACGAAATCGAAATATTTACAAAAGTAGAAGAAAGTGTATTAGATACACTTGATATTTCTATTGGGGCCAATGCAAATATGACCAAGGTTTTTCTGACCATAAAAGAGGGCTCCGAGATAAACTATTATGATGAACTCGAACATGATTTTTTTGCGATGGTACGAAAACGTAAGCTTCGTGCAAATATCTTAGTGGATATCTTTGATGATGTTCAAAAAGATGCTATTTTGGCACAAATTGCACGGATTAAAGTCAGTGAACATGTAGAGTATTTGAAAAAAGAGGTACTGCTTGTTGCAGAAGGTTTAGAGCCAGCGGCAACGATTAATGATAAACTTATTCTACATTATGAAGAGAAGTCAGATAATGAAGACGAAAGTGGTCGTATTGACTACTCAAAACGTGGATATATTTTAAGTGTTGAAGAAGATGAACTTCTAATCGAGTACATTAAACCTCGTGAGGGAAAACCAGGACGAGATTGTCGTGGTAAGTATATTCAACCATTGCCTCCTGAGACTGCAAATGAACCTACATTTACTGTTATGGCGAGTATTGGATTGAAAGAAGATGATGACAAAATTTCTTATTATGCTAAGAAAAATGGCTATATCTCTTTTGAAAATAATGAGTATGATATTGCCACCGATGTGCAGGTTGATGAGATCTCTTTTAAAACAACGGGGTCTATTGATACGGCACTAAATGCTGATGTTTCGATTAATGTTAAAGAAGCAGATATATTAAAAGATGCCATTGGCATGGGCATGGATGTTAAAGTTCATGATATTCATGTTGATGGTAATATGGGGCCAAATTCCAAGGTGACAGCGGAAGAAGCAAAGATTGAAGGCCAAACACATGGTAGCTCAATTGTGACTGCTACTGAGCTGAAAATCAACATCCATAAGGGCAGTGCTTTTGGGAAAAATATTGAGATTACAAGA
The DNA here is from genome assembly GCA_016744905.1 of Sulfurimonadaceae bacterium. Taxonomy (GTDB): domain Bacteria; phylum Campylobacterota; class Campylobacteria; order Campylobacterales; family Sulfurimonadaceae; genus BB10. The sequence continues at coordinate 20,003 of JADGDM010000003.1, read as the reverse complement.
TTGGAACATGGAAATGTAGAAGGGGACGTGGTTAAAATATCTCAGGCTACGGGTGGCGTAGTAAAGGCACGTGAAATTTATGTGGAACTCTTAGGTTCACATACCAAGCTTTATGCCACTGAAAAAATTGTGGTTGAAACATTACGTGGAAGTGAAAATATATTTACAATAGATCCAGTTTTATTAGGATCTGCGGCAAGTAAATTAGATGAAAATGAAGAGAAAATTATCGAATCTGAACGATATCTTCGTGAGCGTAGAGAAGAGATAAAAAAATATGAAACATTAATTGAGGGAAATAAAAAAGCTTATAATGATGTCAAAAGTCGCTTATCAAATTACAAAAAGAAAGGCATAAAGATGCCTGATGCTTTTGTGAAAAAATTTAAGCAGTTTCAAAAACTAGAAGTACATTTATCAGAGTTACGTGGTGCCTATCAGTTAAAAGAGAGTAGACATAAAACTTTAAATGCAAAAGCCAGTGCGTATCAAAGTGAGATAACGGATGCGCGGGTGATTATGAAAGACAGATGGCGTGGACATAATGAGATTAAATTTATGATATTAGACCCTAAAATGGAATTAAGCTTTGTACCTAAAGAGAACACTAAAGCAGAGTTTATAGGCGTGATGGAAGATGAAGATGGAGATTTTGATATTAAGGTTTTAGAGTCGTGATTATAGGAATAGAAGGCATTGTTGAACACAAAGAACCTACTGTTGTTCATCTGAATGTACATGGATTGGTTTATGAGGTGTTTGTATCACTACAAACCTCTAGCGCGCTTAGTAGTGAAAGCGTTAAACTTTTAACAACACATATCATCCGTGAAGATGCGCAACAGCTGTTTGGTTTTTTTACTAAAAGTGAAAAGATACTCTTTGATAGATTGATTAAAATTTCAGGGGTTGGACCAAAGGTTGGTTTGGCTATCTGTTCGACATATGGTCCGAGTGATTTTGGAAAAATTATCGCCTCTGGTGATATCAATGGTCTTAAAAAAGTTCCCGGTATTGGACCTAAAAGTGCAGGGCGTATCTTGGTTGAGCTTAATGGTTTTGATATTGAGTTGATGCAAGGTGAAAGTACACTCACCTCTAGTGGTTCTGAAGCGGCAATGGCACTAGAATCTTTAGGCTTTAAAAAAGATCAGATTGCCAAAACATTAGCAAAATGTGTGGAAACAGAGACAGCGGCTTTGGTTAAAGAAGCTTTACGAAAACTACAAAAATTATAAAAACTACAAAACAGGACGGAATTTGGAACTAGCTATTTTATTTGGGGGAGCGAGCTTTGAGCATGAAATCAGCATCGTCTCTGCGATCACTGTTAAATCAAAATTAAATAAATATACTCTAAGCTTTATCTTCTGTGACGCAGATCACGAATTTTACAAAATCGACGCTTCAAATATGAGAGCCAAATACTTCAGTAACTTAGAGTATAAAAAATCTTCAAAACTTTCACTTATAAAAGGTGGGTTTGAAGAGAAAAAAATGTTTGCTAGCAAGACTTTAAAAGTAAATGTTTTAAATCTTATACATGGAGCAGATGGCGAAGATGGCAGTATCTCTGCACTTTTTGACTTCTACAATATCCCTTTTATTGGTCCACGTAAAGAAGCGAGTGTGTTTAGTTTTGATAAAGAGTATACTAAATATATAGCGCGCTCACTGGATGTTAGAACACTGGATTATGAAGTGGTTCATGCCAATCAAGCATACAATATCAAAACACCACTGCCTTATATTATTAAGCCAGCGCGCTTAGGTAGCTCTATCGGGGTAAGTGTGGTAAAAGATGAAAGTGAAGTTGATTACGCTTTAGATGTGGCATTTGAGTATGATACTCGTGTTATTATTGAGCCATTTATTGACGGGGTTAAAGAGTATAATCTTGCAGGATATGGAGCAAGAGAGAGTATCAGATACTCTATTATCGAGGAGCCTGCTAAAAATGAATTTTTGGATTTTGATAAAAAATATCTTGATTTTTCTCGTTCAGCAACCGTGTCTGAAGCAGATATTGACGAGAAGTTAAAATTAAAAATGCAGTCAACATTTTCTAAACTTTATGGTGAGCTTTTTCGTGGCGCGCTGATACGGTGTGACTTTTTTGTTATCAATGATGAAGTGTACCTCAATGAAATAAATCCTATTCCAGGATCAATGGCTTCATATCTTTTTGAAGATTTTGAAGTTGCCGTTGGTGAGATATTAGAATATCTTCCAAAAAATGAATCAATAAAAGTTGATTATAACTATATCAATTCTATCAATCAAGCAAAAGGAAAGTAGTGGCAGTAAAGTCTATTTTATATAATTCTCATACCCTTCAAGTCTCTTATGAGATACTTAACCCTCAAGGTAAGTTGGATATTATCATCTTGCACGGTTGGGGTTCAAACAAAGAGATTATGAAAAACTCTTTTGGCAAATATATGGACAGTTTTCGTCACATCTATATCGACCTTCCCGGTTTTGGAAAGTCAACGTGTAATATCTCTTTAGATACTTATGATTATGCACGTATTGTCGAACTTTTAATGGCGCAAATTTCTGCGAAAAAAGATATTGTTTTAGGACACTCTTTTGGTGGAAAAGTAGGGGTATTACTTAAAAGTGATGTGCTTATATTAGTAGGTAGTGCAGGGATTAAACTGCCTAAACCATTGAAGATTAAAGCAAAAATTGCATTTTTTAAAGTGGCAAAGGTTTTTGGTATTGAGAAATTACGTTCGGCGTTTATGGCTGAAGATGCCAAAACACTCTCAAAACCAATGTATGAAACATTTAAAACTGTGGTCAATGAAAACTTTGAAAAAGAGTTTAAAAAATACAAAGGTAGCGCGCTGGTCTGTTGTGGACACGAAGATACAGCCACTCCTGTCGTGACGGCAGAGCGTATCTTTGATGCGATAGAAAATTCTCAACTCCTTGAGTATGAGGGTGATCACTTCTTTTTTACCAAACATGCCGAGTCAATTTCACAAGAGATTGAAGCAACAGTGCTTAAGACATTGGAACACAATTAAATGGAGCAGAGTCAACTTATCTCCTTTGCGCTAAATCTCGTTTTTGTTATCTCTTTAGGGTGGTATATGATTACCCTTTTACAGTGGTATGATTACAAATTCGTGCGCGTTGTGACAAAACATCATAAATGGTGGTGGCACATTATTTATTTTATCGTGCCGTTTATCGCTTACTACGCTACGGGTGAATATTTCTGGATATTTTTAATATTTGCGCATCTTCCTGCACTTATATTGTGGAATAAAAAACTGGATAAAAAACTGGTACTGACGTGGCGCGTTAAGCGATTTTTGATTCTTCTTTTTACCCTGACGCTGTTTCAAAACTTCTTATGTACACTCAAAGAAGCATGTGATGTTTATGGGGTGTTTATGCCTCTTCTTGTTGCCTATGGCGGGTCGTATATGGTTGAACTTTATCTTTTTACCCTTTATAAAAAATCAGCAAGTAAAAAAATACAGTCCATGCAAAACCTCAAAGTCATTGCTATTACAGGCAGTTACGGTAAAACAAGTATGAAAAATATTTTGGCGCAGATTTTGTCTAAAAAATATAATGTCTATGCAACGCCACGATCGGTCAATACCATTGGTGGGATTATTCGTGATGTCAATGAATCACTCCCTGAAGAGACACAGATCTACATCTGTGAAGCAGGAGCGCGTGAGTTTGGTGATATTTTAACCATCACACAACTTTTAAATCCACACTACGTTGTGGTTGGAAAAGTGGGTCCTCAACATTTAGAATATTTTAAAAATGTGGAAAATATTATCCGCACAAAATTAGAGATAGTACACTCTGATAGACTTGTTAAGGGTTTTGTACACAACTCAGTAACAAATGAACCACGTGAAAATATCTCATTTTTTGGAGATCTTATCTCTGAGGTTGATTCTACTTTAGAGGGGACTGATTTTACTTTCCAAGATGAGCAGTTTCATACCGATATTTTAGGCTCTTTTCAAACCATTAATATCGAAGCAACACTACTGCTTGCCCAAGAGTTTGGTTTTAGTATGGACGAGCTTCAAAATGCAGTGAAAAAATTAGAACCTATTGAGCACCGTCTTCAGCGCATCGAAGCAGGTGGAAAAATTATTCTTGATGATGGGTATAACGGAAATGTTGATGGCATCAATGAAGGTATTCGTCTGTGCGCGCTACACAATGGTCGTAAGGTGATTGTGACCCCTGGCTTAGTTGAAGCAAGTGATGCACTGAACATTGAAATTATTGAAAATATTAATAAGGTGTTTGATTTGGTTATTGTTACAGGTGCGCTGAATGTAGCTATCTTTCAAAAACATCTGACTCTGACAAATGTGATCTATCTCAAAGAGAAGACGATGTTGCAAACTATCTTAGGCGAACAGACATATAGTGGTGATCTTATTTTGTTTGCTAACGACGCACCAAACTTTATCTAATTATGTTTGATAGAGTCTCAAAACTAAGTGCCCAACTCAGCGCGCTGACTCTTTTTGTTTTAGTTCTTCTCGTAGTTTATGACGCCACTTCACGTTATATGTTTCATACGGGTTCCATTGCGCTTCAAGAGCTGGAATGGCATCTTTTTGATCTGGTTATTTTAATGGGTATTGCTTATACATTAAGTGAAGACAGACATGTTCGTGTGGATATCTTTTATGAAAACTTTAGTGAAAAAACAAAGGCCATTATTAATATCATCTCAACGATCTTTTTTATTCTTCCTCTCTCCATGCTTATCATCTATGTTGGTTTTGATTTTGTAACTTTGAGTTATGAGCAGTTAGAGACCTCTTCTAATCCCGGTGGTTTAGAGTATAGGTTTATTGTTAAATCTTTGATGCCACTCTCTTTTGTTTTTTTATTACTGCAAGCGCTTGGCGCGCTGAGTCGTTACACAAAGGTTTTTAGATGATGGCACTTTTGATGTTCCTTAGCGCACTGGGTTTTTTAATGTTGGGTATTCCTGTCTCTTTTGTTTTTGGTGCCGTAGCCATTGCTTTTGCACTATTTACGCCAGAACTCGGACTTGAAGTTTTTAATATCTTGCCTTTTCGCATTTACGGTATCATGAGTAATTCGACCTTGATGGCAGTTCCTTTGTTTATTTTAATGGGACTTATCTTAGAACGTTCAAACATGGCGCAAAGACTTTTAGAATCTATGAGTGCACTCTTTGGCTCTGTTCGTGGAGGCTTAGCAATTAGTGTAGTTTTAGTGGGTGCGATGTTGGCTGCTTCGACAGGAATTGTGAGTGCGTCGGTGGTGATGATGAGTCTGATTGCACTGCCATTGATGATGAAAGCGGGTTATGATAATTCACTTGCGTCTGGAACTGTTGCGGCGTCAGGAACCTTAGGACAGATTATTCCCCCTTCTATCATTTTAATTATTTTAGGTGATGTGATGAGTGTGAGCGTGGGTGAGCTTTTCCTTGGCGCGCTACTGCCGGGAATGATGTTGGTGGGTCTGTATATTTTATATATCTTAGTCATCTCTTATCTTAAACCTGAGATTGCGCCAGCGATGAAAAGTGATGAAAAGATTGATATTTTAAAAACCATCAAAGCCATTTTTCCACCGCTGTTTTTAATGTTCTCTGTTTTGGGTTCGATCTTCGCGGGTATCGCTTCTCCAACCGAGTCTGCGGCTTTTGGCGTGGTAGGTGCGATGGTTCTCAGTGCTTTTAACAAAACATTTACGCTAGAGATGTTGAAATACACCCATATGGAAACTATCAAACTCTCAGGTATGATCTTTATGATTTTGATCGGAGCAACAGCTTTTTCACTGGTTTTTAACGAACTCGGCGGTACTGATTTTGTAGTGGACTTTTTCTCACAAGATATCGGTAGTGTTTGGATGTTTATCGCCATTGCGATGCTCAGTATTTTTGTACTTGGTTTCTTTATCGACTTTATAGAGATCTCGTTTATTATCGTCCCTATCTTAGTTCCTGTAATGCACGCCTTTGGGATAGATCCTGTTTGGTTTGCGGTTCTCATCGCCATGAACTTACAAGCCTCTTTTCTCACACCCCCATTTGGTCTCTCACTCTTTTTCCTAAAAGGTAGCGCGCCCAAAGAGATCACCACGATGCAGATATATAAGGGAATTATTCCTTTTATCTTACTACAAGTTTTAGCCCTTGGCTTAGTAATGGCCTTCCCTGATCTGGTCTTTGCGTTTATCTAAAGGAAAAATTATGAAATACCTACTACTTTTACTGCTAAGTCTCAGCGCGCTGAATGCATCCTCTTTTATCTGGAAAGTCTCAAAAAATGGAGTGTCACTCTATCTTGGGGGAACCATCCATGTTTTAAAACAAAGTGACTATCCACTGCCTTTAGAGTTTGATGAGGCGTATAATGCTTCAGATGTATTGGTTTTAGAAGTGGACATCAAAGAGAGTCAAAGTGAGGCTTTTGGACAACTGCTTTTAAAGTATGTGATGTATGAAGAGGGAAAAAGTTTGCGTGATGATTTGAGTCCGAAAGTCTATATGCAACTTAAAAAAAGAGCGGTCGAATTGGGTCTGGATATGAATATGATGGATCGTTTCAAAGTCTCCATGATTGTGATGAGTTTAACCATGGTTGAGCTTGAAAAAATGGGGATGAATGTAGAAGGTGTTGATGCTTATTATGCAAATAAAGCTGATGAAGATGTTCGTAAAAACCTATATTTAGAGAGTGTAGAGGATCAGATTCAACTGCTTGCGCATATGGGTGAAGGTAGTGAAGATGCCTTAGTTATTCAGACGCTTGAAGATATCTCAGAACTTGCAGAAGCGATGGATGAAATTAAAGAGTCTTGGAGACGTGGGGATGAAGCATCTTTATATGATTTGATTGGGAAAGAGTTTGCTTTAGAATTTCCAAAGTTGTATGATGAAGTCGCCTTAAATCGAAATAGAAATTGGTTGCCTCAAATTGAGCAGATGTTTGAAACCAAAGAGGTTGAACTCATCTTGGTTGGGAGTATGCACTTAGCTGGCCCTGATGGTCTTTTAGATCTGCTACGTAAACGTGGTTATAAAATAGAACAACTCTAAGGATAGAAGATGAATGAATCACTATATGCGCCATGGAGAGATGAGTATATCGCTGGTGAGAAGATAGAGGGTTGTGTTTTTTGTCACATCTCAAAGTCGGATGAAAACAGCGCGCTACATGTTTTACATAAAGATGAACACTGTTTTATCGTGATGAATAAGTACCCTTATACACCGGGACACTTTATGATCATTCCTCATGACCATCTACAGAACCTTGAAGAGCTGAACGCGCAGACTTGGTTACATATGTCGGCCTTGGCTCAAAAGTGTGTAAGACTGCTTAAAGAGGGTTTTGGTGCCCACTCAGTAAACCTTGGTATGAACCTTGGCCCTGAAGCGGGTGCAGGGATTGCAGAGCATTTGCACATGCACTTGGTTCCACGTTTTAGAAGAGACACCAACTTTATCACCGCTATCGCAGGCACACGTGTCTACTCAACGGACTTTGAAGCTGTGTATCAAAAGATTCTTAGTCTGATGCCAAAATACTTAAAAGAAGAAACATGAAAATATGGATATCCGATACCCAAGCACAGAGTCATAGAATTATCAAATTAAATTGTGAAGAGCACAGTAATTTTACCTATCTTGGTGATTTTGATGATGATGAGTTAAGGGCTTTTTATCTCGAAGTTCAACCAGATATGGATGTAGAAAAAAATGTGAAGTTATTGAATTATTATGGATATTTACACCTTTTTATTATTCATAAAAAGGCGTAAAAGAGGTTTATTGAGCAGGGATTGCTAACCATTTTTGACCAAGTAGTCCTAGGAAACCAGTTTTTTCCATACGGTCTAAAAAGTTCTCTGTCCAGTTGATGAAGTGTGCATCGTTTGCATTGACTGCGATACCAATTGGCTCATAAGTAATTGGTGAAAAGATTGAGATGAATTTATCATCTGGATTGTTCTCTACAACCGCGCGACAGATTGGAAAGTCTGTTAACATTGCGTCTGCTTTATCACTACGTACCATCTGTACGGCTACATTTTGCGTCTCAGCAGTTGTGATGGCTGCTTTTTGCATCAAGACTTTTGCCATCTGTTCACTTGTTGAGCCTGCAAGAACAACAATTTTTCCACTTTTCTCTGCTAATGCTTCTTTATCTGCATTGGCTAAGTCTGGAAGTTTTGTGATCAGACATTTTCCTGAAGTCAGGTAAGGACCTACAAAAGCAACTTTTAAATTACGCTCAGGCGTCATTGTATAGTTTGAGAGTACGATATCAACTTCACCACTGGACAGTGCGTCTGCCAATTTATCAAGTGGCATCGTTTTGATAGTTAATTTTACATTCATCGCTGTTGCCATAACGGTTGCTAGGTCGATATCTAAACCAACTACAGCGCCTGTGCTTAATGCACGTGTCATAGGTGTCATATTTCCTGATGTACCTAAAATAAGTTCCCCTCTTTTTTGTACTTTAGAGATGGTTGATTCTGGCGCGCTTGGGGCTGCGTTTCCACATCCTGAAATCAGTAGTGTAAGTGTTAAGAGTGAAGCAGAAATTGCTTTTGTCATGTTCATGAGTTTCCTTAAAATTTTATTTTTGTATCATATCACTTTATGCTTATAATTAGAGTTTTTTAGAATCTCCAACCGACTAAGAAAGTGGGAAGGATATTTGTCTCATCTTGAGAGAGTTCTTGTGACATATCACTATCTCCAGCGTCTTTATATTTAAAAGGTTTTCTATATGAGGCATACACGACAAGAGATAATATATACCCTTTTTGAAAATGCCACTGATAACCTGTACCTATAGAACCATAAAGTGAATAACTGTCACCTGTGATGTCTTGAACGACATCACTAATCCATGCGCGCTCCAGGTTTAAAGACAAAGACATAAAAAAACTATCTCTGTAGACACTGTTGGCATAAAATGCGGCCCCTGCACCAAGATAAATAGACTCTTTTAGATAGGTCTGTAAGTTATCTGTATAGGTATCACAAAAACCAATCTTTCCAACTGAAGCGATATGTTCATTAATCACATCAGTATTTCCAACCAGATGTAGACAAGAAGGCTCAAAGGCAAGGGCCAAGTTATAGTTTGAACCTAAGTAGTTCTCTTCTATACTCTCTTCAGCGCGCAGTAAAGTAGTTAATAAAATAATAGTTAATAATAGTGTTCTCAAAATCCAATCCTTACACCAAAAGCAATAGAAAACACATCATCAATATTGAGTGCATCGGGGTTATTAAAATAGTCTAAAAAATAGACATCAATGGTAGTAGTCTCTACATAAACACCTAAAGATTCTATAGAAGATTCTTTAAAATTTCTGTTCATGTTCAGTCCAAAGTTAGCAGTGGCATGATAGTTGTTTTGAAAATAATAGGCACGGTCAATATTGTCTTGCCAGTTGGGATCATAACGTTGATTTTTGGCAAAGAGTAGACCCAGACCCATATAGGGTCTTAAATCATAACTTTTATATCTAAAGGTATAGGGAATATAATTGTTTTTTACGGCAAAGGTATAGATCGCAATCTGTGATATATCAAAAAAACGTGGGGTAGCACCAATGTAGAGTTCTAAGTCATAATGATCATCAAAAAAGGTATTTCCACCACCAATACTTAAAAAACCTATCTCACCTGCATACTGAACATTCATATAATCAAATGGTAGTGGATTGATCTTTTCATCACTGGCGTGTAACGCACTAAGCAATAAAATACTCAATAATATTTTTTTAAACATTGATCTGCTCCAGAGTATAGTCACTTGGAGTGGATGAGTTAAAGGTGAGTTTCATGAAGTTGTTGTTTGAGACACTGCCTATCGTCATGTAATCCATTGAGTCGATATTTTGTATGCTATGGTCGTGATTGTGACCATTGAGAGAGAGACTCACCGGATAGGTTTTCATAAGTGAGCGATAACGTTCAATTTCTTCAGGAGAGAAACGTTCATCACTATCATGATGAATATGGCCAAGAACCACAATATTTCCACCTTGTGTTGCAATGATGTTGTTCGCAGCAATAAGCTGAGACTCTAACCAGTCAAGGTCTATAGGATTTTCGCCAAATTCCCATGTGTTATTATTGAAAAATATAAAGTGTGTCTGCTCTACTTGAAAAGTAAAGTCATAATGGCCAAAGGTATTTTTAAAGACAAAGATACCATTAGTGATAGCGTCATGATTGCCAATGGCGTGTACAAAAGGAAGGTTTATCTTATCACGAAGTCCAGTATAAAAATCAAACTCTGTTTGTAGCCCTGCGTCAGTAATATCTCCACCATGAATAACAAACTTATAGGCATTTTTATCAGAATTAATTTTATCCAACACCCCTTTTAAGTCGTTATAAAAACGGTGTGTGTCTGAGAGTAGGGCGATACTAAAAGGATAACCTGAACTCTGGTTTTGAATCAAAGCGATGTCCTTATTATTACGGTTTTGTTTTTCAACATTTGCCAAGTAAGGTGAATACTCAGTCCTACATCCGCTTAAGGCTAATGATGTAACACCAAATTGTATAAAGTTTCTTCGTTTCATAGGGACCTTAGTGTTCTGATTTTTTAGAATTATATCTAAGGTAGTTAAGAATAGTAAGTCATGAACTATGTTAAGATTGCATATTTGAATTTTGGAGTGATAATATGAAAAAAGTTTTATTAATATGTTTTATGTTTTTAAGTCTGTTAAAAGCGGAAGATGCAAACCTAAGTCAACAAGAATTACCTGATACATGGAAATTTTCAGCAGGAGCTTTTCTAACAGGAGACTTTGAATCTAGTGTTGATTTTCAAACGGATAATGGTTTATCTGTTGCTTTGGACTTTCAAAAAATATTTGATATGAAAACGGATTTGGCATCTTTTTACTTAGATGGATATTATCGTTTTAATGAAGTACATCGTATTGAGATGGCGTGGAAAGGTACACGCAGTGGGGGTACCTCTAAATCGGCCATAACTATTGGAAGTCCAGGTGGTATTATTGGTGAAAATAATATCTCTACAGGGGTACAATCTAATCTTGATGTTTCTATTTTAAAACTGATGTATACCTACTCTTTTTATCATACTAAAAAAATGGAAGTTGGCCTTAGTGCAGGTGCCTATTATGCCAATTTTAATATAGGTATGGGGGCTGAACTTGGTGATTTTGGTGGTAATTTCGGATTTGCTTTAGGCGTGCCTCTTCCTGTTATTGGGTTAAGAACGGATTATCAAATTACAGATAAGTGGAGTGCTCAATACACTTTTGACATTTTTGCCCTTTCTTTAGGTGATTTAGCGTTAACACAAAATGAAGAGGGGTCGGTTCCTCAGTATTTATTGGAGCATTTTACAGGATTTAGTGGATATATGTCTGAGTTTACAATAGGTACGGAATATAGATTTTTTGAAAATTTTGGGGTAGGCGGCTCACTGAACTATAATCTTCAAGACTTCAGTATGAAACTGAGCAATTTTGATGATCGAGGAGACTTTAATTTGGGTGTTAAAAATGAAGTAGTTGGAATTGCTCTTTATGGTTCAATGTACTTCTAAAATAGAGTTTAACTGGATATAATTATAAATATTTAATTTTAATTAGGATTCTTATGTTCCGCTTACTCCTTCTATTTCTCCTCTCTGTTTCCATCTCATCTGCTACTATTATTTTAACAGATGAGACAAAAAAAATCGATAATTTTATTTTAGAACATGCTTATGATAAAACACGTGCGCTTGGCATTGGTGATGTTCATCGTATTGATTTTAAACCTATTAGTAGTTCAGAATTTAACTTTGGCTATGTTAGTGGCAACAGTTGGGTTAAAATTGATGTTAAAAATGTCAGTCAGGAGAGTGAGTTTTTACTCTATTTTACTGCACCTTATTTTGAAGAGTATACGGTTTATGAAAAAGATAAAAATAGATGGGTGAAAAGTGAGATAGGGCTTTTTAAAAAGCTTAAAAATCGTGATGTTTTTGATTCTAATCCCGTATATCGTCTAAATCTTCTTGTCGGTGAGAGTAAAACTTACTATATTCAACTTCATTCTAAGTTTGCGCAAGTCGGTGAATTCAGAATCTACAATGAGAGTTCTTTTTTAACACATGATAAGATGATGTTTTTAAGTGTCTATATTTTTGCTTTTGGCGCCATTATGATGATTATCTTGTTAAATGGGTTTTTAGCTTATCGTCTAAAAAATAGACTTTATGGATACTTCGCTACCTATGTTGGATTTTTTGCTATTTTTATAGCACTGTTTAGTGGGATAGGACTCTACTTTGGTCTGGGTAGTATCTATTACGAGCTTTATGTCAGCGCACCATTTATGCTGGTGTTTTTAATTCTTTTCACGACGAAATATATTAGAACTAAAAAATATACACCAAAATTACATCAGTTTTTTACGCTCTCTATAGTTGTTTATTTTATCAGTGCAATATTGATGTTGCTCGACATTGATCCATGGTATAAGATGATTAGTAATTACTCTATTTTAGTCTTTATTATGCTCGTAGTGGCTGCTGTTCGGATCACTTTACTGGGTCAAAAAACGGCTAAAATATATTTATATATTATGCTCCCAACACTGAGCACCTTTGTATTAATGATAAATGTTATGAATGGAAGTATTGCCAATACACATTTTAACCATTACAGTTTTTTATATATTAGTTTTTTATCTATTATAATTTTCACTCTTCTTTTAGCCAATAAATTTTATGAGACAAAAGGATTGGTAAATAGAGATCCATTAACAAGGTTGTTTAATAGACGTTATTTTACAGATATTGCCGAGAAATATTTTGCAACGGAACAGAGAAATCATAAAGGTTTGAGTGCCGTAATGCTTGATATTGATAAATTTAAAACTATCAATCAAGTCTATGGACAAGTTGTGGGAGATGATGTTTTAGTGATTCTTTCAGATGTTTTAAGAGAACACTCACGTGATAGCGATATTCCTGTACGTTTTGGTGGTGAAGTATTTATGATACTTTTTCCTGAAACAAGTTTAGAAAACTCTGAGATCATTGCCGAACGTATTCGCCATAAAATTGAAAATACTATTATTGAAGATAAAAAGAAAAATGTAATTAAAATTACCGTAAGCGTAGGGGTTTCTATAGTCAGAAATGGAGTAGATACGAGTATTGAACGTGTTATACAGCGCGCTGATGAAGCACTGTATGAAGCTAAAAGTAATGGTAGAAATCAGGTAAAGGTGATTGTGTGAAAAAAGTTTTTATAATTTTACTTTTTCTTTTTACGACCTTAAGTGCGGGAATAGTTGAAGCAGGCAGTGATTTTAATTATAAGTACAATGATAGATTAAAGCTCAATGAGACAACATTAGATTTGGTTACAGAGTACTTTGGAACACCAAGTGAACGTTATGATATCAACACCTCAGTCGCACAATATGTAGTGCTAAGATTTTATATGGCCAATATTAAACTCTTTACTGGAAAAGCAAGATTGACCTACATGCAATTTAAAAATGGCGTTTTAAATGCCTATGTTTATGGAAGTAATTATAATCGTGATAAAACAAAATTTGATTTTCAAAAAGCGAAGGAAGTTAAAGTTGGTCAAAGTCTTGAAGAGATTACAGAGTTAATTGGAAAGCCTACAGGTAAAAGTAATTGCCCTGTGAACACAGGACAATTTTCTGGATTTTGTCAAAAAGGAAAATATACGTGGCTTTGGTTTTATGCAAAAAAGCAAGGTATTGTAGATCTTGAGCATGCTAAAGCAAATGCATTTTTAGTTGGAGTTGACAAAAATGGTATCGCTGTAGAGATTGAACGTCAACGTATTGAGTTGAAATAATATGAAAAGTCTATTTTCATTTGAACTTAATCTTTTAGATAATGATCACAGACGATTTTTTATTGGGCTGTTTTTAATAGTTGGAGCAACCATTTCTACACTGATTGCTTCGTCTTATCTATTAAATGATCATTATTCAAATACTTACCTATCTGAGGTATTATTGGCATATGCGCTTATTAACCTTGTACTGTTTTTTTTAAGTAGACTTAAAAATATTAATACGGAATATATATTACTTTTTTCTGCTCAGGCACTTATTTTAGAAGTCTCTTATGCTTTATGGTTTCAAACGGATAATCCTATTCGTATTTTGTGGTTTTCTATCCCCATTGCTATATCACTTTATATTGGTTCGAATCTGACGACCATTTTGAGTATTGTGGCGAGTTTCTTTAGCATTAGTATCTATCTGATTTTTAGTACTGAGTGTAATATGAATTTTGTCACTATCACGGACTCTATAAGTATAACAATTATTCTCTCTTTATTAATGCTCTTTGTACGGTATCGTTACCATCACGACATCAGTGCGCTTAATCAAATAAACCAAGAGATGGAATTAAAAGAACTGGCTCTTTTAGAGGTCAATAATGTCTTAGATATCCGTATACAAGATGAGATAGCTAAGCATGATGAAAAAGAGAAAATGTTGCTTTATCAATCAAGGTTGGCACAGATGGGTGAGCTTTTAAGTATGATTGCACATCAGTGGAGACAACCGTTAGGGACACTTGCGGCTATCAATATGCAAATAGATTTTACCGTTAAAATAGATGTTAATCAGCTAGAGACACAAGAAGACCGTGATCAATTCATAGAGACATTAGGTGAAAATACTAAAAATATTGACATTATTTTGCAAAGCCTTTCACAGACGATAGAAGATTTTAGTGATTTTTATAAACCAGATAAAGAGATTGAGCATAGTCCGATAAATGAAGTTGTTGAGCGATCAGTGAAGTTGGTTTCTAGTGCTTGTACGATGGACGATATAGAGATAATACTGGATCTTCATTCACAACGCAGTTGTGAAATATACATTAATGAGTTGGTTCATGTGGTTGTGAACTTCATTAATAATGCCCGAGATCAATTTCAAGAAGGTACTTTTTTCAAGCCTCAAATTACAATTAAAACCTTTGATGTAGAAGATAAAACTATTTTAGAAGTGATTGATAATGCCGGAGGTATTGCAGCAGAAAATATAGAGAAGATATTTGAGCCATACTTCTCAACGAAACATGAAAAAAATGGAACAGGATTAGGTCTGTATATGGCAAAACTGTTGATTGAACAGCATAATAATGGCGTATTGAGTGCTTACAATATTGATCAAGGCGCATGTTTTAAAATAGAATTTTAGCATCTCTTTAATCTCTGTTTGACATTCTTCTGTATACTCTCTTTTATGAAAAGAAATGAAAAATCAATATTAATTACGGGCTGCTCAAGTGGTATAGGCTATGAAAGTGCACACCATTTACAAAAGGTTGGATATCGTGTCTTTGCTACTGCCCGTTTACAAGAAGATGTATTAAGACTCCAAAATGAGGGATTAGAAGCGTATTTGATGGATGTTCGGGATTCAGATTCTATTAGCAGTACACTAGATACTGTTTTAATACGCTGCAATCATCAACTATATGCTGTATTTAATAATGCAGGTTATGGACAACCTGGCGCGCTAGAAGATATCTCTCGTGATGCCTTACGTGAACAGTTTGAGACCAATGTCCTTGGTTTGCATGAACTGACGCGTCAAGTGATTCCTCATATGCGAAAGCAAGGATACGGGAAAATTATTCAACACAGTTCAGTGTTGGGACTTATCTCTTTACAGTTTCGTGGTGCTTATAATGCCTCAAAATATGCTATTGAGGGCTTGTGTGATACATTAAGGCTAGAGCTTCAAGGTAGTGGTATCTCGGTGAGTCTTTTAAATACGGGTCCCGTAACATCAGACTTTAGAAAAAATGCCACCATCAAGTTTAAAGAGCATGTTGATTATGAACAGAGTATTTTTAAAAGGCGTTATGAAAAAGAGTTGCTTAGTGTACAGACAAAAGATGATGATATATTTACGAGACCAGCGAGTGTTGTGATTAAAGCTATAGAACATGCTTTAGAATCAAAACGCCCTAAAAACCACTATTATATTACTGAAGCAACAAAGCTTTTGGCTTTTTTAAAGCGTATTTTACCAACACGCATTTTAGATAAAATTTTACAAAAAATATAAGGAACTATTTTGATACGAAAAATTGTTGAGTTCTCCCTGGATAAACCGATATTAAATCATATGTTTCTGTTTTTCTTTTTAATGATGTCGATATTCGCCTACATCAATATCCCTAAAGAAATTTTCCCTCCTATTCAGATGGATAAGGTCTCTATTACTGGTGGGTATGCAGGAACCAGTGCAGATGTACTTGATAAGATGGTGGTAAAGTCTCTTGAAGATGATTTGAAAAATCTTAATGATATTGATGCGGTTAAGACAACTATTAAAAATGGCTCGTTTAGTATTATGGCCGACGTGAAACATGGTGCGGACAGTATGAATGCGCTTAATGAAGTCAAAGATGTTATCGCTTCTATCCGTGGAGATCTTCCTTCTGATATGCTGGACCCTATTGCAAAAGTACATAAAGAGACTATTCCTCTTGCCTTGATAGCTATTGCGGGTGATAAACCAACGCGAGAGCTGATTGAGCGTGCTGAAGAGTTGAAAAGTTCTTTGAGTGCTTTTAAAGATTTGAGTGAGATTACCCTTCGTGGTGATTCTGATGATGAACTTCTCTTCTCTTTGAATGAAGAAAAAATTCGGGCTATGGGATTAGATTTTAATTCAGTGGTTCTCTCTTTACAAAGTTTAAGTTCTATTTTTCCTATAGGTACTATTAAAGAGAAGGGTAAACATCTCTATATTTCTACGTATAATGGTGAAAAAAGTGCCCAAGAAATTAATGACTCTCTTTTAAGTATTGGTGATATTCGTGTACGTGTGGGAGATATCGCTGATGTCTCTTTTGAACTGGCAGATAAGATGGAAATTTCGCATTTTAATGGTCAAAGAAATGTCTCTATTAACATCACAAAGTCCAAACATGGTAATGCTATAGAACTCTCTAGTAAAATTAGGGAGATGTTGGCTGAGTATTCATTAAAGTATCCAGAATTCACATTTGAAATTTATACAGACACGTCGATATGGATTAAAAATCGCCTGAATACGGTTGTGGCCAATATCGCCTTTGGTTTGATAATGGTTTTTATCTCAATGTTGATTTTTGTCAACCGTGGAATTGCCTTAGTGGTTACAGCGGGTATTCCACTCTCTTTTATGATTGGTCTGATTGTGACGGAGAAAATTGGTTACAGTTTGAATATGCTCTCTTTAATGGGCGCGCTGATTGCCCTAGGTATGTTGGTAGATGAAGCCATTGTTGTTGCTGAAAATATTTATAGACATTTAGAAGAGGGACAAACGAGACGTGAAGCGGCAATTCTTGGTGCTGTTGAGATGTTTCCTGCTGTTTTAACGGCAACCTTAACCACTATATTCGCTTTTTTACCAATGCTTATGATTACTGGAGAGATGGGAATGTTTATTAAAATTCTTCCTATTATGATCTCTGTTTTATTGGTTTCATCACTTTTTGAGGCTTTCTACTTTTTACCACTACACTCTTATGATTTTTTGCGTTTAAGAAAAGAGGGACATTCAACACACGTCATTTGGGAAAAATTATATACGTTTTATGATTATATTTTACATACACTTTTTAAAAGAAAAATACTCTCTATTGTATTAATTACGATCTCAATTCTAGGTATTACTGTAGCATTGGCAGCGTCTAGTCGTTTTCAACTGATTCCAGATTTTGATACCACGCAGATATATGTAACGGGTAAGGTCAATGTTAATAATGACCTTGAAGATACCGAAGTGTATGTTTCTAAAATAGAAAAAATATTACTGCAAAATCTTGATAAAGAGGATATGAGTTCGGTGACTTCGGTTGTTGGCTTTAAGCTAGATGCTAAAAATAAGGCTGAACTGGGAGAACACCTCTTTCATGTCTTTATTGACCTACATGAACGCGCTCCAGAAAACTTTTTCAATCGCTATATTAACCCGATTTTTTCTATTGGTTATGATGTGAGTCTCTTGAAACGGGAGAGACCAGCGGTGGATATTGCTAAAGATATTACTCTGTGGATGGAAGAATTAAAAAAAGAAGAAATTGATGGAAAGTTGGTTTTTGAAGAGTTTAGTATTGATGTCCCCGGTGCTGGAATTGTTGCGCATGATGTTGAAATTCAGCTCAGTGGAAAATCAAACAGTGCATTGGCATTTGGTGTTCAAACATTACAAGACGAGTTGTCAAAAATAGAGGGTATCTCTAATATTACAACCGATACAAAGTTGGGTGAGCGAGAGTTGAAACTTCGTGTTAATGCTTACGGAAAAGATCTTGGTTTTACAGAACAAAGTATCAATCAAGAACTACGTGCTTTTTATCTTAAGGGTGAGTACTCAAAAATGTTTGATGATCAAGGTCTGATAAAAATCAAGATGCAAGGAAGCGCACGAGATAAATTACAATCTATTCACGACTTTCAAGTGCATGTCCCTAACTCTCAAAGTTATGTAGCCTTGCATGATGTGTGTGAGTTTATATTTATACAGGGATACGTCAGTATCAATAAAGAAGATGCTCAGCGTATTCGCGCTGTTTATTCGAGTATGGATAAAGAAGTGGTTATGGCCTCAGAAGTGATGATAAAATTAGAGGGGACTATACAAAAACTAAAAGAAGAGGGTTATAGAGTTAATATCAAAGGTGAGCAAGCTGAAAATGAGAAGACACAACGTGAGATGTCTCAAGCAGCATTGATGGCTATTATCTTGATTTTTATTACCTTGGTTTGGTTGTTTAACTCTTTTTTCATGTCATTGATTGTGCTAAGTACTATCCCTTTAGTTATTTTAGGCGTACTACTTGGACATATTGTTATGGGACTCAATCTCTCTATGTTTAGTATGATTGGACTGACGGGTTTAACGGGGGTTGTAGTAAATGATGGACTAATCATGGTGCAGTTTATCAAAAAAGCCACGGACTTGGAAGATCTGATGCGCTTGGCAAAAACACGTCTAAGACCAATTTTATTGACGTCAATCACTACAGTAATTGGTCTCTCCACCTTAATATTTTTTGCAGCAGGACAAGCCCTTATCTTACAACCAATGGCCATCTCACTTGGTTTTGGTGTGGCTTGGGCCACGGTGTTAAACCTTGTGTATGTTCCACTACTTTACGCTGTTATTTTTAGAGTAAAAGCTAAAAGTTAGTTATGAAAATACTCCTGTGGATTGTTCTTGTTTTAAGCCTCTCCCTTTTTGCAGAAGAGATAAGTGTTTTGGGAAAAGTATCACAGCTTAAAGATAGAAGCTATGTGATTGAGGGTAAGATCTATCCAGAAAAAAAGCCTGTAAAGCTGATACTTTTATCAAGTAATGAATACTTTTTAAATCAGATAAAAGTAGGCGAGTCATATAAAATAATTGGTGAACGTATACATGTCAAGGGTAGTGAAGTTCTGAATATAAAGTCACTTTCTAAAATTCATTCTAAACTCAAGGCAAAATCATTTTCCAATGCAATTACGAATGTAAAGATGCTGATAAGTTCAGATATGACGACACCAAGAATAATTGGTAAAAGAGCCAGACCTGCTGATTATCTGACACATGTTCAAGCCTTTGCCGATGAGACACTGGTTTATGACTTTTATCCTACGTACTACGTTGCACGCAACCCTATCATGAAGTTTAAATATAAAAATGTCACTGCTTTAACACTAAATTTACGATATACAGATAATGTTGGCTATAAGGCTGAAAATAGTAAAAAGATACATCATGTTAAGAGGACTTCTGAAGTTGATCTCCCATCACAGCGCGCTCAAGAGTATAAAGAAACAGTAGTCGATGTTGACGTGATAAAAGAGACCTTTGGTGATGTGGCATTTCTCGAAGGTGGCTTTGAAGTTAGTGTTCCTGATTGGGCATCTGATACAGGTAGTGTACCCATCACTATCCGCTCAGATAC
>JADGDM010000102.1 GCA_016744905.1 Sulfurimonadaceae bacterium | reverse complement strand
AAAAAGAGCAGGTTTTATTCGTGAGATTTCTCTTTTTTACACACAGTATTCAGAACAGAAAATGCTTGTAAGTCTGGGTGATGAAGAACTGCATATTGCTAAGAAAATCTATGAGATTTCTAAAGCTAGATATGAAGCAGGAACAATTTCTCGTGGTGTTATGTTACAGTCTCAAGTCGCCTATGAGATGATTCAGATACGAAATGAAAGCTTGAGTTTAACAGCGATGCAAAGCTATTATGATTTATTAAAGCAAGCAGGTATTAATCAAGAAATAGAACTTGATACGGAACATGAATTTGCAATCAAAGTAATGGCAGATAATACGCGCAACCCTGATGTCCTTAGCCTTCATAGTGAGCAAGAAAAAGCTGTTTCACAAGCAGCTGTTAATTCAAATAAGATTGAGTGGATGAGTCTGTTTGCAGAGTATGAGAATGAACCGGAGCAAGATATAGCACGGATAGGTGTGAAACTACCTTTGGCATTTTTTAATACTAAGTCTCAAGAGAAGCAGATAGCACTCCTCGAAGCTGATAAAGCAGATCTTCTCATTCGCAATATGAATACACAATTAGATATTGAAAACAATAGGCTTCAAAAACAAAAGCAAAGGCTTATTCGTTTAAAAGATCAAAATGCAAAGGTTCTTGAAACCGAGGTTGAACTCCTGAAGATGTTTGAAGAGGGGTATAAGATTGCAAATATCAACCTCTTAGAACTTCAGGATATAAAAAACAAGGTGATTGAGACGAAAGAACGTCTTATCCAAATTAAAACCGCGTTAAATCAAAATGCAATCACTACTAACTATATGCAAGGAAGCTATAATGAATAAATTTTTAATACTAACGACACTGCTCAGCACACTGCTTTTTAGTGTAGAAATCCCAACTGAGCATGCACACAAACATACTTTTGGAAAGTCTGTCGAACTTAATTCTAAGGTGATTCAACTTTCAAATTCGAAACAAACTATTATGGCACTTGTAAGTGGTCATATTGAAAAGTATTATGTTGAACCTGGACAAAAAGTAAAAGCTGGACAAAAGATCGCCCTCATAGAATCAATTGCTCTTTCTAAGATGACGGCAGATTACATTTCTTTAAAAAAACAGTTTTCTTCCCTGGACAAGAACTATTCAGCAGCAAAAAGTCTATATGAAAAAGGAATGACATCTGTACAAGACTTGAACCTTCAAAGCATACAAAGAAACGCTATGTTAGCCCAAATCTCCGCATTAGAATCTCAGTTGAAAACTTTGGGAATTAATACTGGTACTCTCAAAAAAGCATCTGCAGATTATATTTTGCATGCCCATAGTGAAGGTAGTGTTTCCGAACTTTTACAAGCTCTTCACTCTGTAATTGGTGAAGATACGGCTGTTGTTTCAATCGTTAAAGACCAAGCTTTTTATATTCAATCTTTTCTACCATTAGAGTATTCAGATGCTGTAAAAATTGGACAAAAAGTCGTAATAAATCATAATAAAAGAGATATAGTTACGCACATCACTCAAATCTTACCTGAACTAGATGAAAAAACACAAAGGATAGTTGTTCTTTCAAGCATTAATGAAAAAATGAATAATCTGTATATTAACGCTTATATTTCTTCGACTTTATACTTTGATGCAACTCAAGAGCATGTAGCTGTAAAAAAGTCAGCACTATCATTTTTCAATAATGAGTGGGTAGTCTTTGTTCCAATTGCAGAGCATATAGAAGAAAACGAAATAAATGAAGAGAAAAAGGATGAGGAGCAAATTACTGAAGAAGACGAGGAAGAATATAAAGCACCTTATGAAGCACGTGTTATAAAGATAATTAACTCAGATGAAAATTATATTGGTGTTGAAGGTCTAAATCTCAATGAAGAGTATGTGAGCGATAAGAGCTATTATGTTAAGTCGATGATACTAAAATCATCACTTGGCGATGGGGATTAGAGGTTAATATGTTAAATAAACTTATAGAGCTATCGCTCAAATATAAACTATTAGTAATTGTTGTCTTTTTAGCTATAACGGCTTTTGGATTTAAGGCATATAAAGAGGTTCCTGTTGATGCATTTCCCGATATCACGCCTAAGCAAGTTGTAATCTATACAGAGAGTCCAGGAAACTCAGCTGAAGATATTGAAAAACTTATCACTTATCCTATTGAATCTGTGGTTTCGGGTATGGCAGGGGTGAAGATGATTATGTCTAACTCTGTTTTTGGACTTTCTTATGTTTCCGTCTTTTTTGAAGATGATATGGATATTTATTTTCTCCGTCAACTTGTCAGTGAGCGTTTAACGGGTGTCGATATTCCTCAAGGATGGGGGAAACCTGTTCTCGGGCCAAATACAACAGGCCTTGGTCAAGTGTTTTGGTATCAAATAAAAGATGCACAGGACCACTACTCTTTACAAGAGATAAGAGAGATGCAGGAGTATATTGTCACTCCCTTATTTAAGAGTGTCAGCGGGGTAGAAGAAGTTATCGGTTGGGGTGGAGATGAGAAGCAGTACAACGTTCTTATTGATACTAAGAAACTTCAAAATATCGGTGTGACTTATGGTGATGTAGTAGATGCTTTGCAGCGCAGTAACCAAGCCGCGGGAGGACAATACTTAGAGTTCAATCGTGAACAGTATCTTATTCGTGGGGCCGGTCTGTATGGTTGCTTAGATGATATTAGAAATACCGTTGTTAAAGCAGGTAAAGGACAGTCTGTGACTATCAGGGACATTGCTACCGTTGAGACAGGCTCAGCACCTCGTTTTGGGGCAGTAAGTATAGACGGTAGTCAGGCGGTTATGGGTATGGTTTTGCAAAGAACGGCGACGAATGCGGCTCATGTAGTAGAGTTGATTAAAGCCAAAATTCCAACTGTTAATGCTGCACTCCCTGAAGGTGTTAGTATTGAGACAATTTACGACAGAACGGAGATAACGCATAAGGCAGTCACTACTATGACGTCTGCTTTACTCAGTGGTGTTATTTTAGTTGCGATTGTTCTGTTCTTATTTCTTTTCGAACTTCGTTCTGCATTTATAGTAATTATTTCTTTGCCACTGTCACTTCTAATCGCTTTTTTACTCATGGATTATTATGAGCTAAGCGCTAACCTTATGAGTTTGAGTGGTCTTGCTATTGCGGTTGGAATGATTGTCGATGGGACGATTGTTATTGTTGAAAATAGTTTTAGAAAACTTCATGATGAACCTGACTCACCTAGACTTCAAGTGATAGGCGATGCAGCTAAAGAGGTGGCAACTCCGGTTACGTACGCAGTACTCATTATCGCAGCGGTGTTTATACCCTTGCTAAGTCTCGGTGGCTTGGCAGGTAAACTTTACGCACCAATGGCGCTTAATATTGTTTTTGTAATGTTGGGTTCTTTACTGGTAGCTTTGGTATTAGTTCCTGTTTTAAGCTTTTTACTCCTAAAGCCTTCTCAATCAAGTGAAAATGCTCTTATGAAAAAGATTAAAAAGGTATATACTCCAATGTTGGTATTTGCGCTTGCCCATGCAAAAAAACTGTTGGTGAGTATCTCTTTGATTTTTGTGGCGTTTGCTTTTGTCTTAACGCAGCAAGGACGCGAATTTATGCCTGAACTTAATGAAGAGTCCATTATGTACCGTGTTATTTCTATTCCAGGTACGGGTTTAGAACAGTCAATGCAGACAGCGGGAGCTATAGAGAAGCATATTTTGCAAAAGTACCCTAACGATATTAAATCTGTCTTGACTATGATAGGTCGAAGTGAAAAGGGTGAAACGGCACAGGCGAATTATATGGAGGTATTGCTTACGCTAAAACCTAATATAGAGGATCTTGAAACATTAACGCATAGAATGAACAAGGATTTAAAAGAGAATTTTGAATATGTGCAATTTATTCCGACTCAACCTATTGCAATGCGTATTGAAGAGTTGCTTGAGGGTGTAAAAGCTGAACTTGCAGTTAAAATATACGGAGATAACCAAAAGATTTTGGACACCATTGCAAACTCAATCCAGAGCAAGCTTAAAAATATGGAAGGCTTAGAACAGATGGAAATTGAGACTCAATTGGGACAGTCTCAAATCAAAATTGTTCCGAATTATCTTGCTCTTGCCCGTTACGGTATCAGTGTCGATGAAGTTATGGATGTTATTCGTAATGGAATTGGTGAAGAACCTGTCACTGAAAAGATAGAGGGAATCCGCCGCTTTGGAATCGTTCCGAAGATTAAAGATGCAAAAAAAGACATTGAGTCCGTTAAGGCTGTCACAATGCGCTCGAAAAGCGGAGCTTTAGTGAGCTTGGATCAGATCTGTGATATTAGTGTTACCCAAGGTGCTTCTTTTATCAAACGGGAGAATCTAAGTCGGTATATGGTGCTATCCATGGAAATGGAAGGTAGAGATGTGGCATCCTTCGTTGCTGAAGCAGATCAAATTATCAAAGAGCAAGTGAATATTCCTGATGGGTATTACATTGGATGGGCAGGCGACTTTAAAAATATGAAAGAGGCGACACAAAGACTAATGATAATTATCCCAATAACTATTTTGTTAGTTATTCTACTACTCTACACAGCCTTTAATTCTATTTCAAAAGCAATGCTTATTCTGATGAATGTGCCCTTTGGCTTTATTGGAGGGATTGTAGCATTACTTATAAGTGGTATTTACCTCTCAGTTTCGGCAATTATCGGTTTTTTAGCAATCTTTGCCATCGCTATACTTAATGGTATTGTACTAGTGAGCTTCATTGATGAACTGCGGGAAAAGTTTCCAGATGTAGGTCTGAAAATATTGTTAAAAGATGCAACGCTATTGCGTCTTCGTCCCGTACTTATGACAGCTTTCACAACACTATTTGGTATCTTACCGCTGCTTTTTGCTACAGGTGTAGGATCTGAGATTCAATATCCTCTCGCTGTTGTTATTACTGGGGGTATTATAAGTTCAACACTTTTGACTCTACTTATTTTACCATCAACCTATTTTCTATTTTATAGAAGTGAGCATTTTTGTGAAGAAGATACGGTAAATGAATCACGACAAAAGAGAGCTTTAAAATAAGTACTTACATACAACTGCTAAATAGCAGTTGTGGTTTTATACACAATATATTGCATGATGTGAAAGATTTAAATATAAGTGATGCGATTATGAGCTTGGGTAAGACTTTAAGTATGGATGTCGTTGTAGAAAATGTTGATTGTAAAAAACAACTAGAACTCTTGAAAAATTATCAATGTACTATCGTGCAAGGTTATTACCTTTGTGTATGCCTTGATTCAAAGAAGCTATCACACATAGAAAACTCGGATAGCCTAAATAACTATCTAGCAAGAAGTTCATTCATTTAAGAATATAACTTAGGTGCATGACAAATAATTATTATAAAGGAGTGTGTTATGAGACATGAATATTTTTGGATGAGTGGAATGTGGATGCCACCTATTGTAGGCTTACTTATCATTATAAGTATACTTTATCTTATCTTTGGACGAAAACACTATTATGCAAATAATGATGTATCGGCATTAGAAATTTTAAAAAAACGATATGTAAAAGGTGATATTTCAAAAGAAGAGTTTCAAGAAATGAAAAAAGAGCTTGAATAAGCTCTTTTCCCCTCATCCTATTATCTTAATAGTCAACTCATCAAAGAATATTTCTCTGTTGCTTTTAAAATTATC
>JADGDM010000030.1:11375-31286 GCA_016744905.1 Sulfurimonadaceae bacterium | reverse complement strand
ATTCCTGAAAATTATTGATAAATCACAAAAAGAATAGATTTTTTAGCATACGTAATTACTTTATTTTATCATACCTCTTCATTGCCAGTCTAGTTTTTACCTTTTACATGAATATTCTTTCTGCTGATCGTTTAGAGTTAAGTGTCAATTCTAAAGAGCTTGATGGACTTGAATACTTAGCCCACATTAACCATCTCTCTTTACATATCGCTTCAAGTAATTATGATGAACTATTTGAAGATATTGAACATCTGTATCTGCTCCAAGAACAACAGCCCGTATTTATTAATCCTAAATTTAATATGCAATTGGAAAAAATTAGAAACAATACCATGGAAGTAAGTGCCTATTATGCATTTTTAGATGAGATAAATCATGAAAATTATCGGATTGGAGATGTTTCTGAAATTTTGTTTGAAGATGAGCGCACTAACTATTTTTTAGGGAGTTTAGTTACGCACTATATGCCAGAGTACTTTATCAGTCTTTATTTAGGTAATGCTCTTGTTAAACGATACATCGAAGGGGATAAGCTCTCTAAAAATGAGATTGATATACTGTTTGAGCAACGAAAGTTGATTTATCTAAGTTCGAGTGAATTGTATGAAATTATAGAACTTATTAGCCAATATGAAAATATTAAAGAGATGCATCGTTCTATTAAAAAAATGTTAGACAGACTGAGTGTTTTAAAAAATCTTATGGCAGAAAAGACTCTTTTTGAAATGGATCAAAAAGAGTTGGCCCACTATTTCTCAATTACTAAGATGCTTATATCAGATTCTCAATCTTTACATAATGAGACGCATAAAGTTTTTAAAACACTTCTTTTAGATAGGGATTTAGAGATAGAGAAAAAAATATTAGCCTATTCAGTACTCTTATTTTTCGCCTATTTAGTATCAGCTATTTTATATATTTATTTTCACAAAATTATGATACTTAGTTATAAAAAAGATGAAGAGTTAAAAAAGAATGCAAGAGAGCTTGATGATTTGATTGTTTTTACAAAAACAGATGTAGAAGGCCGTATTACGTATGTTAGCCATGGATTTGAAGAGTTGACTGGGTACTCAAAAATACAGCTGCTTGGGAAAACTCACCGTATTTTTCGTCATAAAAGTACTTCATCATCTTTTTATAAAGAGATGTGGAAGCGCTTGAGTGAAGGAAAAGAGTGGAAAGGTGAAATTCAAAATTTAAATAAAGATGGTGAAGTATACTGGGAAGATTTACATATTATTCCTGATAAAAACATGCAAGGTCAAGTTATCGGATATACGGGTTATCGTAAAAATATTAATTATCAAAAAGCATTAGAGTCGCAAAAAGAACAGACACAAAAAGCATTAGATTTTAAAAGTAGATTCCTCTCAAATATGTCACATGAAATTCGTACACCTTTAAACAGTATTGTAGGAATCACACAATTGGTTTTGAAATCAAAACTCGATGCAAAACAAAAAGAGATGCTGAGTCGTGTGAACTCTGCATCGTCTCTTTTAATGGGTGTTATTAATGATATTTTAGATTTTTCAAAGATAGAAGCGGGTGAGTTGAAGATTGAAAACACCTCTTTTAATTTAGAAACTCTAAGTGAAGATATCATGAGTATGTTTAGTGAAAAAGCGATAGAAAAAGGGATATATTTAGATATTGATCTGTCTGAATTAAAAGAGAGTCATTTATTGGGTGATCCCCTACGTATTTCTCAAGTTTTAACCAACCTTTTGAGTAATGCGATAAAGTTTACAAATAAGGGCAGTGTCGAGTTAATTATTAAAAGTCGTGATAACAATCGTATCTATTTTGAAGTAAAAGACAGTGGAATTGGCTTGAAAAAAGAGGCAATATCAAATCTATTTGAAGAGTTCGTTCAGGCCGATATGAGTACGAGTCGCCAATATGGTGGAACAGGGCTAGGACTCTCTATTAGTAAAAATTTGGTAGAACTTATGGGTGGCTCGTTACGTGTGGAAAGTATCTTTGGGAGTGGTAGCTCATTTATGTTCACAATAGAGATGATTGTTGTTGATTCTGAAAGTGAAGGAGATATAGCTGGGATATCAAGTGAAGAGCTTGAGTACAATGTAAATGCGCTTAATGATGTGAAGATACTTATCGCTGAAGACAACAAAATGAACAGAGATTTGATTTCCATGTTTCTTGAAGATGCACAATTAAATATCACGTATGCTCATGATGGGCTAGATGCGGTTAAGTTTGCGCAAGAAATACAATACGATATGATTTTTATGGATATTCAAATGCCAAATATGAATGGCTATGATGCCACTAAAACGATTCGTATTGAGGATAAAGAGACGCCTATTATTGGTCTGAGTGCCAATGTGATGAAAGAAGATATTGAAGCTGGATTAGAGGCAGGAATGAATGCTTACCTCTTTAAACCATTAGATGTTGATAAGTTTTACAGTACTATTTTGAAGTATGGCACAAAGGACTAAAGCTTAGTCCCTATTTTCCCAGTTAACCATTCCCCATTTTTCTAAATCATTTTGTAGCGCGCCAAGTGTTTTGTCTTGATGACAACTATAACAGGCATTTGTCTCTTTAGGCATTTTATATTTGAGTGTCTCTTGTGGCGTTGTAAAGCCAAAGAGGTGTGAACGTACTGTAAGTGGAGACTTACCTGTATGTTTAGCCGTTTTGGGCATATGACACTCGACACATTTTGAACCCTTAGAGTTCTCCTTATGGCGGGTGTGTGCACTTAAGTCATTTTGATGTGGACCAATAGGAGAGCCAAAGCTGTGGCACTTCATACATAAGTCATTGCCCTCATTGTTTTGCGCAGTATTGCTTAGGCTATGTGGCGAGTGACAGTTGATACAGGTGATGCCGTGTTGACCCTTGATAGAGTGTACAAATTCATTACCTTGGGTTCTATTTTTACGTGCTGACCCATTGGCCCAAAACTCTTTAGTCTGAACACCAGGTGTGAAAGGTGCCATTTTTTTGTAGCGCGCTAGAGGCATTCCTGGTTCATAACCTGCTGGATAATCAACGGCAGTCCCAAAGATCTCAGACATATTATGATCATCAAGACGTTTGTCACGATTTCTCATGTGACACTGAAAACAGACCTCATTTTGACGAATCGGGTCTGAAGTAAGTGCCATATATACTTTTGATTCAGGATTGGCAACGTGTTCACTTCCTGGACCATGACAGCTCTCGCATGATACTGCTGGTTCAACTCTCTTCTTTTGAGACATGTAGCCTGTAAAGTGACAACCATCACAGGCATTTGAAGTTGGTAGTTCTGCATTATCATGAGGATAGGCATCTTTGTACCAATATTTCCATGGTTTAAAACCCTGCCATTTTTGTGTTTCTACATTCCATTGATAATTACCTAAAACATAATCTGCTGTGCCATTAAAATCTTTTGGAATCATAAAACGTTGTTTGAACTTACTACCTATTGTATAAACCGCATCTTTAAGTGCAAAATTTGCATCAGCGGGTAGGGTAGAAAAGTTGGCAACAACGGCTGCGGGATTTTTCTTGATGTCTTGAATCATCTTAGAATGCATAGAGTTTGCTACATGTTTATAGTTCTCTTCATGACATTTTTTACACTTTTGAGGACCAACATAGTGGGCATCTTTTTGCGCCAGAGGTTGCAGTGGTGTTTGATTGCCTAAGCGATCTTGCGTAAGTTGTTGATAGAAAGGGAGTATCTTATCAAAGCCCAGGTAGTTACCTATGGAAATACCCATAACAAGTATAATTATCGTAGCGAATATGATTTTTTTCATTTTATGCACTCTTTTATAATAAAGATTTATCATATTATAGACAAAACAGTTGAAAGATAACGCATTTTTACTGACGGATCAGATAGCGTTCTAGAACTCTGAATAACTCTTTAAAATCGATTGGTTTTTTTAGATAATCATCCATACCATTTTCTAAAAAGTGCTCACGGTCGCCTTTAAGGGCATTGGCTGTTAATGCAACGATAGGTATTCTCTTTACATTTATCACTTTTTCAAGCTCTCTAATTTTTGTAGTAGACTCTATTCCATTTAGAACCGGCATCTGGTTGTCCATTAATATAAGTTGATAGTGAGGTGAAGGCTCTTCTAGGCTTTTTTCATACATCGTATAAGCTTCTTGCCCATTATTGGTAATAGTCACTCTGATGTCATAATCTTCTAATAGCAGTTTGATAAGCATCTGGTTAGCACGGTTGTCTTCAGCAACTAAGACGTTTCCTTTGAATTGAATCTCTTCTTCATCTTCCCTTTCAATAAGTGTAGAATCAGTTTTCAGTGAAAGATCTTGAAGGGTGCTTTTATCAAATTCTAAAGGCAAGGTTAGTGTAAAGGTACTTCCTTCATCTGGCGCACTGAGTAAATTAATATTTCCTTCCATATATTCAGCCAGTTTAAGACTGATTGCCAGACCCAAACCTGTACCACCGTGTTCTTGAGTGGTGGTTTTCTCTGCTTGTTCAAAAGCAGTGAAAATACGACTCTGTTGTTCTTGATTCATTCCCTTACCACTGTCTGTTACACTGAGTATTAGATTGGAGTTTTCTACGTGTATGCTAATTTTAATCTCTCCCTTTTCAGGAGTGAACTTGATTGCATTACTTAGAAAATTAGATAAGATTTGATTGATACGGACTGAGTCTGCTATTACAAAACGAGGAAGTTTAGAATCTAAACTATAATTGTACTTTATCGCTTTATTCTCGGCATTTTGAGAGAAAAGATTAATAACAATCAGTAACTCTTTTAAAAGGTCAAATTCATTTTTATTAATATCAAAATTGCCGTTTCTGAGTTTTGCAAAGTCTAATATATCACTGATAATGCTAAGCAGTGCTTGACCACTACTGTTAATAGTATCAAGGTAAGAACGATGCTCCTTATGATGAATCTGTTTTCTTAATACATCTACAAATCCAATAATTGCATTCAGTGGTGTTCTGATTTCATGTGACATATTGGCTAAAAATATATCTTTGGATTTCTCTGCTTGAATGGCCATGTCTCGGACTTTAATTAACTCAGTAACTTCATAACGCACCGAGAGAAATTCTTTTATATTATGAGTAAGATCATAGAGGGGTAGAATAGTAGTGTCAACATAATAATCACTTCCATCTTTCTTTTTATTTTTGATGATGGCTCTAAATACTTTTCCTGATAATATCTCTTTCCACATATTTTTGAAAAACGCAGCACTCATATCTGGATGTCTAATAATATTATGAGAGTGTCCTAAAAGTTCCTCTTCGTTATAAGCACTTACATTAATAAAATTTTCATTAACGTAAGTGATCAGTCCATTTTCATCAGTTTTTGAAACCAATGCACTTTGGTCAAGGGCTGTATTGTATTGATCAAAAATCTGTTTATGCTCTCTAATGGCTTGTTGTACTTCAAATACAGAGGTTTCATAGGTATTTAAAATGGCAGTAAAGTTTGTGTCCAGTACATGTGTGATTTGATCATAAAGGTCTGGACTCATTACCTCAAGCGTTATGAGTTTATGAATAAGCGCTTTTCTAAAATGCATGCAAAGTTGATAAAGTTCAGAAGATTGGATTTCTTTATCACTACAAAATTGTAAAAATTTTTCGATAGCGGGGCAGTCTCCAATAGGCACTTTTTTATAAACAATTTGAATAAAATAGGAGATGATACCGGAAGCGTAGATCTCTCTAAAGTCTTTTCTTTCTATATTGTGGAGTTTAAGTATTTTTTCAACATCTCTATGTGTAATCCACTGCTCAACTATAGCCTCACTATTGTTTTCAATGATATGGACATGAGATTCTAGAGTTTTTATATTTTCTGCGTACTTTGTCTGTTTCCTAATTAGTGCCATTGAGGTAAACCTAGTTATAAATAAATTTTATAACATACTATTGGTTTATCATTAAATTTAGTTGAATAAAATTGTTTCAACCTAGAAAAGTCTCAATTAGATAAAATACGAGCATGTATAAAAAAATTTATGATAAATTATCAACATGGTATGTTAAAAATGGTCGACATTCTCTACCATGGAGAATAAGCAATTCTGCTTATGAAATATACTTGAGTGAAATAATGTTGCAACAGACTCAAGTGAAGACCGTCTTAGAACGTTTTTATTTTCCATTTCTGGAGAAATTTCCTACTTTGGAAGCGCTATCAATGGGCAGCGAAGATGAGGTTTTAAAACAGTGGGAAGGCCTAGGTTATTATGCACGTGCACGTAATTTGCATAAAACGGCGCAACTCTCTATCAGCGCACTTCCTACCAGTGCGCTGGAGCTGGAAAAACTTCCGGGTATCGGAAAATCAACAGCGCATGCAGTAGCGTGTTTCGCTTTTAACGAGGCATTGCCCATTATGGACGCAAATGTTAAACGTATCTTATACCGTTTTTTTGCCATACAAAAGTGTTCGGATAAAGAGCTTTGGAACTATGCCTATAAGCTTTTTGATGAGCAAAATGCGTATGATTATAATCAAGCCATGATGGATATTGGTTCTTTGATCTGCTTACATAAAAAACCTCTGTGTGAAGCTTGCCCTTTTGAATCACAGTGTCAAGGAAAAGATGAACCACTGCTCTACCCCACTAAAAAAATAAAAAAAACAAAACCGGTACGAGAGAAAAATATCCTAATTCAGCGCACTGGAAAAAAACTGGCTATTTTTCAAAACCGAGATAAAAAACTCCTTCATGGTCTGTGGGGGTTTGAGCAGTTTGATAGTGATTTTAAAGAAGATGATTGGGATTATATGGGTGAAATTTCTCATCACTATACACACTTTCATCTCAAAGCCAAAGTTTATCAGTTAGATACTCAAAACGCAGACTTAGAGTTTTACACACTTTGCGAAGTAGATGAACGGGCTTTAAGCACGGCAGATAAAAAAGTATTAGAGTTATTTATATCAAAATCTGATATATTATGAATAGAAAAAGAAATGGATGAAAATGTTTAATATTTTAATTACCAATGATGATGGATACGAATCAAAAGGCCTACATGCGCTTGTTGACGCGCTAAGAGAGATTGCTAAGGTGACGGTGGTAGCACCGGCTAATGAGAAGTCAGCGTGTGGGCACTCTTTGACCCTTACTCGTCCTTTACGTTTTGTAAGTGTGGGTGATGATTTTTATAAACTTGATGATGGCACGCCCAGTGATTGTATTTATCTGGCACTACACTCTATCTTTGAAAATCAAAAGCCTGACCTAGTAGTTTCAGGCATTAATCGTGGCTCAAATATGGGTGAAGATATCACCTATTCAGGAACGGCAGCAGGGGCAATGGAAGCAGTTTTGCATGATGTCCCTGCCATCTCTATCTCACAGGTGGTTGATTTTACAAAACCTGAGGTGGATTATGATGTGGCGGCAACAGTGATAAAAGAGATTGTTGCAAAAATTATTGCGGGCACATTTCCTCTTCCTGAGCGTGAATTTGTCAACATTAATATTCCAAAAAAAGTGGAGAAAATTGAGTATAAAGTCACCTACGCAGGGCACCGATTTTACGCCAATGATGCGCATATTCATAGAAATCCTCGTGGTGAAGAGTACCACTGGTTAGGACTGCATCCCTTAGAGTTTAAAACACGCCCAAATCAAGATCGTCTGTGTGATTTTGAAGCGATAGAGCAGGGCTATATCTCAATGACCCCTATTATGTTGGATTTGAGTGCTTACAAATCAATGCAGCAGTTAGAAAAGTGGATATGAAATACGCCCGAACCAAGTTACTCTTTGGAGATGATTTTGAAGTGTT
The DNA here is from genome assembly GCA_016744905.1 of Sulfurimonadaceae bacterium. GTDB lineage: Bacteria > Campylobacterota > Campylobacteria > Campylobacterales > Sulfurimonadaceae > BB10. The sequence continues at coordinate 23,500 of JADGDM010000030.1, read as the reverse complement.
TTCTAATAAAAAAGTCTTGCTGTTAGGCGTAGGTGGGGTTGGTTCATTTTGTCTGGACTGTCTTTACCGTACCGGTGTGACACAGGTAACGATTGTAGATTATGACAGCTTTGATGCGTCTAATCAAAACCGACAACTGCATTCAGAACTCCATGAGGGTGAAAATAAGGTCAGCGCGCTGGCGTCTCACTATGAGGGTGTAAAAACCATCAATCAAAAAGTAGATAAAGAGTGGATAGAGAACTTTGATTTTGATGAGTACGACATTATTTTAGATGCGATAGATGATATCCATGCAAAGTTAGCACTGGCTCAGAAATGTTATAAAAAACTCATCTCAGCAGTGGGTTCGGCTAAACGTACAGATCCAACGAAGATAGAAGTGGCAACAATTTGGAAAACTCATGGGGATAAATTTGGCTCAAAGATACGATATGAGCTTAAAAAAAGACGTTTTACTAAAAAATATCCGGTGGTCTTTAGTAGTGAGCAAGCGAAGGTGAAAGAGAAGGGCAGTTTTATGGCCGTGACGGCTGGTTTTGGATTGGCTATGTGTTCAGTGGCCATTGAAAGACTCAGTAAATGAAACAAAAACGTATTGCTTTTGTAGAGGACTATCTCTATTTAAAAGTCGATGAAGATAATATTCTCAAGTTAGATTTAGAGGGAAATATTTTACAAACCCATTGTGACAGCTCTTTTTTAAACCCCAGCGCGCCAGAACAAGAGCTTAGTGATCCGAGCGTGATGACTTTGGGAATTATTGGTGAGGGGTGTGGAGGTAATAGAGTTTTTATAGCCGATACCCAAAATAATACAATAGAGGTCTTTAATCTTGAAGATGAAAGCAGCATGACCCTTATTGAAAATCTTAACGCACCTGACGGAATATGCAAGGTGATGTGTACCTTGTATATTTCAAGTATCAAAGATAATAGTGTGATTGTCTTTGATATTTCAAAAATGGAAAGTGAAAAAATTACATTTAGATATAATAACAAAATTAAAAAATAGAAAATATTTTAAAGAGAGAAATGATGCAACAACCAGAACCAATGACAAAATTTGGATACGCAAAAATACAAGAAGAATTTAACCACTTAAAACTAGAGGTTCGTCCAAAAATTGTAAAGGCGATTGAAGAAGCTGCTGATATGGGTGACTTAAAAGAAAATGCTGAGTATCACGCGGCTAAAGAAGATCAGGTCAATACAGACAGACGTCTGCAAGAACTTGCGGATCTTTTAGGTTCAGCACAGATAGTTGACCCTTCTACTCTTGAACATGCGCGTATAAGTTTTGGTTCAACCGTTATTTTAGAGAACTGTTCAACAGAAGAAGAGGTGACCTATACTATTGTTGGTGGTAGTGAGAGCAATCCAAGCAATGGTTTAATCTCTTTTCACTCACCCCTAGCAAAACAACTACTAGGAAAAGAGGAAGGTGATGATTTTATCGCCCGTCTACCTGGTGGAAATACTGAGTTTGAAGTGATTGAAGTGTGTTATAAAGATATTGTTTTTGAAAGCCACGATTAGTCATGAGTAAAAAAATAAATGTGGCTGTGATAGGCGCAAGCGGATATACGGGTGTTGAACTGCTTAAAATGATAGCAGTGCATCCAAACTTTGAGCTGACGTACGTAGCAACCAGTGAGGGAGAGACCACGCTTAGCGCGCTACATCCTGCCTTAATGGATGTCTTAGAAATCGATGTTTCTAAAGCCAGCGCGCAAGATGTGGCAAGATACGCTGATTTGGCATTTTTAGCACTACCACATCAAACAGCGATGGGCTTTGTTAAAGAGTTGATGGAACTTGATGTTAAGGTCGTTGATCTTTCTGCGGATTATCGTTTGAAATTGGAGACGTATGAGGCGAACTATTGTCCACATATTGATACTAAAAACTTAGAACATGCTGTTTATGGTATTGCTGAAATGAATCGTGAAGAGATTAAAAATGCAAGACTTGTCGCCAATCCAGGTTGTTACCCAACCGCAACAATTTTAGCAGCGCTACCATTTATGCAGTACCGTATCAAAGACTCTTCTATCATTGTTGATGCAAAGTCAGGGGTAAGTGGGGCTGGTAAAAAGTTGGCTACTACCACACATTATGTCAGTATAAATGAAAATATTCATGCCTATGGACCTTTGGGTCACCGTCATGAGAGTGAGATTGAAGAGAAGTTAGAAGTTGGGGCAGGAAAGATTGATTTTGTACCCCATCTTATCCCTTTAACACGTGGAATGTTGAACTCGACATACATGCAAGTTGAGGGTGATTTTGATCCAATAGAGCTTTTACGTGCGTATTATAAAGATGAGAAATTTGTCCGTATTCGTGAAACACCAGTCGATGTTAAAAGCGTAGCGGGAACCCATTTTTGCGATATTTATGCTAAAAAAAGAGGGAACACTCTGTTTTTAAGCTCTGCGATAGATAATATTCTACGTGGTGCCTCATCTGCTGCGATGTTAAATGCCAACTTGATGATGGGTCTGCCTGAGCATACGGCTATCCCATTTATCGCTTATGTCCCTTAATCGTTTTGAGTTAAAGCAAGGGGCAATTATTGTCTCTGATGCACACTATAGTGAACGTTATAATGAGTTTTATGACTTTCTCCTCTCTCTAAAATCTAAACAGATACCTTGTACCCAATTGGTTCTGCTTGGTGATATGTTTGATCTTCTCATTCCTCAGTTTCCAAGTAGCGTAAAAAACAATCAAAAAGTCATAGATCTTATTAATAGTATTGCCAATGATTTAGAGCTTGTCTATTTTGAGGGAAATCACGACTTTAATCTGTGTACTCTTTTCCCTGACGTTTTTGTTATTCCTATCGCTCAACAGCCTTATACTTTAAAATATGGTGATAAAAAATTGATGTTTCTTCATGGTGATATTAATGTAGGTCTCTCGTACACTATATATTGCGCCATTATTAGACAGCCTATGGTTATATACTTTTTACAAGCTTTAAATTTTATCAGTGGAAATAAAATAGCAAAAGCCCTGAGTGCAAAATTAGATACCAAAGAGAACTGTAACGAGTTTACTACCTACAGAGCGTATATAGAGAAGAAATATAGTGATGACAAATACAGAGAATATGATTATATTATAGAGGGACACTATCATCAAAATAAGCGTTTCAAATATGATAATTTTGAGTATATTAATTTAGATGGTTTTGCTTGTTATCAAAGATATATTAGTGTACAATCATCCCAAGAAGATGAGATATTTAGTGATAGAATATTTCAAAAGGAGACTTAATGGCGTCAAAGGACGACACACTTAGAGTCGGTACCAATGAGATGGAACTGGTCGACTTTAGGATTTTTAAAGTTGAAAATGATGAAGTATATGAAGGTATCTACGGGGTAAATGTCTCGAAGGTTCGTGAAATTATTCGTTATCCACAACTGACAGAACTTCCTGGAACCCCAGATTTTATAGAAGGGATTTTTGATCTGCGTGGTGTGGTTATTCCTGTTGTAAATTTAGCAACATGGATGGGCATTGAGGTTCCTGATAATTTGGAGAATTCACTACGTATAATCATTGCTGAGTTTAACAATATTTTGATTGGTTTTGTTGTGCATGATACCAAACGTATTAGACGTATCAGCTGGAGTGATATTGAGCCTGCCTCATTTAGCGCTGGTGGTGGTGCCTTAGATAAGTCGAAAATTACGGGAGTAACCCGTATCGAAGACGACTCTGTACTACTTATTCTTGACCTTGAAACAGTGGTTCAAGAGTTGGGACTGTACCAGCCTTCAACAGGGCAGATAGATGAGGCTTTAACTACCTTTGAGGGTATGGTCTTACTACTGGATGACAGCTCAACAGCACGTAAAATTGTTAAAGAAGCGCTGATCGAGATGGGCTTTAAAGTCGTTGAGGCTATTGATGGACAAGAAGGATTAGAGCGTCTTGATGGTCTGTATGAAGTTTATGGACAGAGTATAGGAGAACATCTTAAATTGATTATCTCTGATGTTGAAATGCCGCGTATGGATGGTTTCCATTTTGCGGCAAATGTTAAAGATGATCCAAGGTTTAAAGATATTCCGATTATATTTAATTCTTCAATTAGTGATCATTTTAGTGAAATGCGTGGTAAAGAAGCCGGTGGTGAAGCATACTTAGTCAAATTTGATGCAAACTCGTTTTATGATGAAGTTGCGCGTGTTGTGCGCGCACATGTTAAGTAGGTGGTGAAATATGGATGAGTTTCAAGAGATATTACAAGACTTTTTAATTGAGTCTTTTGAGTTATTAGAACAGTTAGATCAAGATTTGGTTGAGTTAGAAAGTACCCCAGAAGATTTAGAATTATTAAATAGAATTTTCCGTGTTGCACACACTGTAAAAGGGGCAAGCTCATTTTTAAATTTTGATGTTTTAACCCATCTTACACATCATATGGAAGATGTACTTAATAAGGCACGTCATGGTGAGTTGATTCTTGACGCAGATATTATGGATGTGGTACTTGAATCAATAGACCTTATGAAAAGTCTTCTAGTGACGATTCGTGATACAGGTGTGGATCAAGGAATAGATGTTGCGGAATGTGTCGTAAAACTTGATAAAGTCTCCGGTGGAGATGGGGAAGTTGAATCTCCAGAAGTTGTTGAAGCTGCACCAGAGCCTGTAGCAGAAGTGGCTCCAGAACCTGAGGCTGAAGAAGAAGAGATAGATTATGCTTCTTTAAGTGATGATGATATCGAAGCGGAAATTGCACGTCTTTTAGATGGTAAACAAGCAGAAGATAAAGCGCGACGTGAAGCGAAAATTGCTGCAGGAGAATCTGTTCCTGGATTACCGGATCAAGAACCAGCAACTCCTGAGCCAGAAGCAGCTCCTGAATCAAAACCGGAGCCAACTCCTGAACCGACACCGGCTCCAGCGCCTGTTGCAGCAGCACCAGTCGCACCAACACCTCCTAAAAAAGAGGAAAAAGCTGCTTCAAATGCAGCACCAGCAAAACGTGCAGCGACAGCCGTTGAACAGACTATTCGTGTTGATGTTAAGAGACTAGATCACTTAATGAACCTTATTGGAGAACTTGTTCTTGGTAAAAATAGACTGATTAAAATTAATGATGATGTGGAAGAACGTTATGAGGGTGAAGAGTTCCTTGAAGAGTTAAACCAAGTAGTATCTATTGTTTCTCTTGTAACGACTGACTTACAGATCGCCGTTATGAAAACAAGAATGTTACCAATTGGGAAAGTCTTTAATAAATTCCCTCGTATGATTCGTGATCTCTCACGTGAACTCAATAAAAAAATTGAGTTAGAAATCTCTGGAGAAGAGACTGAGCTTGATAAATCAATTGTAGAAGAGATTGGTGATCCACTGGTGCACATTATTAGAAATTCATGTGATCATGGTGTTGAAACTCCTGACATCCGTACCGCTGGTGGTAAGCCAGAGACGGGTATTATTGGATTGAAAGCTTACAATGAAGGTAATCATATTGTTATCCAAATTACGGATGATGGTAAGGGACTTGACGCAGATATGTTGAGATCTAAGTCTATTGAAAAAGGTCTTATTACTGAAAAAGAAGCCGATGCCATGAGTGATAAAGAAGCTTTTGGTCTTATCTTTAAACCAGGTTTCTCAACAGCTGCGCAAGTGACAAATGTTTCAGGACGTGGTGTGGGTATGGACGTTGTTAAGACAAACATTGAAAAGCTTAATGGTATTATTGATATTGAGAGTGAGATTGGTAAGGGTACGACCATGAAACTTAAGATTCCTCTAACACTTGCAATTATTCAAGCACTGCTTGTTGGGGTTCAAGAAGAGTATTATGCGATTCCTCTTGCTTCAGTTTTGGAGACAGTACGTATCTCGACTGATGAGATTTACTCGGTTGAAAATCGTTCAGTTATGCGTCTACGTGAAGAGGTTCTCTCCTTAGTGCATATCGGAGATATCTTTGAAGTAGAGCGTGTATTTGATGGTAATGAGCATACGTATGTTGTTGTTATTGGATTGGCTGAGTCTAAGATTGGTTTGATTGTCGATTCTCTTGTAGGTCAAGAAGAGATCGTTATTAAATCTCTTGGTGAGTATCTTAAAGGGATAGAAGGAATCGCTGGAGCGACTATCCGTGGCGATGGTGGAGTGACACTGATTGTTGATGTTGCCGCCTTGATGCAGATGGCAAAAAGTGTTAAATCAACAGTGGTTCAAGAGTCAGCAAGTGCTGCACTTGAAGCCACTCAGAAAACTCAACCAAGTGATTATAAAGTTATGGTTGTCGATGATTCTAAAACAGATAGAACGATTATTCGTACCTCTTTAGCACCATTGGGTATCACATTGGTTGAAGCTGTTGATGGTCAAGAAGCGCTCAATGTCTTAAAACAGGGTGATCATAATTTTGATGCGATGTTGATTGATATTGAGATGCCTAGAATGGATGGTTATTCATTAGCCACTGAGATTAAAAAGTACAATAAATATAAAAACTTACCATTGATTGCGGTAACATCAAGAAGTGGTAAATCAGACAGAATGCGTGGTGTTGAAGCCGGTATGGTTGAGTATATTACTAAACCTTATTCACCTGACTACTTGTTAAATGTAGTTAAACGAAATATTAAATTTGCACTTTAAGGGATAGTTATGAGTGAAAAATTACAACAAATTATTAATAATCAGCAAGGAGATCCAGCGACGGAACATTTAGAAGATGTGGTTCAGCTCGTTGGTTTTATCGTAGGAAATGAAGAGTATAGTATCCCCATTTTAAGTATTCAAGAGATTATTAAACCAATTGAATGTACGAGGGTTCCTCAAACTCCTCCTTATGTTTTGGGTGTATTTAATCTTCGTGGTTCAGTTATCCCACTTATTGATTTAAGATTGAAGTTTGGTTTACCAGCTCAAAAAGATTCTGATGACACACGTTTTATCGTAATGCGTCATGAGGATGATGTTGCGGGATTTGTTATTGATAGATTAACAGAAGCAATTAGATTGAATCAAAGAGATATTGGACCTGCTCCAGAGACAGAACTTCAAGATGAGAGTATCATTGAAGGTGTTGGAAAACAAAATGATAGAATTTTAACTATTCTAAAAGTAAATAAACTACTAGAGCGTGATTTTTAATCCGCCTAGAGTTTAATCCCCACAGCGTTTAAAAGCTTTTCATTTTGCTCCCTTGTGAGTAAATCTGCCATAACATTAACCAAATCTATAAATGTTTCACTGCCTTGAAATTTATCAAATTGTAAATCTTCATGCTCTTTTCTAGCTTTTCCATCAGGATCATTAGTAAGCATCAGCTGCATTAACTCTTGCTCTTTTATAGAAATTTTTTCCAACATCTTTGAGCGTGCTTGATGTGAGAATCTTAAATTTTCTAAAATATCTTTCTGCTTAGTGTCCAAATTAAGATCTAAATCTGAAAATAGTAGGGTACTTAAAACATTAGGCAAATTAAAAGGAATGGGAAAATTTCCTTCTAAAGAGGAGTGTGCATGGGCATGGGCAGTTGCGTATGAAGCTCCAAAACCACTAATCATGACATCTCCTTTTTATGCTTTATTACTTATTATAATATCTTCTGCGTGAAAACGAGCTTTGTGCTACAATTCGCCTATGAATTTAATTACTATAACTGATATTAATATCCCAGAATTAGAGCTCTATCAACTTTTTAGAGACAAGTTTTTTAGTGAAGATGGAAGCTTTATTGCAGACAGTCCAAAAGTAGTCAATTTACTACTTGAAAGTGAAATTGAGATCAAAAGTATTTTGGCATCTCCTGAGTACTATGAAGAAAACCGTACCTTAATTGAAAGTCGAGAAATTGAGTTCCTTTATGTGGCAGATAAAACATTAATGGGAGAGATTGTTGGACATAAAATTCATCATAACTGTATGATGCATGCTATCCGTCCGCAAGAGAGTGCTATTGAAGACTTAGGTGATCAGATTATCATGCTTGATGAGATCAGCTCAACACAAAACATCGGAGCTATAGCGCGCTCTGCTGCGGCACTAGGTATTGATTCATATGTTTTACCACGTCGTGGGCCACATCCATATTCTCGTCGTGCCTTACGTGTATCTATGGGCTATGTGAGTAAATTAAAAACCTACCTTTATGATGATATATTTGAAATGATTCAAGCCCTTAAAAATGCAGGTTATACTATCTATGGTGCAGAAATTAGTGATGATTCTATCGAACTTTCCAAGATAAAAGCAGATAAAAAATGGGTGCTTCTTATGGGTCATGAAGGCAATGGTCTCTCCAAAGAGATTTTGAGTGCGTGTGACTATGCTGTAGAGATAGAAATGATAGAGGGCGTTAAAAGTTTCAATGTAGGTATCGCCGCTTCTATATTAATGTATCAGTTTAAACATTCAGGTTAACGTGATGATTGAAACTTTAAGCGAAGAGTTTGGTGTTGAGTATTTATCTGATCTGGATAATTTTTTAGAACAAGAGTATAAAACACAAACGGTCTATCCGCCTAAAGAACAACTTTTTAGTGCCTTTAACTATTTGAATTTTGAAGATATACAAGTAGTGATTATCGGACAAGACCCTTATCATCAAGCCAATCAAGCTAATGGCTTGGCCTTTAGTGTCAGTGATGAAGTTAAGACACCTCCCTCACTTAAAAATATATATAAAGAGTTGGTTGAAGATATGGGGTGTGCGTATCCGCAGACCAATGATTTGAGTACTTGGGCATCTCAGGGGGTTTTACTTATGAATACGATTATGAGTGTACGTGATTCTGAGCCTGCTTCACATCAGAATAAAGGTTGGGAAATGTTTAGTGATTCTATTATTAAAAATATCTCGGCAAAGTTAGAAGGGGTGGTTTTTATTCTCTGGGGTGGACATGCTCAGAAAAAAGAGAAGTTGATTGATGGTACAAAACATCTGCTTATCAAGTCACCCCATCCCTCACCACTGTCATCTTATCGAGGTTTTTTTGGCTCAAAACCTTTTTCAAAAAGTAATGCCTATCTGGGCTCTGTCAATAAAAGCCCCATCCAGTGGTGTCTATAAAATCTTAAAATCAGCGTAAATTGGAAGATGGTCGGAGTAGCCTTTTCCTAAGTGATGTTTAGGATAGTTTTTGCTTTTTTGCCATCTATAGATATTTTTCTTCTTAAAGAGATAGGGAGAGGTGAGTTTATTAAAACTCCCTTTTTTATACTCTATTTTTTTTCCATCATTGAGCGCGCTGGAGATAAGGATATTGTCCAATGCCTCTCCTGTACCTCGGTAGCGATAGGAAAAACGTTCTTCTTCTCTCAAATCATTCCAAAGATTATAAAAGCAGTCTTCACAGCTCTTGAGGTCTTTTAAACTCACCATCTCTTGATCAAGGGTTGTTTTTAAAATATGATTGATTCCGGTTAGTCCACCCGTATCATTGTGCTTCTGATTTTTCTTAAATATTTCAAACTCTTTGTAGTGCGAGTTAAAGTCACCAAGTAAAATGATATTTTTATCATAACCAATTTGAGCCACTCTTTTACGTAGGGCTTTGGCAGAAACTATTCGGCGACTCTCCGGCCCTGACTTTGCTTTCCAGTGATTGGTGAACACATGTAGTGGTGTTGAGCCAAACCAAATCTTTGTCTCTAAAATAGAGCGGTAGGCTCTTGAATTACTGATAGTAACAGCGCGTGAACCATTGAGGGGGTATTTAGATAACAGTGCAACGCGTACCGTTGTTTTTTTAGCCGTGGCTATGGCGTAATAACGATAGTAAAGACCCTTAGTTTTGAGCATGGCGCGCAGGTCTTTAAGTGCTTGAGTAGACTCTATCTCTTGCAAGGCAATTACATCTGCATTCACATCGACGATAACTTTGGCGATATTTTCTAGTTTGAGTTTATAGTTTTTTCGGTTCCACTTCCAAGAGGTATTTGGAATGTACTCGACATACTCACTCCCGTTACGCTGAAGGTCAAAAAGGTTTTCTACGTTGTACGAGGCTATTCTCACGGTTTTGGCTCCTTGTAGCGCGCTGAGGATGAGTATAAGAAGTAGAAGCGTCTTGATTATGACGCTATTCCACTAAGACGAAGTAGAGAATTGGTTTGAGGCGCGCGTCCCATTAAGTCTTTAAAAAGGATGTCCATACTTTGAGAACCTCCTTTAGCTAAGATGATGTTGAGATAGTCACGCCCAAGTTGTGTATCAAAGATACCTTGATCTTTGATGGCAAAAAATGCATCGGCACTTAAAACTTCTGCCCATTTGTATGAGTAATAACCTGCGGCATATCCGCCAGCAAAGATATGTGCAAAACCATTTTGAAATTTATTATATTCTGGTGGCTTGATAAGAGAGGTTTTTTGACGAACAGCATCTAAAAGTTTTTGGACCGCTTCTTCCCCTTCAAAAGCTCCATCATGTAATCTAAAATCAAATGAAGCGAATTCAAGTTGACGTAACATTTGTAAGGCACCTTGAAAGTTTTTAGCGCGAATAAGTTTATCAATCATCTCCTCAGGAATAACCTCTTTTGTCTCATGATGAAGAGCAAACAGTTTAAGTACCTCTTTTTCATAAGCAAAGTTTTCTAAAAATTGTGAAGGAAATTCAACGGCGTCCCACTCAACTCCATTAACCCCAGAGATGGAGTTTTCATTAACGGTTGAGAGTACATGGTGAAGTGCGTGGCCCATCTCATGAAAGAGTGTAACCACATCATCATGACGCAATAAAGAAGGATTCGTTTGCGTGGATGGAGCAAAGTTACAGACAACAAAAGCAGAGGCAAGTTGCTCTTCTCCTTGCTCGTCAATACAGTGTGATTGGAAGTTATGCATCCATGCTCCACCACGTTTTGATTTTCGCGCTTCAAGATCAAAATAAAGTCTGGCGCGCTGCTCTCCTGCAACATAAACATCATAAGAAAAAGCTTTTTCATCCCAAAGTGTTTCGTCGACTTTTTTAACACTGATACCAAAGAGTTTTTCTAAAAAGTTAAACATACCACTGACAACACTGTTTTGCTCAAAATAGATACGATACTCTTCTTCATCAATATCATACTTCTCTTTTTTAAGTATCTCAGAATAATACGCAGAGTCAAAACTCTTAAGTTCACTTGGCGCAATGGCTCTTAACTCGTCTAGTTCGACTTGTGCTTGCTTAAAAGAATTTTCACTGAGTTCATCGATAAAGTTAAAAACAGTATCACGGTTTGGCGCCATTTTTGTTGCCAGTGAATAATCACTATATGTTTCGTATCCAAGTAGTTGTGACATCTCTTGTTTGAGCTTGAGTATTTCATCAATAATTAAAGCATTTTCAGGCGCTCTTGTCGTGTACGCTTTATAAAGCTCTTCACGAATACTCTGTGTTGGACCATACGTCATATACGCGATATATGAAGGCATCTGTAGTGAAAATTTATAAATAGTTTTCCCATCTTCTTTGTAGCGCGCTGGGTCTAAGTCACTAGAGGGAATACCTTCTACATCTTTCTCGTTAGTGATGACTTTTTCGTAAGCGTTGGTTGCGTCAAGCAAATTTTGAGAGAAGTCGTTACTCAGGGTACTTTTTCGAAGATGGATCTCTTGCAGACGTTTTTTCTTCTCTTCATCTAAGTGCGCACCACTGAGTTCAAAGTGTAAGACATTCTCTTCAAGCACTTTTTTCTGCTCATCATTTAAGGTGTCGTTTTTAAGTATCTCTTTCATCGCCTTATAAATATCAAGGTTTTGAGAAATGATGGTGGAATACTCTGTGATGAGTGGCAGCGCGCTGGCATACACTTCTTGAGACTGCTCAGAGTTATTAACGGCATTGATGTGTGAGATGGGGGTGAAAAAATGTTCTAAATACTCATCCATCATCTCAAAAGGTTTGACAAAATTGGCATAGGTCTTTTTTTCTATGTTTAAAAGTTCTGTGATTTTATTGTTATTGATTTCAAGTTTTTGATTCAGTTCATCAATGAAGGTCTCTAGGTTTAGTTCAAATTTTATAAATGACATACTTATCTCTTTTATTTTTACTAAAATTGTAACGCTTCAAACTTAGAAGAGTAGTTTTTAATAATAAAAGATTATAATTTCAGGAATATTTTAATTTGGAGAGTA
>JADGDM010000030.1:0-11365 GCA_016744905.1 Sulfurimonadaceae bacterium | reverse complement strand
GTATAAATGAAAAAGATTTTACTGGGACTTTCACTTCTTAGCGCGCTGGCTTTTGGTGAGTGTACTTTTGAGCGTGATGGTGAGCCATTGGTGAAATGGACAGCTTATAAAACGCCTGCGAAAAAAGCGGTAAGTGGTTCATTTCGTGCGGTAAGCATCAAGGGCAGTGAAAGTGAAAAAAGTTTAGAAAAACTTTTAGTAGGAACGGAAGTGTTTGTTCAAACAAACTCAGTTGATTCTAAAAATGGTGGGCGTGACGTAAAGTTGGTAACCTACTTTTTTAATATCCTTAGTGATTCAAATATCAAAGCCAAAATTACGGTACTTAAAGGCAATGAAGAGCATGGAAATATGTTCATTGATATAACGATGAATTCACTACGTCGTCAAATTCCTATGAGTTATAGTATCGAAGAGGGAATGATGATGGCTGTTGGATATATTGATCTTTCTGAGTTTAAAGCACTTCATGCGATTGACTCTATTAATCGTGCTTGTTTTGAACTCCATGAGGGTAAAACTTGGAGTGATGTAAAAGTAGAGTTTAAACTTCCTGTTACTAAGGTTTGTTCAGAAGAAGAGTAGTTAATAATTTCATGCCTTTTAAGGCATTGAAATTATTAGTATTTTAAAGGTTCTTCGCCTGTATCAACTGATGATGGTGATTGATTCATCGGTGCTGAACTTGATCCACTTGGACCAAATCTATAATTGGCAGTAATAAGACCTGTTAAATTTGCTAAAACATTTCCCCCACCAAATAGTACACCCTGTCTAAGACTTGCATCAACACTCAATGCATCTGTCGGATGATATCCAAAACCTACATTCAAACCTGCCGTACTTGTTACCGTTGTTGACTGATCTAGTTTTGTTGCCCCTACAACTTCTGTAGTACTTGAGTTATAAAGCCATTTTGTAAAAGATGCTCCAGCACGTACTGTCCAGTTTTGTGTTATCTTACTCTCAACCGCACCACTTAATGGAAGCATGATTCCTGATAATGCCAGCGTTTCTGTATTAACAACAGGGGCTACATTGGAGTTGGTTAATTCTGTCGCTTGTGAACCATAAATAAGACCCGCACTTAAAAATAGATGGGTATTTGAATCAAGTGTAGAATCAAGTGTTCCATAGGCATTTAAAGTAGTGATACCATCAGTACGAGATTCTGTTGTTACTACTGCAGGTGCTACAGGTGTGTCGGTTGCTTTTGAATTTAAAGAAGCATTGCTAAATTGTGCGGTCACACGTAGAAGATTTTGACTGCTTAGTGGTAAATTATAACCCCCACGTAGATCAAAAATCATGGCACCGTCTGATTCGTATGCTTGAGAAGCAGCGGCAGTCGTTTGACTTGAATCTTCATACTTTGGAAGTGTAAAGGTTGCAGAGAAGTCAAGGTTTAGCTGACGCATAATGGCACCAAACTCGAATTCCATTTCACTAGAGTAGTAAGTGTTTGTATTGGTTACGACTCCAGCTACGCCTTCAGAGTTTTGTTGATTACCCTTATAACTAAAACGCGCACCCAAATCGATACCATTCATGTCATAGGCGTACATAATATCAAATAAATTTACAGGTGTTAAAATAGCATTATTTGGCTTGGCTGTATTAAAGGCAACTGTATTCATATTGCTGTTCATATTTGCAGAGTTGTTTGTATTATTACGTCCATAATAGGCTGCAAATGTTCCAACAGAAGTTCCAAAACTTGCCCCTGCCATAACAGCAGTTGTATTTTGACCAGTGATATTTAGAGTAGCTTCATTTTGATATGTATTTAAAAAAGCAGGATTTGCCCAAATATTGTAAGAGTCAGCTGTTTGATAAACGCTTAAACCTAAACCAGTTAATCTTGCTGAATTGTTTCCTGAGGCGTTACCACCTGCTAGAAGTGAAGTTGTAACGATTGAGAGAGCAATCGTACTTTTGATAATATTTTGAATCATTTAACATCCTTAAATTGTAATGACTAGAGTGTAATATTAATTATTGTGAAGTTGGCTGAAAGTAAGTGTTTTAGGGGATTTATGATGAAAAAGGAGTAATTATTACTCATCCTCATCACGTTTAAGTAGCGTGGCATTAAACTCGTTTATAAGTACTTCATCATACTCTTTTGAGTAAGTGATCAGTCTCTCCATCGCAGTACGCCCCTCTTCTAATGTTAAAGAGGAATCTATAATAAGATAAGAGAGATAGATGATATTTTCATTAATAGAAAACTGAAGATAGGTTAACTGGTCGTTTTCACGTAGTAGGTAGTCATAAATACGCTCTATATTGTCTTTAGGAATACGACACAAATCACACTCCGCAATAATGACACCACTGTCATAAAAGTTAACTTCGATTTTGATGTTCTCAATCTCTATCTTCCAGTTTTTTTGTCCACGACGTGAGAGTGCTACATCAATGTCAAGTTCTTCTAAAATACTCTCAAAAAGAGCCACGTTACCAGAAGGGATATATCCTTTACGGCGCGCCTTAGCGACTTCAAGTTTGGTTCCACACTCAGGACAGTAATCATTAACTATCTTCTCTTCTTCGATAAGGTTTTTACAAGAGATACATTTAATGATATCATCTTTACCTAAGGCTTTAAAGTTACTAATGGCTTCTAAAACATGATAGTACGGCAGTGCAAAACCAAGGTTGTTAGAATTTTGGATGATAAAGGTGTTCACTCCGATCACTTCACCTTGCACATTAAGCAGTGGTCCACCACTGTTCCCAGGATTGATAGCAGTATCCATCTGGATGTATTCTAACTCTCCTTGAAGACGTTGTGCTTTTGAAACAATTCCCTCTGTTACAGAATAGTTAAGACCATAAGGATGACCAATAGCGACGGCAACATCTCCATCTTGAACCGCTGTATTAGAAAGAACAAGGGCATTGCTCACATCAAAGTCTGGTTTACGGATAAAAGCCAGATCCATGTTGGGATCATCATAAATAACCTCAACTTCTAAACGTTTAAGATTTTTAGCTGTAATAACGACTTTTTTAAGTCCATCAACAACGTGCGAGTTGGTAATGATAAGATCATCAATCACAAAACCACTACCCGTTCCACGTGGCGTAGAGATTTGAATGATAGAGTGAATATAATGCTCTAATATGCTCTGTGTATTCATCTATAACTCCGTGTAATCTAAATGTTTTATCTGAAGATAAAAGCTTTGGTGAAACTCTTCCATTGAAGAGTAGTTTAGTTCATCACCAAAGGCAACGAGTTCAGGATGTACAGCTTGATAAGGCTCAATCGCATTTTCTATACGACGACTGATTGCTTTTTTATCAAAAGTCTCCTCTTCATAAAGCTTTTGATAACCCAGCGCGCTGAAGAAATCTTGATGCGAAATCTCGACGAGCAGATGTACTAAAGATTGAAGAGAAGGGTGCATGCCGTAGTTATAAAGCATGTAAAATGCGATGTACTCGTATATGGTTGGGATGATTTGGGTAAAACGATTGGTTTTATGCCATCTGATTTTTGCTAAAGATTCTTCTATGAATTGAGAGACATCATCATGAGTCGTTTTTTCCATTGGAGAAAATGAGTTTTTAGAGTTATAGATATTTTTTGAAAAGAATGTTAAGTCCATCGTTTGCATCTTATCAATATAGATACGCAGATCATCGTTACGTTGACCTACGAGTTTGTCTTCTTCTCCAAAGTAGTCATTTATCTTCTCGATAAGCTTCTGAGAAAACTCATCACGAGGGACGACAAGATAGTCGATTTTAAAAAGTAGTGTCAGATAGGTAAAAGCTAAGATACTGGCGTTGTCATTACTAGGTAGACGTGTAAGCGCATCTTTCGTTTTTTCTATCCAAGACATCATGGCATCATATTTAATCTTGATTATCTCATCACTGGAATGAATAACATGCGCGGTATCTAAAAGCTGCACACTTTTAAATTCAGAGGTAATAAACTCTTTTTCATAGTCTGCATTAAGTGCTATTTCTCTAAGTGGATAAAATATTTTTTGTGGGGTCATCGTGGTGTTATCAAGATAGATTTTTAACTTGACCTTATTATCAGTAATATAAAAACGTGAGTAGGTGAGTTGAAAATTACGCTCTAAGATACGTCTTTGAAAAGCAACATTATTATTATCAACTTTCGCAATATCTGCGTAAGCTTCGATATTCTGTTCTGTCACTATTCCATGAATAACAGCGATACCTTGATAAATTTTAAAGTGAAGGGCATCTTCTTTGATTTCGATGGTGATGTTTTCATTCGAATTTTCAGCTTTAAAATTGATAAGTGAGTTTAAAAAACTGTCATAAGCTTTAATATTTTCTTTGTTTTGAAAAAACTCCGCAGAGTCATCAAAAAATTGACGCTCATCAGGGTTTATATTTGCATTGATACCTCGACCAAAGTCATGCAAAGGCATGGGTGCATCAGTGTGAAAAAGGTTTGTCCACCAAGCCATTATAAAGCCTCCTTTTTATGAGCAAAAGTTTCGAGTATTTCGAGTACTACAGAGTGTATGTACTCTTCACGCTCTTGAGGGGTTTTCTGTTTTTTAAGATAATCAACAGCAGTACCGCGCCAGATGATTTTATTTTCATCTGATTTTAAAAAGTCCACCACTAAGCGTGCCTCTTTATAATTATAGGTGCTGGTTGTCTGCACCATAGTTCCACCATAACGGTAAGGATAACGCCCGATGTTTTGATAGTCGGTGTCAATACGTGTTTTACTCTCTACACTGGTGTGAAAAGTAACAAGAAAGTCAGCGCGCTCAAGATCCACTTTGTGATAACCTTTTTCATTGAGTGTCTGTTCTAAGGCATGAGAGATACGGTCGTTGGTTAAAGTGTCTGATCCATTAATGTCTTGATGAATCAAAGCAAAGTTATTTAACGCAGATATATCAATACTGTCATCATAATCAGTAGTGATAGTAACGGTTGAACATGCAGAGATGAACAGTGCTAAAATAGATAAAAATAGATGTTTAATAGTGTGTTTCATTATTTGCCTTAAGTGCAGTTATATAGAAGGGATTATAAAGAAATCTTACTTAATAAGAGAAGTTACGAAAAGATAAAAATCTTGAGGATAAAAACCACGTGTTAAATATCCTTCGTTTTCATACAATCTGGGTTAATTTTAAATCTTTCTTCTGGCTAAAGGAAACTTAAAGGTACTCATGGCTATAATTCTGCCCTCTTAAATAGATGTCACGGTAGCTCAGCTGGTTAGAGCACTGGTCTCATAAGCCGGGGGTCGAGGGTTCAAGTCCCTCTCTTGACACCATTTATATTTAAGAGAACTTATAAACATTCCGGATTAGCTCAGCGGTAGAGTAGGGCACTGTTAATGCCTTGGTCGCTGGTTCGAATCCAGCATCCGGAGCCACTCAAAACCACATCAATAACGCACTTTCATCAAAAATATAAATTTACTTAAATCACTCATTCTAAAATAAAATTTCTAATCAAGTTATTAGAAAATCTTATCTGTCTTAAGATGGAAAAATCTCGCTTTTTTGGACTTGTACGTGATTTGTACGTAAAGTTAAAAAAGAACCTCTAACAATTCCTTGTTGTTCAATATATTTTGCATAGTATCTTAACGTTGTTTCTATCTGCGTATGTCCAAGCATTATTTTACTTATCCACGTCAAATCTTCACCTTTACTCAGAAATATACTAGCAAATGTGTGTCGTGTTTGATAAAATGTACGATCATCAATTGAGCATTTTTTTAAGAGTTTCGCCCATTGTCTTTTTCTCAATCCATCTGTATCCATATATGGTTCACCATGTATGGTTAAAAATACAAAACCTTTTTTCTTTCCCGTGATCTTATGCTGCTCTTCTAAGGCTACTTTGACAATAGGGAGCATGGTCACTGATCGATGTAGACCTGTTTTAGTTGGCCCAATCTCATTTTTACCAGTCTCTGGATTTGGAACGGATTGTCTGTTCTTATTGATATAGATTAGGTTTTTTTCAAAATCTATATCTTTCCAAGTCAAAGCAATCATCTCCCCTGGTCTCGTTGAAGTGAAAAATTGATAGGTTATTAGGTTTTTAAACTGTCCTTCTGCATTATCAATTAAAGTGTAAACTTCATCTAAAGAAAAAGGTTTAACCTCTTCTTGTCCAAGATTTTTAAAATTATCTTTTTTAGGAAACCTTGCACTTTTGACTACGTTCTTATCTAAGTACTCATCTTCAATCGCATCAGAAAGTATTGTGCTAAATACCGTTCTTATGTTAGTTGCATATTTATGAGTGTTGATTTTTTTAGTTAAATACCCATACCACTTCTTGATATCTCCGACTTTAATCTCATCAATTTTGGTTGAACCAAAAATAGGTGAAATAAAGTCCCGATACTGTCTTTTGTACATGTCTGTGATATAAAAGCGCCTTGAAGCCTCTTGCTGCGCAAAACTTTGAATAGTGTATTCATCTAGTGTGGGAATTGTTTCTCTTAACAGTAAATGATTTTTCTCATCTATAAATTTTTGAATAAGTATTTCCCAATTTTTTTCTACCCAATTCATATTTGCAATAGAGTGTACTTTTCCTGTTGCAATTCGCTGATATTTCCCCAGCTGAGTACCTCTTACCCAAATCATATTTCCGCGTTTAAATGCGTGTTTATATACCTTAGCCATTTGATCTCTTTCGTTGTCTTCGAATTCGTTCAACGGCTCCTTGGTTCATTAGTATTTTATTATTTTCGTACTTAAAGTCAAAGCCCTCTTCGAAATTACCATTGACAAGCTGCTTCCGGATGGCGTCTGGAGTTAGGTTTTTAATACTAGAGACCTGTCTTAAATCCAGCCAAATCTGATTGAATATTGAGAGATGTGTCTCAATAAGTTCTATTCTTTTCAGTAATTTATCTACTAGTATATTATCCATTATACAGCTCAATTTGTTCTATATAATAATTTTTTTCGTCCATGCTGTTTTGAGAAGTGAAGGCTTTTCGATGATCTCTCGCAACTTGATTTAAAGAAATCGCAAATTGATGTAATTCAAATTTAGAGAAATGAATTTTTTTATCATTTATTTTGACTTGAATAAAAGGTTTGTTGTCTTTCTGTACAGATTTGATTTCAAGCGTACTTGTTTTAGAGTCTTGTTTTAAACATCTGCCATAAAATGGATGGTCAATAATAGAATGATTTTCAGGATCGTATTTTTTGTTTATCCTGTACTCTAGTGTTTCATGAAAGTCTTTCCATGTTGCTAATTTTGAAATATAAAAAAGTGCATCTTTAAAGTTATAGTAGTCCAACGGAGTATCACAGATAAGATGGCCTTTAACATAGAGCTCAATATTCCCGCCAGTTCCTATTTTGAGTACGATTACATCTTTGCCTGGAAAATTTATATACTTAGCACTCATGATTAGCCTTTGAATTATTGATAAATTGTGAAATTAATGTGTGTGAAATTTTCTTATGGAAACGATAGAAAACTGCAGCTTTAATTTCTCTAAGGCTTGCCCCAGAATTTTTTAGTTCGAAGATATATGAAGAGCGATCAGAAAGCCAATCATATTTTGGACTTCGTTTTTTGAATGCAACTTGAATGAAAGACAGAGTGGGTGTATATTTTTCACTTTCTAAAAGAATTGCAGCGTTGAGTATCGATATCTTAATAGCTTGGTTCCTATTCATATTTGGAAAATCAGATCTGAGCTTTGAAAATTCTATTGTTTGTGTATTGACTAGTTCATCAACTAACCTTTCATTTTTTAATATCTTTTTAAGTGCAGAGGCTGCTTTATTATATGAAGCGCGCATTGGTATTATATCTGTGTGATTGGTCATGTGTATGCCTATAAATTAAGATGCCTTATGATTGGCTCGGGGATTTATAGCGATGGCTTGAAAAGTGTCTGGATTTGCTAATATTTAGTGTTTAAAGCCCTTAAATAGGTCTTATTAGTGATGCTTTAGCTCAAGTAATGTTCTGTGATTTCCTTTCTATTGTGCTTCATTTCACGACTCACTTGTTTTAGAGATGTGTCATAATCCCAGCCTACACATTGAAATTCGCGCATTCTCTGTTTAGCAAAATTCCATCTAAAACCATGAGAACCATGACACTGAATATGCTGACTGTTGCATATATCTCTGATTGTGCTTACATATACTAGATAATCAATCTCAAATTGATCTCCCTCTTCTAAAATACTTAGAAGTTCTTGATATACCTCGACACTAACATTGATAACATCTTGACGTCCTCCTTTCTCTTTCGTCTCAATCAGGCCTTTCTGAATTTGTGTAACATCATCCAGCAGATAGCCTTGTAGTTGGCTTCTTTTAATTCTTCTGATACCTTTAAAGCGTGCACCACCCTCTAGCTGGATCTTTGCTGCTAACTTCATGTATTCATCTTCTATATTATCTATGATGAGATGAGGATTCTCATAGGCTCTATTATGGTAATTTGAGACTAAAATCTTCTCTTTTTTAGCTTCTGCTATAACTTTGTATTTCTCTTTAGAAAAGGTCTGCTTTTTATTGGAGTATTTAGCACTAAAACGAGTTAAAGCCAATTCTAATTTGACTAATGCAGAAGCGATTTTTTCTGCGTATTGTTGTGAGATACCATCTGCAATTTTACTCTCCAAATAATCTTCGATATGTTGATCTTCAATTATTTCAAAGTTCTTGATACTCCATACCTCTCGCATATAAAGTCCTAGATTATTCCAAATTTGTCGATAACTGGTCATTGTTGAGTATGATGCTATACATTGGTACTTGTCACTATTTGGGTCTACTCTCTCAGTTTTTAAAGCCCCCTCCCTAAAAATAATTTTAGCTAGGGTTGCCGTTTGATAATAGATACTTCCTCTCATTATTTGTTCCTCTGCTATTTTTTGACTATGCGCCACTGTTTTGTTAAATAAATCTGCCCAATATTTGCATTGTTTGGCATCCTCAATGTATGTTTAACGAAGTAGAGTCATAAACTCCAAAGTTGATAAGTAAATTAGTCTTCTGTGGTTTGATTCGCCAGAAACCAGTGAAATCTGAAACTACAAGTGCAATACATTTATAGGTTATCTGTAGATACTCTTGATATAAATGCCCATTTGATTCGGATGTTGAGATCACCACTTGAGACTTATCTATAAAGAATCAGTTAAAAGTTTGACACATAATTTGTAAAGTGAAGTCTGTAAAGTTTTTGTCGCCAAGCGGTGGAAACTTGTTTCCACTGTTTCCTTTTTTAGTATCTCTTTTTGTACTCGCCTCATTTAGGCAGTTTGCAAGCTGTAAAGTTCAGATTTTAAAAACATGATTTACAAGTGAATTTACACCAACTTTACAGCTGACTTTACAATGAGTGTGCTGTGTGTAGAAGCATGTTTTATTAGAAGGTAGATAATAAGTTAGTTTTAAGTGGAAGAAGCGTCTGTCGTCTTTGTAGATACCTCTATTTAAAGGTATGTACAAATAGAGTTAAAAATTATAAATCTCTTTTGCAAATACAAGGTACTCATCAGGAGTGATACGTCCTTCACTTGCGAGAGTATCTAGTGTTGTAAATAAAAAGTATTTTTTAGGAAAATGTTTTTTAAATTCACCGTGTTTATCTTTTATCTCAGGGTGTCTTCTATAGAAGTCAGAACGAATCATGGCCCCTTTATTATCGAAGTATTTCCGTGCACCCTCATTCCATGAGTAAGCTGCCTTTAGTGTTCCTTGTTCTTCTAAGTACTTTAGGATAGCTGGCGCTTCACTGGCACTTTTTTGATTCTCTCGTTGTTGCTCTAGTTCATTAAGAATACTAGCTTGATAATAATTTGTGAGTAAATCAGACATTATAAATTCCTCCCATCTTTTAAACTATTTTTCAACAAGGCCTCAAATAGATATAGCCCCAGCAGTATTGATCCTAATATAAATGTGCCAATAATTGAACTCATGACTATTTCTCCAATGTAATTTTGTATCGAGTTGGTGCATATCCACCACGACTTGCTCTAATAAAATACTCTTTCCCAATTTCTAGAGAGACAATAGCTGTTTCTGATAAATTGGCCGTTTTTAGTCCATAAGTATTATTTGGAATGTTTTTAATCTCTATGTCATATTCATCAAAAACGCTAACTCTAAAGTTTTCACCAAGATCTTGTGTTCCCTCAAGTGTTTCAACTGTAATAGTAAGTGAAGTAGAATCCGCAGTAAATACATACCAGTCATCTGAGTCCGTAACTTCAGTAATATTGATGCTACCTACAAGGGTAGTGTTTGTTTCATTTAGATCAAATGATATTGCCAGCTCTTTTTCATCATTGGCTTCATTATCAATCGCTATATAGCCGTTCTCTACAGATGGAAGTATCTTAAACTCATAGTTTGTCGCCACATTGGATTCACGAGAGAATTTTAAAAAATAACTTCCAGAAGAAATTACTTCAAATTTTGTTCTCATCCATCCATCTGCCTTATCAATGTCTCTACCAGTACTACTGAGTAAATTTACATATTCATTACCATACTCATCATAAAGTATAGGAGTGAGATAATCTCTGTTTGCACGAAATACAGTTCCTACTTTAGTCTTCATATAAAAAACATAAGTACCTACTTTTAAGTCTTTGAGTTCGTACCAGTCTAGATTGTCAGTGCGTCTGGCTCTGTTTAGTTCATAATTTACATAATGAGTAAAGTTCCCCTCATTAAGAGGTGTCGCTTGTGAAAGTACATCATTAAGCTCATTATCTTCGTCTTGAATCAATCCATTAGCAACTGATGGCTCTACATGAAACTTATAATTGGTTGGGACATCATGTGTTACTCCAAACCTTCCTCTTAAAACTTTAAAATAATAGGTACCAATTTCGGTCGCTTCAAATTCCTTTGTTGCGTACTCATCTCCAATACCAATTAGTGAGTAGTGTACTGCGGCGACATCTAAGTAGTTTTTATCAGTAGTAAATATTTGAAGATCTAGCGTATATGCATAGTCATTGTTTGTCCCTTGCGGTATAGACTCAAGATAGATGGTGTAGATACCTGTTTCATTGATATCAAGCTGATAATAATCAAAAGAGTTGTCCTCAATAATATTGACACTATCTGTGATGAGCGTACTTAGATTGATATCCTTGATCTCTGGGCCTTCTTCAGTAGTATTATCCTCACGTTCCATTGTTGTGTTGTCTTCTGAATTAAAAGGCAGAGACTGGATAGGGCTGTCTGCTGATTTTTCTTGGGTTGAGTCACATCCTGTTATCAGTAATGTGCCTAAAAGCATGAAGGTAAATATTGGTGTTTTCTTTTTCAAGAGATCTCCTAGTAGTTTGATGGGTGAACTATAACGCCTATTAAAAGATAAGGATAGC
>JADGDM010000029.1 GCA_016744905.1 Sulfurimonadaceae bacterium | reverse complement strand
ACGTAAAATTCGATCAGAATTTGTTTTTTTCTCTGCCATAGTTATATCCTTTATTAAAATTAATGTATCAAGTCAATACTCAAATACATCTGATTAAATTGTATCAAAAAAAGATTACAAAAAGGGCACAATACCCTAGAAGTGAGAGGAGAAGTTAGTTGTCTTCGTCTTTAGTCAGTGCCCAGATAAAACCACCCAGACCTATAGAAACCACTGCAAGTAAAAAAATTAGCTGAAATATCATCACACCATCCATTAATATTCCCCTTCAGTTTTCTCTTTTAGTTGTCCACAGGCTGCAGAGATATCAATTCCTTTAGAGTCGCGAATAGTACAAAGTAGACCATGTTTAATCAAGTACTCTTGAAAATCAACCATGCTCTGCTTTGTAGGACGACCATAAGGTGTTCCTGGATATGGATTAAAGTAGATAAGGTTTACTTTGGCTTTAATGTCTGTTAAAAGTTTCACAAGCTTCTTAGCACTACTTAGGTCATCATTTTTATCTTTAATAACCAGATACTCAAACATAACGCGTTTGCGTGTGTCAATAGGAAAGCGTTTAACCGCTTCAATGATAGAAGCGATATTATGCGCCTTATTCATAGGAATAAGCTCTGTACGTAGCTCATCGTCCACAGCGTGTAGCGAGATAGCAATATGTACGCCTAAGTCCATCTGACCCAGTTTATCGATTTTAGAGCTTAAACCACTCGTAGAGACTGTTTGACGCTTAGAAGAGATACTAAGACCATCATCATCTTTAAAGATGGTTATAGCACGTGCTAAGTTGTCTAAGTTATCTAATGGCTCACCCATTCCCATATAAACAATGTTTAATCGACGCTCAGGTGAGATGTTATTGTCTTTTTTCAAACTAAGTACTTGAGCTACTATTTCACCAGAAGTCAAATCACGCGTAAAACCACCCTTTGCCGTAAGACAAAAAGTACAGCCTACCTTACAACCAACCTGTGTTGAAACACAAACTGTATATTTTGCGTGATGCACCAATTTACCATCACAGTCAAATTCGTCTTCTTTCATACGCAGTAAAACAGACTCTACAGTTTTACCATCAGGGAGTTCAAAAAGGTATTTGATGGTTCCATCATTAGACTCTTCTTTGGTTAAAATTTTCAGAGGGTCTAAAATAAAACGAGACTCTAAATCTTCTTTCATCGCTTTAGGAATATTATTCATCTCGCTAAAATTGTTAACGTAGCGCGCATAGATCCAGTTGTAAATCTGTTTTGCTCTAAAGGCTGGTTTTATCTCTTTTGCCAACTCTTCTTTGGTAAAGTCTAATATTGTCGGTTTTAACTCAGACACTTGTTAACTCTTTGATTCTTTTAACTACGTGCGCGCTCAGTAAGGTTTTTGCCTTATCGTGATTTTTTAGAAAATCTTCATGTGCATTACTGTCTGTAAAGTTGGTCACACAAAAGACTCCACCACTAGGGATATTAAACTCTTGAGCAATTCTTTGAACCGCAAAAAATTCCATATTTTCAACACCAACATTGAATTTCAAAAATTTCTCACCCAACTCTTTTGATGTTGTAATATAATTTGAACTGTTAATCACCACGTCTTTTACATCTTCAGTCTGTGAAGAGACAACATTGTCTATTGGTGTATACGCATTGTTCTCTAAAAAAGCAAGCTCTATATTTGCTGCTGTTTTAGATTCAATAATGTCAAATATCTTTTTCTCTCCATAAGAACCGGCGGTTCCTACAAAAAGGATGAACTCTGGTTTATCAAATAGACAAGCGCGTGTTAAATTCATCGCCATCTCAACCATACCCACACCCATAGGTGTTGCAAAATCAAAAGTTTCGTTATTTCCTGCACATATAATCATTTTAGTCCTTTTATAATCTTACTGGGATATTATTATCATGAAGATAATGTTTAAGATCCATAATATCGATCTCTTTAAAGTGAAAAATACTCGCGGCTAATGCTGCGTCAGCACCTACATCAAAAGCATCTTTAATATGTTCCATCGTTCCTGCACCACCTGAAGCGATAACAGGAACATTGACTGCACGTGAAATCTGTTCTGTGATATTTAATTCAAAACCAGCCTTCGTTCCATCGGCGTCCATAGAAGTTAAAAGTATCTCTCCCGCACCACGGTCAACCACTTCTTTAGCCCATTCAAGTGCGTCCAAACCAGTATCTACACGACCACCATTTAAAAAGACGTGATATTTTTCACCTGCTTTTTTAACATCTATTGCAGTAACAATACACTGCGAACCAAAACGTTTGGCACCTTCATTAATTAATTCAGGTCTTTTAATCGCTGCAGAATTCACACTTACCTTGTCACAACCAACATTTAAAAGTGCGTAAATATCTTCAAGCTTACGAATTCCACCACCAACAGTAAGGGGAATAAAAACCTCTTTAGCCACGCGCTCAACCACATCAACAATCGTGTCACGACCCTCATGAGACGCACCAATATCTAAAAAAGTAATCTCATCAGCACCCTCTTCGTTATAACGTTTTGCTACTTCAACAGGATCACCTGCATCACGAAGACCAACAAAATTAACGCCTTTAACAACGCGTCCATCATTAACATCTAAACAGGGGATGATTCTTTTTGCAAAATATTCCATAGAGTGCTTCTTTTACGTAGGATCTGAGTAAGAGTATCTCTTACTTTAATTAATGCAATTATAGCTATCTATGTTTAAAGAGAAAGAGGTTTAAGAAACTACGCGGTTACGTCCGCTGTTTTTAGCTTCATAAAGTTTTGAGTCAGCGGATTGTATTAAAAGATTTGGATGATTAATTTCTTTATTTGGGAAAGCCAGACCAAAACTTGCTGTTATCTGGTACGCTTGTAAAGGCTCTTCAAAAGTATAAGACTCAATTTTTTGACGTAGTTTTTCACAGATGTCTAAGGCTTTATCAAAATTACAATTATTAAAAATAATTAAAAACTCTTCTCCACCATATCGAAATACAGTATCACTAGAGCGTACATTTGTATTTAAGATTTTTGCTAAATCAATTAAAACAGCATCTCCTGATTGATGACCATACGTGTCATTAATTTTTTTAAAGTGGTCAATATCCAACATAGCTATACAAAAGTCATTTTTTCTATTGTCTACAAAAAGTTTTTCTAATGATTTGTCGAGTGTATGACGATTTTTCAAT
Source organism: Sulfurimonadaceae bacterium (assembly GCA_016744905.1). Taxonomy (GTDB): domain Bacteria; phylum Campylobacterota; class Campylobacteria; order Campylobacterales; family Sulfurimonadaceae; genus BB10. The sequence continues at coordinate 28,668 of JADGDM010000029.1, read as the reverse complement.
TTTGTTAAAGGATCAGTTTCAACCTGCTCAGAAAGAACTTGGTGGGTGATATTTATATTTAGTCTACTTACCAGATTTACAGATATTCTTGAAAGAAATAGATAGTCAAGTAACACATGATGATAACTTTTTAGATTTAAATTGTAGTAAAGACTTTTTGCACTTTTATGAATATTATTATGTGCGGTATGAATTTCAGTAACTTCTGAAGGAGAAAAATATTGATTAATTTCATTGGTTTCTAACCACGTTCCAAAATTACACTTGATAACATCTAGTTCAACAGTAGGTTCTTCAACATTTTTTTCAATATCAAAAATGATTTTTTTCATCCAATAAAGATGCTCATTGGTGTGCTCAACTGCTACATGTTCGTTAATTTGATTGTTTAATGAAGGAATATCATCACTCATCATCTCTAAAAGATATCCACGTGCTGTTGAATTAATAACCGCATTTCTAATTTCATTGATTTGTTGAATAAGTTTAGAGTCATCTAATATCACTGCAGCTTTATTAATAAACTCTGTGCTAAAAAGATAGATAAGATTGGTATATTGACTGTAAGGAACACCTGCTTTAAACTGCTTGTGTGCCATCTTTTCGTATTGAAATTCTAACTCTTCTAGGGGTAAAGTAATTGAACTTTCAAAAAGGTGAAATACTTCTGGATCACTAAAAAGTTCAGTTAATACACATGATGAGGCATCTCTACTTCTAATATCATCAAGAAGTTCTATAATTAACTTATATAAGGTATCAGTTTGATTCATAAAATCATTATAGACAAATAATTATGAAAAAATATTAAATTTAACTTCTATTCCCTTGTCTTTTAAGTGCGGCATTACTATTTTTCACTTCATTTAACTCTAAATTTGTAGCATATGGTTTTAGATAGGCTGGAATAATTCGACCTTTTAACTTCATAATATCTTTTATCATAATGGGACCAATCAACTCTTTTTTGTACTCCATCTCTTCACTTAAGTAGGCAAATATAAACTTACTCAATCTATCAAGAGAGATTTTATAAGTTGATGCACTTTGAATATAAATCCATTGAGAAAAGCTAGAAAAATTTTCATACACTTTTCCCTCTTTAAAAAGTAACTTTGTTGTCTGTATAAAATTCCCACTGTTATAAACCAAATCCCAGTAGCGTGCAAAACGTTTCATATTTTGTATATCATTAAAAGAGAGGTTTGAGTTTTTTAAAATGTCATAAGGAGGAATATCTGAGTAAATCATACCAAAGGTCTTATCATGTCTATCTATAGTTGTTCCAGAGAGTTTTTTAAGTATGCCTATCTGTATCTCAGACTTTGAAATACTACAAAGTTCATCAAGATTTTGAGCAAAACTTTCCAAACTTTCACCTGGCAATCCAACTATCAAATCAAGATGAATATGGGCACTGGTCTCATTTTCTAAAAATTTGATATTCTCTTTAATTTTAGCAATTTTTAAAGGTCTGTTTATATTTTCAGCTATTTCAGGATTGAGTGTTTGAATACCTATCTCTAACTGTAAAGCACCGTGAGGAAAGAGAGCAATTTTGTCTTTTAAACTTTGAGGAAAATGATCAGGTATTACTTCGAAATGGGCAAAGTAGGGTGGTTCTTTCGAAAGGAAAAAATCTAAAATTGTATTGGCAAATCTCATATTTATATTAAAAGTTCTGTCTATAAATTTAAAATTACGTACACCACGTTCCCAGAGAGTTTCAAATTGTTTTATCAAAATATCAAGATCAAAACTACGCATTTTATCATCCATAGAAGAGAGACAAAATTCACATTTAAAAGGACATCCACGAGAAGCTTCTACATAGATATAACGGTTATCTACATCACTTTGAGAGTAGAACTCATATGGAAAATTTACTTCAGAGAGATTGGCCATAACGGGTTTAAAAACTTGAGGTTCTATTTTTTCACCAGAGTTAAGACGTTTTATCAGTTTATAAAACTCTAATTCACCTTCGCCTTGAATAATATAATCAGCCTTTGAATAATCTACTCTAAAAGGCTCATAACTTACCTCAGGTCCACCTAAAATGATAGTAGTTGTTGGTGCTACTTTTTTGATAATTTCTATCAGTTCATGAGTTAGTGTTGCATTCCAAATATAGACACTTAGTCCTAATATAGATGGCTTGTGAATAAGTATTTTTTCTGCGACACTTTGAATTGCATCATTTATACTAAATTCTACAATTTTAGAGCTTTCTTGCAATTCATTTAAGTTGGCGTAAATATATCGAAGTGCTAAAGAGGTGTGAGAAAATCTAGAGTTGAGTGTGGATAATATTATATTTGTGTCAGCCATAGTTATCTTTAGATAACAATAGGCATAACAATGGTTTTAAAGTTAGCATCACGTAATACAAATGGAAGATTTGCATCATTAAGTCCCAGAGAAAATTCTGAATGATTTATTTGAGATAAAAAGTCTAAAAGATAACGTGAATTAATAGCAATTATAAAATCTTCTGTAAATGGAGTTGGAAATTCTAAAATAGTTTTAGCTTCAATATTATCATCATTTAAACTTTCAAAAATAATATTGTTATTAATAAAAGTAAGTTTCATATCTGCAGATATAGTTGTGATTTGTTTAATAGCATCAATCATCTGAGCCTTAGGCAATACTAAGTTATAAGTAATTTCTTTAGGAATAATACGTGTATAGTCAGGGAATTTACCGTTTATTAGTTTTGTAAAAAATGTATATTCATTTGACTTGATAATAAGGTGTGTTTCATCATAAAATATTTCTATATTATCAAAGAAAAGTTTTTGAATTTCAACAATTGCTTTTTTAGGGATAATGATTGAGAGTTCAGTTCCATCTGTTTGAGCAATATCAACCAAGGCTAAACGACGGGTATCTGTTGAAACAAAGAAGATAGACTCATTTTTGATATCTATTAAAGTACCATTTAATTCAAACTTAGGATTATTAGTATCAATAGCTGGGGTAATCTTTTTAAGAGACTCTATTAAGATACGTGCGTCAATATTTATTTGAGGTTTATTTTCATAACTTGGATAAGCTGGAAACTCTTTAGAGTTGTAAGTAGGTAATTTAAAGTTTGATCTACCTTGCTGAATATGTAATATATCATTATTACTCTCTAGCAGTATCTCACCATCTTTAAGAATTTTTACAATATCAAGAAGTTTTTTACCATTAGCAGTAACAGAACCATCTTCAGTTGTATTTACTTCTTGAGTAATTATTTCTAGTCCTATTTCAAAGTCAGTTGCTTTGATAGTTAATGAGCCTTGAGTAGCTTCAAAAAATATATGAGAAGTGATTGATGATGTATCTTTTTTTTCTAGAAATGCTTGAGCATGAATCAGTGCATTTTCTAAGATAGATTTGTTCATTAAAATCTTCAAGATTTACCCTTTATTTATTGTCTTGTATATATTAAATATTTAGTAGCAGTAGTAGTTCAGCGTGAAGCTGTGAATAAAAACCTACAAGCCCTAATTGAAGGGACTTTTTAACTACTTTTTGAGGTGATGAATATAAATGTCTCTATTCACCTCTGTTCACATAAGGGATTATATCTTTTTTTTGCTCTTCTTTTTATGAAGAGGTTATTTTGTTGCTTAACTCATCAATTTTAAGTCTAAAATCTTCGTCATTTTTAATCAGTTCATTGATTTTTTTCATGGTGTGAGAGATAGCAGTATGATCTTTCATTCCAAAAAATTTAGCAAGTTCAGGCATAGAACTGGTAGTAAGATTACGCGCCAAATAAATAGCAATACGTCTGGCATAAACTATAACGCGACTACGACCTTTTGAACGAATTTCAGCAGGTTTAACATTCAACTCTTTAGAAACCATCTCTAAAATATTTTCGATAGTAACATTGGCTTTTTTCTCACCAAGATGTTCTTTTAAAATGGTTTGGGCAAAACTGATATCAACTTCAATATGCATCAGTTGGGCATAAGCACGTATTTTTGAGAGAATTCCTTCTATTTCACGTACATTATTTTCAATAACCGTAGCGATGTAGTTGACTACGTCTTTTGGCAAACGAATTTTATTGATGTCACATTTTTTATTAATGATGGCGATTTTTGTTTCAAGTTCTGGTGGTTGAATATCTGCAACTAAACCCCACTCCATACGTGAAATAAGTCTATCACTCATCCCTGCAATTTTTTTAGGATGTTTATCAGAAGTCATAATAATCTGTTTTCCATCATTACGTAATTGTTCAAAGGTGTGGAAAAATTCTTCTTGTGTCTCTGTTTTTCCACTAAAAAATTGAACATCGTCAATGAGTAATAGGTCACATTTTCTATATTTTTCACGAAAACGTTCCATAGTAGAGTTACGTAGGTGACGTGTAAAGTCATTAAGATACTGTTCTGATGTTGTAAATATAACACTTTTGCTTTTTGCCTGAAGAATATTTCCAACAGCTTGCATAAGATGGGTTTTACCTAAACCAACACCGCCATATATAAATAGAGGATTATAAATGTCCCCTGGTTTTTCACTGACACTTTTTGCGGCAGTTGCAGCAAATTGATTTGATCCACCCATAACAAAATTTTCAAAGGTGTGAGAGGCATTAAGTAGAGACTGAATAACGTTGCTTGGAGCTGTCTCTTTTTTTGCTTTTTTTCCACGACCTTTAAGATCACTTTCTAAGACGATACTAATTTGAGGACGACTTTCAGTTTTTATCTCAAAAAGGTGGGCAAGCTTTTCACTGTATTTGGTTTTAATCCATGAAGCGATGAGTTTATTTGGCGCAACAAAATAAGCATGATCAATCAGTGAACTTTTCTCATCAAACTTGAGTTGTTTGATATAACGATTGTATTCGTTTTCACTGATTTCATCTTTTAACATCTCTAATATTTCTTGACCAACACTCATAAACACCCTTTTTTACCATGAATAACTATGTGAATAACATGTGAAACTTTATGTGAATAATACTGCATATTTCCCAATATTAGGCTAAAATAGAGACAATTAAATATTATTCACATTGTGAAAAGTTAAGGTTTAGTGATGGCAATAGCAATTATGTGTTCAGGCGGAGACGCAGCGGGGATGAATCCTGCGATTAAAAAATTTGTTGATTATGTTTTTAAGATAGGGCAAGAACCTTATTTTATTTATGATGGTTTAGAGGGGATGATAGAGGGAAAAATTGAGCGCGCTACGCATGAAGATGTTGCAGGTATTGTTCATTTGGGTGGAACAATTTTACGCTCATCTCGTTCCAAACGTTTTTTTGAATTTGAATTTAGAAAAAAAGCCTTTGAAAACTTAGAAAAGCACAATATTGACTCCTTAGTCGTTTTAGGAGGAGATGGCTCTTTTCGTGCGATGCATCAATTTTACAAAGATTTTTCAGTACCATTTGTAGGCATACCTGCAACGATTGATAATGATATCAATGCAACGCAGTACTGTTTAGGGGTCGATACCGCACTTAATGTTATCCGTGACGCGCTGGATAAAATACGTGATACTGCTTCATCTTTTAACCGTGCATTTTTAGTTGAAGTGATGGGTCGTGATTGTGGATACTTGGCTTTAATGTCAGCGATAACAAGTGGCGCAGAAATTTGTGTTATTCCTGAGATGGAATTTAAAAAGCAAGAACATACAGCGCGTTTACGCCATGAGATAAAAGAGGGCAGACGGTATATTTTAGCAGTAGTGTCTGAGGGAACCAAACGTTCACGTGAAGTTTTTGACTGGTTACAAGATGACGTGGGTATAGAGACCCGTATCTCTATACTTGGACATATTCAGCGTGGTGGCAATCCTACCGTTCAAGATAGAATGATGGCCTATGAGTTTGTTATTACTGCGTTGAATCATCTCAGTGTAAAAAAAGAGTCTGCGGTTATGGTGGGTTATAAAGATGGTGATTTTAAACTCGTAGATATAGAGGAGGTCGTTTCAAAACCTTATGAAATTCCTCAAAAACTCCTCGATGATATTAAGTATTTGGATTAATTGTGAATATATTAGGAATTGATCCCGGTACAAGAAACTGTGGATATGCCATCATTAGTCTTACTGGTTCTAAATTGGGTGTGGTTGAAGCAGGAGTCATCAAGATGAAGATGGAAGATCTGCAGTTTCAAATCCCACAGATGGCTGAAGCTTTTGAGCAGATATTTAAAAACAATCAAATAGATGAAGTCGCTATAGAGAGTATGTTTTACGCACACAATCCTAAAACAGTTATCAAACTCGCGCAGTTTCGTGGCGCGATAGCGCTTAAAATTTTACAAGAACATGGTGCGTTTGCAGAGTACACCCCCTTGCAAATTAAAAAAGCCCTTACAGGAAAAGCCAAGGCAGACAAATCACAAGTCGCCTTTATGGTGCAAAGACTACTCGGCATCAAAAAAGAGATCAAACCCCACGATATTAGTGACGCCATGGCAATAGCGATTACTCATTCGCAGAGGGTTAGACTAGAAAAAAATAAATAATATGATAATATATTAAAAAATATTTTGGATTAGTTTTATGAAGTCCCTATCTATTGCTCTGATTTTTTATTCTCTTTTTACAATAAATGTTAATGCTTATGATGGATTTTTAGATGAGGACTCAGAAAAAGTTGAGACAAGTAAAATCGCTCCTTATGCAAAAATAGTTGGTGGAGTATTGATTTTTGAAGTACTTATTTCAATAAATGCAATTATGGCTTCGGAATACCCTAGTGAATATGGTGGTTTATTAGTATTAATGGCTCCATTAATAGCAGTAGATAATGATTTCGGAACAGCTTCAAAATGGGTTACTTTTGCCGAACTTGAATTTTTAGGAATTTATAATATAAATATTACAGCGTCAAAAACAACGAAAAATGAAATATTTATTAATAATATGATTGCTTGGCATGTTTGGGTAGCGAGTACAGCTACAGTAGAGTATTTTACGGGTGGTTTTGATAAGAAAACTGAAATAGGTTTGATGCCCTATAGTGATGATGGTTTAAAGCTGGTAATTAATCATAAATTTTAGGATGATAGGAAGTAAATATTACCTACATTCTAATATGCTACAATGATGTCATGAAAAAAATATTATTATTACTTATTTTTCTTAGCGCGCTGGGTGCTGAGAGTTTTTATTATGAACGTGGAGAGAAGGTGGTTTTGACTCCGGTGGTTAAAAAGGCACCTGCTTTACGAGAAAATAGTCAAGACGATATTACTTACTATGAAAACTCAAGTGGACAGAGACTGGGACTTAAAAACCAGATTTTGATTAAGGTTGAAGAAGGTGTGGATGTCAGCGCGCTGGCTTTGAAATATGATGTTATTTTTATTAAAGCCTTGAGTGCATCTATCTATCTTTTAGAAGTTAAAAGTGGTGATAATGTTTTTGAAAAATCATCACTACTTTATGAAGACGACCAAACACTTTTAGCACAACCAAATTTTTCACGTAAAAGAGTGCTTCGATGAGAGGTCTGTTTCCTACTGTTTTTCTAATGTTATTTACTTTTATAGGATGCTCATGTGATGATGAGGATCCTGTACCTATTGAAGAAGTAAAGCCATGTATAATCATAGATAATCAAGCTTTACACGCTTATGCATGGCAATTGAACTTTCATGATAATAATTTTTCTACAAGTTATAATATTTCAAATGTCTCTTCAATTTGTTTGGCAAAAGCTTGGGAGAGCACAAAAGGCGTTGGTGTAAAAGTAGCCATTATCGATGACAGTTTTGAAGTTACTCACGAAGACTTTGGTGCCAATATAATCAATACCTATAATGTATCAAGCGACTCCAGTGATGTGGGTAATAAAACACGTTATAACTCTCATGGAACCCATACTTTTAGCATTATGGCGGCTTTAGAAAATGATCTTGGCGGAGTGGGTATTGCCCCTGAAGCAGAATACATTTTAATTCAGCCTGACTTTTTTGATGGGGCTCTTTTTGATAGTGAAGTTATTGAATCATTTGAACATGCAAAAAATCAAGGCGCGCAGGTCATTAGTAACTCTTGGGGTTCTGATGATGTAAGTGAGATGCTAGAATTAGAAATCAAATCCATTTATGACGCAGGAATAACTGTTATATTTTCTGTAGGAAATTATGGAAATGATATGGATGGTTCGATTAACGATGAATCAGAACTTCCTTGGGTCATTGGAGTAGGGGCAAGTAGTGAAGAAGCTCTTATCACAACCTATTCAAATTATGGCTCAAATATGGATGTTATAGCACCAGGTGGACAAAACATTGGTATTTTGAGTGCTGATGAAGAGGGTTCTGCTGGGGATAATCGCAGTGGTGAATTAAATGGAGCAATTAACTCCAACTACCATATGTTTAAAGGTACTTCTGGTGCAGCACCACAGGTAGCTGGTGTAGCTGCTTTGATCTTGTCAGAGTATCCAACATTAACTCCAGCGCAAATACGTGATATAATTATAAAAAGTGCAGATAAAATCGGTGGAGTTACTTATGACGCCAATGGTTTTAATCGTTACTATGCACACGGAAAACTTAATGCTCAAAGAGCCTTAGAATTAGCACAAACCTACTAGGAAAAAAATGAAAACATATTTGATCAATCCTTCAACAAAAAATATCAGTGAACAAGACTTTGATGGGCAGGTAAATACTCTGTACACCCTTTTTGATTCACTTCTTTTAGAACATTTTTATACCCTCAATGGACATATCATTTATACAGATACCAATGCTTACGAGCGTGGTGAAACACCTTTTTTCTTGGGTGAACAACTGTTCTTTGGTCGAGCAATGATTATTGGTCTTGAAGGTTTTGGTGAAGTGGATGCTAAAATCAAAAAAGAGGAAGTTAAAAGCCTAATATCCTATAAACTCAATGCTTTTTATACCAGCGCGCTGAATATTTTAATCGCACAAAAGATAAATTTTTATGAACTTTTTGAAGGGCATAAAGATGAAGAAGAGTTACAGATAAACTGTGAGTGGGTGCTTTATACTTTTAACATGGCAGATGAGGCAACACAAGAGTATTTTTTAAATGAGCTTTTTAAACTTGAGCAGACACCAGAGACAATTTTAAAGTATATGAAAAAAATGGCTGAATTGGCTTTAAGTGCGGGACAAAATCAATAATAAAAACCAAATTAACTTTCCTTGGGTATAATCTCACAACTATATTCACTTCTAAGGATTTTATACCTACATGGATCAACTGATTCTATTTTTTTCCCTCTCTGTGGGAATCTCATTTTTATGCTCTATCTTAGAGTCTGCACTGTTAAGTATTAGCCTCTCACAAATTTCTGTTATTGAAAAAACAAGCCCACAAATTGGTGCGTTATTAAAAAGCCACAAACTTGATATTAACAAATCTATCGCTTCTATTCTAATTTTAAACACCATCGCCAACACTTTAGGTGCAGCGGTTGTTGGTGCACAAGCTGAAGCGGTATTTGGTTCAGGTGCTGTGGTTTATGTTTCAATGATTTTAACCTTTGCTATTTTATTTTTCTCAGAAATTATTCCAAAGACTATTGGCGCGCTTTACTTTAAAGAACTTGCTCCTTTTGCTGCATATGCCATTAAGTTTTTTATTTTTATCACTTATCCAATCATCTTAATGACGCTGTTTGTGACAAATCGTATCTCTAAAGATAAAGACGCAGTAAACTCTTTAAGTAAAAAAGAGTTGATTGAGTCTGCTTTACAAAGTGAAGATGATGGAGTTTTAGACGAACAAGAGTCTGATATTATTGAAAATATTTTACAGCTTGATGATATCAAAGTTAAAGATATTTTTACACCGCGCAGTGTTGTTTTTGCACTTGATGAAGAGACCTTGATTACTGAGGTGGTTGAGCATAAAGAGATTTTTAAATTTTCACGTATTCCAATTTTCAATGAAAGTATTGACAATGTAACGGGTCTTATTATGACTAAAAAGATTTATAAACAGGCATTGAGAAATGAGCATGTCTCTATATCAACGGTGAAAAAAGATATATTTAAAATAAATGAAAACGTTCCTGTTTCAAAGGCACTAAATCTTTTTATCAAGAAAAAAGAGCATATGTTTTTAGTCGTTGATAGTTACGATCAAACAGAGGGTATTATCACTCTTGAAGACTGTGTTGAAACGATTCTAGGCGTTGAGATTATGGACGAGAGTGACACTGATGCGGATATGCGTCAGGTAGCCAAAGATAAGATGAAAGCCAAAAGAAAAGAAGAAGAGAGTCACTAAGTTAATAGCGCCTCTCTCTATCCCTTCTTGACCAACAATCCCCCAGAGACAATCAGTAAAACCCCAATAATCGCATAGATATTTAACATCGCATCTCCGAGCATCATACCAAAGCCCAGTGCAAAAGGGATATTGGTATAACTCACCACCCCGATGATACCGGCTTTAGAGACTGAATAAGCCTTGGTTAAAAGCCACTGTGAGAGGGTAGAAATCAGTGACATTAAAACCAATAAAGCCCATACTTTTAACTCAGTAGGAAAGTGAAAATCTACAAACATAAAGTTTAAATAAGTGGGAATATTTTCACCCACAAAAGGGGTTAAAATAAAAAGTAGAAGCGGTACAAACGTACCCATGCTCATAAACGAGAGCACAATGACACGGGCATCATAAAGATGTTTTATCTTTTTTATTGTGGTGTAGGCAGCAGCCGCAAAAAAGCCACCGAGGATACCTAAAAAGTGCTCATATGAAAGAGCAAATTCACTGGGTTGTGTAATAAATATAACCCCACTAAACCCCATAATCAAGGCAAAAATACCGAGAAGACTGAGTTTCTCTTTGAGCAAGAAAAATGCAAGAATAGAGACAAATAGTGGAGAGGTTTTATTAAGCGTAATGGCAACACCTAGAGGAATAGCGGTGATGGTATAAAAAAATAAAATCATGGCTGAAAAACCTAAAAATCCGCGTAATAACAGCAGGTGAGGCTTTCCACCTTTGAGTACAGTGGGGGTGTGTTTGAGGGTATAAAGGATCATCATTAAGCCAAAGAGATTTCTAAAAAATACAATCTCCAGCGCACTGACATCTTCACTTAAAACCTTAGCAATGGCCCCATTAAGAGCCGAGATGAGCGCGCTAAAAAACATAAATAACACACCTGTATCAACACTGCGAAGGTAGGTTCTAATACTCCTCATTTAACTCCGCATCATCTTCATCTTCTCCAAAGCCCATCATCTCTTGGGCGTTAGCAGAAACTTTCTTTTCATGTTCAGCAAATTTAGCATCTTCTACTTTGGCATGTACCTCTTCAACATACTCGATAAACGTTTCTAGGTCTGAACCTTCTTCATAGTTATCTCTGTACTTCATACATATTTTGACAAAAACATCGCCACATCCAAAATCTTTTAACGCACTTTCTAATGACATCACTTTTCCTAATTTTTTTTGGAATTATACACTTTTGAACTTTGGTGGGTGTAAAGTTTATTTAAAGTATAATCTAACTAATAAATATACGTGTTTTAAGCATGTAAAAAATGAGCCAAGGATAGTCATGCAAGTCGAGTTTTTAGAGATAGAGAAACCCTCAAACGTAGCTGTATCAGCCGCACGTACTTGTTACTTTCCTAACGGTGTTGTTAGACCTGAAAAAAGTGAGGGTTGGGCGCGTAAAGAAGATCTTCTTCAAGGAATCTTTAAAGGCGGTCATCACACAACGCTGATGCACACACATATCACGATGTTGATTTCAGGGATGAGTCGTCACCTTATCTGGCGCCTGCTTCATGGTCATCCTTACTACAACTCAGAACAAGTTTCTCAAAGATATGCAAAGATGAAAATTGAAAATTTTGTTTATCCGAAAGAGGGTGATGAGGGAGAGTGGAAAGCTTTTTATGAGAGCCGTTTTGATGATTATGAGAAGCTCATAGAGTTGATGCATGATGATGTTTATGAGGTAACGCCTAAGTTTCGTCGTAAAGATGTCCCTAAAAAAGCGCAAGAGTTGGCGCGCTATGTTCTCCCTCAAGGGATGAGTGCTTATCTTTACCATACGGTGAATGTCATTACCTTACTGCGTTATATCGCCATTGCGAAAGTGATGCCTGAGGCGGGGAATGAAGCACAAGAATTTGCAGACTTAATAGCAACACAACTCATCGAACTTGACAGCGCGCTGGAACCTTTGGTTATTCACGCTCAAAATTCAAGTCCTGAGTTTGAAGATTTTGATATGGCAGGATTAAAAGCAAAACAAAATGTTGGCGATGACTATGTTAAAGTCTATGACGTGGTTGGAGATGCGAGTTATAACGTGGGTAACAACTACGCAGATGTTCTACGTTACGCGATGATTTTACCTGATAGTGGAAACCTAGGTGGTTTTTCTACCTACATGAAACTATCACTCTCGGCTGATGCACAAAATCAACGTCATCGTCGTTCTCCTGCCGTTCGTCCTGCATTGGAAACTATCTATGCGCGTTCATATTTTATTCCACCGATTATCAAAAAAAATCCGGAAGCCTTAGAAGTGTATAAAAAATCTATCGAAGCAACCTATGACTTTTTTGAAGCACAGCGCGCTAAGATTGGTTTTGGTGAGGCAGTTTACGCACTCAGTAACGCACATGAGATAGAGTTGGTGGAGCGTAATGATTTTTCATCATTTCATCATAAGGCGCAGATGCGTCTGTGTTATAACGCACAACAAGAGATTTATGATATTGTTCATGAGCAGGTAACACAGCTACGCGCACTCAAAGTTGAGGGCGCAGAGAAGTTTTTACCACCATGTACGGTGCGCGCTGAGTTAGGTATCCGACCTATCTGTCCAGAGGGCGATCACTTCTGTGGCATTAAGGTCTGGAAGTTAGACTTTAAAGACTATAAAAGAGAGATGTAATGTTGAAGTATCTATTTTCTGGACTACTTGTTTTAAGTGTGAGTGGTTGTTATTTTAGTTTTAACAGCGGTATTTGTGACCAAGTGGTAAACAAAGATCAGATGGACAATCGCCCCAGTGAATGTCGAAAGTATGATGAGAAAAAGGCAGAAGAAGCCTATTTTAATCATAAAAAACCGGTAGAAGTAAATATAACAAAAGAGCAAGATAACTTAGAGTTAGAGAAGAGTAAATAGATAAGGATTTACGATGGCTACATCAAGTGAAAAGATTACTTTAGTTCAATTTTATGCTTCTGCTAAAGATCAATTTAGACGTCTTCATGAGGGTGAACTAGATGAGATTATACTTCTTGATGATAAGTCTCAAGAGGTACTGATTTTAGCTGCCTATGACAAGCTTGGAAATATTTTAGCCCATGAAGTGATTAGTGAATTAAAAAAGCATAATGATGAAAAACATTATGACATTGGTTATGAAATAGATCAACTTTATACTTTTATTGATACCAATTCGAGTGATAAAACAAGTACAAACTCTTTTGTTGAGGGTGTCAAAGAGATGATGACATCCATGTGTGGAAGTTCAAGTGATATTTTACTTTTGAGTACCGTACGTGATGAACCAGAATTTGTCTTTATTAAAAACAAGGCCTACTCTACTTATAAAAAGAAAATTATCCAACGTCATGTAAAACTGGTTCATGAAAAGTTAAATCATGTAAAATCGCTTACGCAAGCACAAGAGTCACTACTTAAAGTGGCTTCAAGACTCTCTGTTTTTGATAAGCTTAATGATGCTCAGATTGTTAAAATTACAAAAGATACCCGTTTTATTCACTACAATGATAATGAATTGATTTTTAATCAAGGAGATAGTGGTGTAGAGATGTACTACATCATCAAAGGTGAAATCTCTGTTAGTGTGCTTAATAAAGATGGTAAGACCTATCACGAAGTCGCACAACTTAAGGCAGGTTCTTTACTTGGTGAGATGGCATTTATTATGAAGCAGAACAGAACAGCCCGTGCGGTGGCTAAAGGGGACTTAATGGTACTTAGCTTTAGTTTCAATACCATTTTTCAAGATGATGCGGCATTGATACAGTTTTATCAAAACTTAGTCAGTATTTTAAGTCACAAATTGATAGATACAAACGAAAAACTAACAAAATTAATGTAACAGGAGCGTCATGAAAGCGCATGAAAGATTCCACTCTATAGACAAAGATTTTCGCTCTCCTTACGCACGTGATCGTGATCGTATTATTCACTCTGGTTCTTTTAGAAAGTTAGAGTACAAAACACAGGTATTTTTAAATCAAGAAGGCGATTTTTTTAGAACACGTCTAACACACTCTATAGAAGTCTCTCAGATAGCGCGCTCCATCTCATCACACTTAGGTTTAGATGAGTCACTCTCTGAAGCCATCGCCTTAGCACATGATTTGGGACACACGCCTTTTGGTCATGTTGGGGGAGATACCTTGGATGAGTGTCTAAAGCAAGATGGTCATAAAAATGGGTTTGAGCATAACTTCCAATCTTTTCGCGTACTCACACAGTTAGAAAAGCGTTATAAAAGTTTTGATGGACTAAACCTAACTTTTGCTACCTTAGAAGGTGTTTTAAAACACTCGTATCCTTACCAAAAGTCATTTTTACCTAGTGATATAGATGCGCAGTTTGATCTGGGAACACATCCTTCTATAGAAGCGATGGTAGTAGATCGTGCGGATGAAATTGCGTATATGAGTCATGATATTGATGATGGGATTCATTCAGGTCTTATCAGTTTTGAGACCTTAAAAAAGAGTGAATTGATTCAAGAAATTTTGCTAAAAGTTCATGAGGAAGGCATTGATGAAGAAGAAGATGAGATGTTTCGTTATCGTTTCTCTTCACATCTGATAAATCATCTTGTCTACTCTTTGCTTGACTATTCAAAAGAGAGGGTGACAAACACAGAGGTGTTAGCTGGTGTTATAGGTGCGAGTGAACCTATTTCCATAGGTTTTGACAGCGCGCTTGAGACGAAGATTAAAAAACTTAAAAAGATTCTTTTCCAAGAGCTTTACCAACACAAACAGATAGTGCGGAAGATGTATGCGGGTAAACAAGCCATTAAAGGTTTGTATAGCGCGCTGATGGAAGAGGAGAAGATGTTGCCTAAGTTTCATTATGCAAAGTTAGACTGTAAAGAGAAACATAGAGTTGTAGCAGACTATATCGCAGGGATGAGTGACCGTTATGCATTTTCACTGTTTAATGAGATGTACGGAAGAGTTTAAAGAGGTTTAAAGACAGATGAGAAAGTCTCATCTATCACACTAATGTGAGATTATGGGTTTTCACCCCATCTTCTTGATCGGTGAAACATTGATACAACGACAACTGCAGCAACAGGCAAGGCTACTATATAAAAAGCACTCATTCTCAATCCTTACATCTGATATTTAGACCATTTTAGCGCAAAGGCATTACATAATAATCAAAGATTGCATATTGCAATATTTATTTAATATGCTTTTAAGTGATAAACATAATATTTTTAAATGTTATCTTTTATTGTCTTATAAGTAGATTAATTATAAGTTTTTATAATTAATCTATAAACTCAACAACATCATTAAAAGCAAGTCTCAGTTTAGGATGTGCTTCTTGTGCTTTGTAGCCGATAGGCAGTAACATAGAGACCATATATTTTTCACTCTCTATATTTAAAATTTCCATAACACGCTCAGGAATAAAACCACCTATAGGGCAACTGTCGATATCCAAAGTGGATATTTTTACAGATATATTTAATGATAAACATAAGATGTATATTGTCTGGAATCTGCAAGAAGGGCCGAAGCGTTTTAAAGATTTAGTGATTGATATGAGTAATATCACGCAGAAAACTTTAAGTTCAAAGCTGAAAGATTTAGAGCGTAGACACATCATTCATCGTGAAGCTTTTGCTGAGATTCCTCCGCGTGTTGAGTACACTTTAACCCCTATGGGTGAAAACTCAAGGCAGTTTTGAAAGATATCTATAGTTGGGGCAATACTTACGCTAAAGAGTACGCTAGTGATTATGAGGGGAGTTGTTCTAAGTAGAACAACTCTTTTTTTGCTTATCCCATACCTCTTTAAAGTGTTTGACTCCCTGAGTGATCTCTTCAAAACTTAGTCCTCCAAATCCCATTCGAATCGCTTCATACACATCACCATGAATATCGCTAGCTAGGTAGAGTTTTATACCCTCATCCATACAGCGCGCTCGTAGATGATGAAGATCTAGAACAAAAGTGGGACGTATTAAAATACTCAAACCTCCTCCTTGTGCCACAATCCTTATCTCATCTTTAAAGTGCTCCCTCAAGCTACTTAGCATCAAGTCATGTTTCTTTTTATTGAGTGTGCGAATTTTTCTTAGATGGCGTTCCCAATGACCCTCACGCATAAACAGTTCTAATGTTTTTTGCGTCGTTAGAGAGACTTTGGAAAAATGGGCGTGAAAAAGACTTTTATATTTTAAAACCAAATGTTTAGGTAAAACCATATATCCAACACGTAGAGCAGGGGAGAGTGACTTAGAAAAAGTTCCCACATAGATGACTCTATCGTCCTTGTCGAGTCCTTGAAGTGAAGGGATAGGGCGATGGGTGTAGTTCAGTTCACTGTCATAATCATCTTCAATAATATAGCCATCTTGTTGGCGCGCCCACTTAATCAGACGGTTACGATTGGCAATGGGCATGATAACACCGGTGGGATACTGATGAGAGGGTGTAATGTAAACAATTTTTGCGCTACTTTTTTCTAAGGCTTCTATATCTAAACCATCCCTTTTAACCTCAATATCAACAATATCATAAGCATGTTCTTCAAATGTTTTGGAAGCGATATAATATCCAGGACGTTCAATCGCCAACGCTGAGTGCCTATCTTTAAGTATTTCACTCAGCAGTCCCATAGAGTCTGCAAACCCCGAAGTGACAATGATTTGCGCACTTTCACAAACTACACCACGAGAACTTTCAAGATAGCGCGCTATCTCTTGACGTAAGCCCAACTGTCCTTGACCCTCACCATACTCTCCAAAATCTAACTCCTCATCCATTGCCTTGATAAAAAGGCGTTTCCATGTTTTAAGAGGAAAAGAGTCATGACTGAGACGCGCTGGATAGAAGTTATACAGTACTTTTTGCTCAATTTTTTGAGAGACTTTCTCTTCTTTTTTTACGGGCGCACTGGCTAAGTCTAAGAGCAGATCTGAGACAAAATAACCCACCTTTTCACGACTTTCTATATAGCCCTCGGCGTAGAGTTGTCCAAATGCGGTCTCAACCGTATTTTTACTCACACTGTACTCGTTTGATAGTTTACGAATAGAGGGAATTTTATCTCCTATTTTGTAGTGGTTTAATATCTCATCTTTGAGCTGTTCATAGAGTTGAATATAGAGTGGTTTTTTATTCTTAGTATCGAGTAATATCAAACTGACCCCTTAAAAATATAATAATTTGGCACTTATAATAAGTACAGATTGTTGATATCATATCACAATTAATTAAAGGTAATAGTGATGAGAGAGAAGATGATACAAGAGCTTTTGAGCAGTGTTGAGTATGGAACTTTAGCCCTTTGTCTAGAAGATAAGCCCTATAGTGTTCCTGTAAATTTTGTGGATATCTCAGGCGTTATTTATTTTCATGGTGCGCGACATAACCGCAAAATGCGTACTTTAAAATCAAACCCCAATGTCTCTTTTAGCGTGGTAAAAAATTACTCGATTATTCAGTCCTACTTTAGCTCAAATGAGGGACTTGCCTGTCCCTCTACCCAATTTTTCACCTCACTGAGTGTTGATGGTCGTGCGCAGATTGTTGAGGAGAAAGAGGAAAAGATTCTTGCTCTTAGCGCTCTGATGCAAAAGTTACAAAGTGAGGGCGGATATCGTCCCTTTGAAGATGAGGCTTATGATAAGATGTTAAAAGCAACGGCGGTGGTCAAAATTGAGGCTGAGACACAAGAACTAAAGTTGAAGTTTGGTCAAAAGCTTAGTGCTGAGCGTTTTGAGATGGTTTTAGAGCATCTAAAGAAACGGGGCAGTGAAGTGGATTTGGCAACGATTGAGATGATGAAATTAACACGTATGGAGAAGAGATGGAATTAAGAAGAGCACGATTAGAAGATATTGAAGAAGTTTTAGAGCTTCATTTTCGATATCAGGTGGACTCCATCAAAGAAGAAGATAAAAAAGATGGCTTTGTAACCACAGCGTTTAGCGTAGAAGAGCTCAGCGCGCTCATAACACAAGAAGTATGTATAGATAAAAGTGTGAGAGGCAGTGGCGTTTTAGAAGCAATCTTTGCCTACGCACTTAAAGAGATGTCAGCGCGCTATGAAATCTTAATCACCTTTGTTAATAAGATAAATCCTCGCTCTTTTCAAGCGCACAGTCGAAAATTGCAGTTAGAAGTGATTAAAGAGTTTGAATTCAATCGTAATTATTACTATACCTTGGCATGCTCTACCCACTAATTTATAGAACTCTGTATAAAAATAGATATTATTGATATTAAACATAAGTCTGTTTACTTATAAAAGTATATAATTAACGATAAAATAGTTTAAGGGGAGTGCAATGATTATACGTATTAAAACTATTATTCTTGCAAGTATTGTATTCTCCCTCTCCTTTTTTGATGCAACCAATATTTATATGCAGCTTGAAAAAGACGCGCAAACCAGTGTGAAATACTCTATAGAAGAGAGTAAAGATAAAAAGTCTAAATCAGAGAGTTCCATGACAGATGAGATGAATAGGATCTATGCGTCTCTCACTTATATGGAAAAGAACTTTAATAATTTTAAAGACACCCAGCAATTTTATAACAATATTTATTCCAATACTCTTTTTAAACCCCCTATTTACTCTTAATACTTCCCAATCTTACGCTTATTATTAAACTAAATATTATATTTTCAAAGGAAATTTCATGGTAAAAAAGAGCACACTTCTCAAAGGTAACAACCTTTTTCAGAACAGTTATTACAAAAATCATAAGGCTGAATTATTAGATTTGGCAGAAAATGGACAGCACCCTAAGGCACTATTTATCGGATGTGCTGATTCTCGTGTGGTACCAAATCTTATTACGCAAGCTGCTCCAGGTGAGCTTTTTGTTATTCGTAACGTGGGAAATTTTGTTGCCCCATTTAAGCCTGATGGTGATTTTCACTCTACGGCTTCTGGTATTGAGTACTCATTAACTGCTTTAGAGGTGGGTGAAATCATTATCTGTGGACATACCCATTGTGGCGCCATTGCTGCACTGTATGGTGAACTTGATGATAAATCATTTGTCCACACAAAAAAATGGCTCTCACTAGGAGAAAAAGCAAAATCACTGGCAATGGAAGCACTGCCAAAAACAGATAAAAGTGATGAGCTTTTACGATTGACTGAAAAGATATCAGTAATCAATCAGATAGAGAACTTGTTGACCTATCCTATGGTTCAAGAGCGTATAGAAAAAGGAATATTACAGATTCATGGTTGGATGTATGACATTGCTACTGGTGATATTGAATACTATGACTCTGATGATGAGAAATTTCACTCATTAAAACAAAAGGCTTAGGATGCGTAATAATATAAAAGGTGATATCTTTGGAGGTATCACCGCTTCTGTTGTGGCTTTACCACTGGCTTTGGCCTTTGGTGTTCAATCAGGGATGGGAGCAATAGCGGGACTTTATGGGGCAATCGCTGTTGGTTTTTTCGCTGCACTGCTGGGTGGAACTAAAACGCAGGTATCTGGTCCTACAGGGCCGATGACGGTAGTTTCTGCGGCTATCATTGCTGGAGAAATTGAAATTTACGGTTCACTGGACGCGGCTATTGGTACCATTGTTGCCACCTTTGTTTTGGCGGGATTTTTGATGGTGCTTATGGGCTTTTCACGTATTGGACAATATATACGTTATATGCCATACCCTGTTATCTCAGGCTTTATGAGTGGTATCGGGATGATTATTATTATTATGCAGATTTTTCCATTTTTTGGATTGAGTTCTCCTTCTAATATCATTGATATATTTTCACAGCTCGGCAGTTTAGCTCAAGGAATTAATAATGAGGCTGTATTTTTGGCTCTTGCAACCATAGCCATTATTTACACTTTTCCTAAGGTGACCAAAGTCGTCCCTTCTGCCTTAGTCGCATTGATTGGACTGACACTTTTAAGTGGATTTCTTGGTTTAAACGTTCCTATTATAGGGGATATTCCAAAGGGTCTGCCTGATGTACATATTGATACATTATTAAGTATGGATTGGCATCACCCTATGGTTATGATTATTCCAGCACTTACCTTGGCATCACTTGGGGCTATAGATTCACTTCTAACCTCCGTTGTTGCTGATAATATGACTAAGACTCAGCATGACTCAAATAAAGAACTCATCGGTCAAGGTGTGGGAAATATGTTTGCTGGAATTATTGGTGGATTGCCAGGGGCAGGGGCAACAATGAGAACGGTTGTAAATATCAACGCTGGTGGGACAACACCACTTTCAGGCATGATTCATTCAGTGGGTCTATTGGTTATTCTTCTTGGGGCTGGAATGTATGCGAAATTAATTCCGCTCCCAGTGCTTTCAGGTATTTTGATTACAGTTGGTATTGGTATTATCGACTATAAAGGAATTAGACATATTCTCCGTGTTCCACGCGCTGACGCTGTGGTTATGGTTATTGTGTTGGTTTTAACAGTATTTGTAAATTTATTACAAGCCGTAGCCATTGGTCTTGTTTTGGCAGCCATGTTGTTTATGAAACAGATGGGTGACGTGGCAGAATCAAAAGCGATGAGCAGTTCTTTGCATGATTTTGATGACCAGTATCTAGAAGAAGATGAAAAAATATTGCCAGATCATATTAAAAAGCAGATTTATATTCAACATTTTGATGGTCCTATCTTTTTTGGATTTACAGCACATTTTAAGCAGATGATGCGCGCACTTCCTGAAGTGAGTGTGGTTATTTTTAGAATGAAAAGTGTTCCTTCGATTGATCAAAGTGGAATGTATGCACTTGAAGATGCAATTTTAGAGTTACAAAGTAAGGGTATTACTGTGTTTATTTCAGGAATGCAAAAACAGCCCAGAGCGATGTTACAAAATATCAATCTTATTCCAAATCTTGTTAGTGAAAACCATATATTTTCACATTTTAAAGAGGCAATACAAGCCTTAGAAAACACAGACGTAAAATCAGAGACTTTTGATACTAAACAAAGAAAAATTCTCTGGCGTTACTAAAGTAAAGTTAAAATGAAAAGAACGATAGAAGAAAATATTACGGAAGAGAAAGAAGTTTTAAGACTAGAAGATATTCTTGATACACACACCAGTGAGCGGATTAAACCTGCTCTGCTTCGTGATGTGAAAACAGAGGCCTTATTGGTCTTTTCAAGAACAGCTTTGGAGCGTTTTTTTAAGCAAATTTATGAGACGCAACACACGCCAGAGATGAGTGGAAATGAAGATACAAAGTATATTTATGAAAACTTAGAGCGTTTAAGAGATGTGTTACAAACCTACGTTGTGAATGTAGATTACCTCTTAAACTTAGTAAAATATGCCCCTTCTCATTCACAGGTTAAGCGTTTGGCAAAGTTTGAAGAGCCTTTAATTCACTATTATGATGCCATGGCTCAAAAAGTTGCCAACCATTATAAGGATAGAGCGGCAAAATATCCTGAGTTTTTAATAATCTGTATTTTAAGTCATTGGATTTTAGAAGAGGGCAAATCAATTGATCAGTTTCCTTTTCTAAAAGAGTTTGATTTCGAGATGCTTATTGAGAAGTTTGAAAATAATCGTAGCGCGCTCGAAGATGATGGAGAATGTATTTTAAGTGAAATTCATTCGGTATCTATAGCCATTGTAGAGAAACTTAAAAATAGAACGTATAAGATGAATAAAACAAGGGTCTCTAAAAGTAGAAAAAAGTAAACCACTAATTATTGCACTGAGCAATATAAATCCTTTCACATTTCATAATATGGCTTAATGTCATTATATGGAACTGTGAAAGGGAAATTATGAAAAAGTTACAGTGTGCAACCTTTGAAGGTTTGGATGCCAAGGTTGTGGATGTTGAGATATCCATGACCAAAGGCTTGCCCTCTTTCTCGGTTGTTGGTATGGCCTCTTTGGCAATAAATGAAGCCAAAGAACGTGTAAAGTCCGCACTCCTTGGAAATGAATTTAGCTTTCCTCCCAAACGCATCACTATTAACCTCTCTCCTTCTGATATCAAAAAAGAGGGCTCTCAATTTGATTTGGTCATCGCCTTACTTATCTCACTGCATAACTCGGAAGTGGACATGAATAATTGGTTTGTCTTTGGTGAGTTGGGCTTGGATGGGGCTATCAAAGAGAACACAATGCTCTACGCACTTATCCTCTCTTTAGCCAATCAAGGCCGTATCCAGCGCGCTATCGTTCCGCGTAGCGCGCTGGCAAAACTGGCAAATATTCCAAATATCTCTTTTTATGCCGTTTCACATCTGAACGAAGCGATTGAATTACTTAATTCAACAGAGTTACGTCAAGCAGATGCACTAGAGAGTAGTGATAGATATCCCTCTTTTAAGTATAACAATGAAGCCTATTATTTTCATCAAGAGTATCCCTTGGACTTTGTAGATGTAAAAGGTCAAGAGGTAGCCAAGCGCGCTGCACTTATCTCAGCTGCGGGTATGCACAACATACTTTTTGAAGGCTCCCCTGGATGTGGAAAATCAATGATTGCCAAACGTTTGCGCTATATTTTACCACCTGTTAAAAATGCACAAATACTCGATGTAGCAAAGCTTGATACACTAGAAGGCTTAGAACCCAGTTTTGCTCCACTTCGTCCTTTTAAAAGCCCTCATCATAGCTCTACGATGGCCAGTATCTTTGGTGGTGGCTCTCATAAAGCCCAGATAGGTGAGGTTGGGCTGGCACACAATGGTATTTTATTTTTTGATGAATTGCCACATTTTAGTAAAAATGTATTAGAAGCACTCCGTGAACCTCTTGAAGACAAGAAGATACGTATTTCGCGTGTTAATACGAAGATAGAGTATAAAACATCTTTTTTGTTTATTGCTGCGATGAATCCTTGTCCATGTGGAAACTTACTGAGTGAAACGCTGGAGTGTCGCTGTTCAGATGTGGAGGTAGCGCGCTATAAAAATAGACTCTCAGACCCATTTTTAGACCGTATTGATTTGAGTGTAGTGATGAGCAGTGTGACAAGTGAAGACAGAAGTTCTGTTACTTCAAAACGTCTACATGCTCAAGTTATTGCGGCATATAAGTTACAACTTATGCGCGGACAAAGTGCCTTAAATGGTGAACTCAGTGACAGGGAAATAGAAAAATATTGTCTGCTTAATAATGAGGCACAAATGGTATTGGACCAAGCCATAATGCGCTTCTCTCTCTCGTTTAGAAGTATCAACAAAATTAAAAAAACTGCCCGTACCATCGCGGACTTAGTAGAGTCAAAGATAATAGAAAAAGTACATATTTTAGAAGCCCTTAGTTACAGAAGACGCTAAAACTATTTTTTCTTCTTCAGTCGTTCTTTATACGCTGCAGGGTTGGCATACTTCCCACTTTGCGTTGATTGTTCAGGGGTTTCTTCGTAGATAACCTTGTTTGTTTTGGGTTGATAAGCGGTATGTTTTCGCTTCATAGTTGTTGTTTTAGAACTTTCTATATTTTCAATAAGTCCCGATTTTAAGTTGTTAAGGATGCTCATTACTAGGTCTAAATTTTTATCATCGATACTTAATTTTATCTCTTGCATATTAAGTTCCTCTCATTTTGCGGTAGATAATCAGATGATATCTTAGAAAATCTTAATTTATATATGTGGGGTAAAAGAGTAGTTGAACTACTCTTGAAGGGTTGAACTGGTGAGCGTCCCATCCTCGTCCCATCTTTGATACCCCAGTGATGTTGATTCAGTCTCATCTGAAACATAGGCTTCTTGATATCCCAATATACCATTATCATGCCAAGCTTGCTTCAGCTTATAATCATTTTTATTAAAGCTCGTAGGATCTAAATAGATAAAATAGGTAATATTATTGGTCATAAGATTATCCTTATTAGTCGTCGTCATTGCGGTAACGACTGGAACGATAGTTGAACTATATGCAGTTTCATACGGCAGTGGTGTTGAACACGTCATTTTTGTATCATCATTAGAATACTCTATCTTTAAAACTTCTACGCCGCCCGTAGATTGCAAAGAGAGTCGACTGTCTGTTTTGATTGTTCCATCATTAGAATCATATGTGATAAGTCGAATAGGGGCTGAAACCCACATATCATTAATGGCTATTACTTTATAAAAACTTTCATAATTTAAAGTTTTTAGATAAATGGTATTGCGATACTCCTGAGATATTTGATAGGGCGCTGTACCAATGAGCTCATTGTATACACACTCGATTTTTGATCCATCCTCAGATACCACTTTGGTATTGTCTTTTGGACAAGTCAGATTATCTAAAGTGACTTTCGTAGTGAAGTATTGCTCGGTACATACATCCAAAGTAATGGGAAATTTTTCATAATTTAAATCTGTAAATTTTTCTAAAACTTTCTCTACTTCAAATGAATAACTACTACCAAAACTCCATTCTCCATTTGAAATATCTTTATTTTTTAGGACAGTTCTAAGAGATATCTTTGTTGGTTTAGAGATAAGGAAAGATTCTCCATCCCAAATTTTTTCAGTTTTAGTATTGGTCTCTAAATCTGTTAAAGTATAGTGGTATTCAAGATTATTTTTAATGGTGGTATTGCTTTCTATATTGCTAAAACCTACATAAAAACTTTGAAAGTCATCGAGATTAACTTGAGTATTTATCATGGGTGTCTCAAGCAGTTGAATATGCCAATCAAATATTCGTTTAGGATCGCTGGTATATAAGTTTTGAGCCTCTTGAGCGTAGATAGACTCTGTCCCAATCATAAAATTGATGGTGGCGTTTACCAGTGCATAAAAATCTGTCTCTATATAGGCTTCGGCGTCCAGTGCAGATTTAATGACGCTGGTGTTAATAACTTCAAAACCTGTATGGATTACACCATGTGCATCGGTACTTAACTTAACACCTGTTTGAAAATCACCAAAAGATATAGCGCGCTTAATCCCACTAATTTTGATGGAAGGTTTGATATCTAAGTAGGGATATAAAGTGGTATTTGCTGTCACATTAAGATCTAATTCAAAACTATTTTTCTCTTCACTGTTGTTGGTTACGGTATGCTTGAGGCCACTTTGATTATCATACTCTATGTTGATGGATCCATTTTTCTTAATATAGTTGGCCATAAAAATACGTCCATGTGCTTCTCCATCAAAGAGATATTGAAATTTTGGTTGAAAGTTTAAATACACTGTTGCGGCTGGAAAATTAGGAGAACGAAGAGGTATAGAGAGTACCTTGGTGAGTTCAAATAGATAGTCTTTTTTAAGTTCACCATCTCCTGTGATTTCAAACTGAAGATTGGATGCCAGTTCTGAACCAAATGAAAAAGAGAAAGCATACTCATTAGCCGTAGTTGCATTAACCTGATACTTAGCACGGATAGTCGCACCTACACTGTACTCTATATAGCTACCCTTGGATGTAAACTTGATAACAGAATTTTTATCCTCGATAAGGGGATAATCAATATGGTTTGAATCCGTAATAGAAACCTCTTTTTCAACACTAAAAAGTCTAAGGTCTGGATTGCTTTTTGCCTCTAGTGGAATTTCATATCCTTGGGGTATATCGATATGCATGATAAGGTTTTCTGGGTTATTATTCAGACCACGTTGGAGAGGGTCTTTTTTACGATAGACATAAGCACTTAAAGAATCACTGTTCATATAGTCATATTTTCCTATCTTTTTTTGACTACTTGCCTGTGCTACCGAACGTGTAAGTGCCTGTGCGACTTCATCAGCCTCATAAGACAAGTCAAAACTTTTATAAACGTCAGTAATCGATTCTGCATCTTTAAGGGTGACAACATTATTCTCATCTATCGAATCAACCAGACCTTTAAATTCACCATCTATAAATAGGGGCGTTGATTCATCGAGAGTAAGACTGGTGTCTGAAAGGACAAAAGTAGAAGTTGAAGCGTTAAAGTCACTGACGACAGAGGGGTTAATATCAAGCGCTTTATCAATACGACGAGTCTCTAAAACGGCATTTTTTGAGACCAAGGCAATATCAGTATCTTGAACAGTATTATAAACCTTCTTTGGCGTATCTGTATTAAGACTGTCATCTTGAGTATCTGTATTTTGCGACTGTGTACATCCTATAAAAAATGTACTAAGCAATAGAATGGAGAGTGTTCGTAGTTTCATAATTAATCCTTAAATTTCATTCATACATCTTATATGAGAAAAATGAGAAAAAAGTTAGATTATTTGTTTTATTTATACTTTAGTATGTTTTTCATATAGGTAAATGCATCAGAATAGTTATCAAATTTTTCTTCTAGCTGTGCTTTATAGCAGATATTGAGTATCTCTTTAAATACTTTTGAGGGTTTAAGTTCCAGTTTTATTAGGTCTCGACCTTGGATAAGAGGCGTGGGTGGAGTTTCTAACACCTTTAGTATTGTAGCGCGCTGTCTTATCTGCTCTGTGGTAGATGGAGTGAGATTTAAACTTGCTGTGAGTTCTAAGAGTAGGCTGATATTGATTTTTGTTGAGAGGTTGTTCACTAGGTAGTTGTCTATATGCGTGTAAGTTTGTATCTCTTTTGCCATCTTGATGAGTAGTACAACAGAGTCGATACGTTTTTTATCACGACTAAAATGACTTAGAAATTTTGTTGGGTTTGGATGTGAAAAGAGTAGTGCGCCAAACATCAGCTCTAGGCTTTTATTATGTTTTTTATTTTGAGCGAGTTGATCAAGTGCTTCTAAGATATTTTTAGAGCTCTGAAATCCTAAAAGTGAAAACTCTTCTAAAAGTTTGATGCCAAGAGAGGGTCTGTTTGATTTGAGAAGTAGCTTTTTATACTCTTCATAAATGCGCTCTTGAGGAAGTTCTTGTAAAAGCTGGCGCGCTATCATATCCTGACACAGCGTATTAAGTGAGGGTGAGAGTGTGAGTTCAAAACGTGAAGTAAATTGGACAGCACGATAAACCCGTAGGGGATCTTCAGCGAAATGCTTTTTATCGACCTCTCGTAAAATAGAGTGATTCAAATCGTCTACACCATTAAAAGGATCAAGGAGTGTACGGCTTTTATATTCAAAGCCCAGTGCATTAATCGTAAAGTCACGACGACGTGCGGCCTCTTTAAAACTTAATTCGGGTGCGATTTCTATTTTGAAGCCGG
This sequence comes from Sulfurimonadaceae bacterium, assembly GCA_016744905.1. Lineage (GTDB taxonomy): Bacteria > Campylobacterota > Campylobacteria > Campylobacterales > Sulfurimonadaceae > BB10. Next base: position 1,363 of record JADGDM010000029.1, on the reverse strand, counting down.
TATGACCAGCTCCTATTTTATTATCACGACGTGGCAGTGAAAAGTCAATTTCAAGTTCTTCAAGGTTTAGTTTAAGAACGCCAAAGCTTTTACCGACACTATTTATATCTCCAAACTTCTCTAGGAGTACGATGAGAGATTCTAAAGAGTCTACCCCATGTACCTCAATATCAATATCTTTACTTTCTACTTTTAAAAGTGCGTCGCGTACATAGCCACCAACAAAGATAGGATTGGCGCCTGAGTCTACTAAAGAGAGAAGTAAGTCATTTAGCACACTCGGGATATGAAGCATAATCTATTTTTTTAGAAGTTGTTTTAATTTAAAACTAAATTTAGAACCAATATCGAGTTCACTCTCTATATCAAGTTGTGTCCCATGTAGTTTTAAAATATAACTGACTATTGCCAGTCCAATACCCATAGAGTTGTCCCAGGTATTTTTATCGACTCTATAAAATTTAGACGTAATTTTATCAATCTCTTTTTCTGCAACACCTTGACCATAATCACGTACCGTCAAAATATCTTTTTTAATACAGATGGTGACCTTGTCTTGAGAGTATTTTAGAGCATTGTCACAAAGGTTAATGATAACCATCTCTATCATGGTCTTGTCTGCATTAATTATAGTTTTTTCACCCTCAAAGGTGATTTCTCGATCTTTATATTTTTTAGCGAGGTTATTGATAACCTCACGTGAAAGTTTGGAAAGATCAAAAGAAGTTTTATCAGCACTAAGATCATTGTTTTCTAGCTTAACAGATAAAGAGAGCTTGTCAATCATATGTGTAATCTTATTACCATTAGAGATAATCTTTTCAAGAAAACGAACACGGAGTTTTTCATTGATATCAGGATCATCACGCAAGGTTTCTGCGTAACCATTGATGGAAGCGACAGGATTTTTAAATTCATGTGAAATAGCGGACAAAATATCATTTCTCTGTTTGTTGATCAGTTTCAAACGTGCCGTATGTTTTCTTTTTTGACGATCTCTAGAGTGCAATTTCTTAACAAGATTTTTTAAAAGTAAAGAAATGTGAAGAAATTCAGAAAAATGTTTGCTTTTTATAATAGATTTGTAGTTATTATTTGATATTTCATGTAAATAGTCACTAATTTGAGTGACCTCATATTTGATTTTTTGGCTAATACTATAAGAAATACCCAAAGAAATAATAATAAAAAATGTATAAGCAAATAACATTACTTTCCATAAATAGTAAAATTCTTGTTTGATTTTATCCAGTGATACTGAGAGACGAACATAAATATTTTGATCATTCAGCACTACATGTTTTGCCATATAAAGAAGGTCAGTATTGAGGGTATGTGAACGTCTGATGTCACTTCCATACTC
>JADGDM010000028.1 GCA_016744905.1 Sulfurimonadaceae bacterium | reverse complement strand
TCTATAATTGATCAATTGGTGGGTATCGATATTGAGATTATTATTTCAAGTGAATATGTCTACTGTAATGAATGTACGACCTTAGTAAGTACAAAAAGTTGTCCACATGGCCAACATCATCATATTTCATATCACAGTGATTCTATTCTTGAACTCCTTAAACTTGGACTACTACCACCAGCTGTTTTGATGAGAAAAGAGATATCTTCTATTATTTTACAACGACTCTTTCCTGAGCGATTCAAAAACTTACAAAAACTCTATCATGATATCATGCCAGTTAATGGTCTTCTAGAGGAACAGTCAGAGAAAGACTTTTACTGTTCACTCATGAAACTCTATCAAACAACATCTCTTACATAGGAAGTATATACATATGAACTGGTTTTTTATTACCGTGGGCTATAGTGGCCTCTTTCCAAAAGCACCTGGAACTGTAGGGAGTCTTGTCTCTGTCTTTTTAGCGTTACCAATTATGGTTTATCTTGGAGCAGAAACACTATTTTCGCTCGCTATCTTAATTTCGCTTATTGCGATTAAAGCCATCGATAAACACGAGGCCATCGTTCACGAGCATGATGATAAGCGTATTGTTATTGATGAATTGGTGGGAATGTGGATTGCAATGAGTATTGCACCTGCCACACAGTTTACTTTTCCTGATTTAATGGTATTAGAAAATGGTATTGCTATTCAAATAACACTAAGTTTTATCTTTTTCAGATATTTTGACATTACAAAACCTTCTCTAATAGGTCGTATTGATCGTGAGACTAAAGGTGGATTAGGTGTTGTTGGAGATGATGTTCTTGCTGGATTTATAGGTGGTATTGCTGCCGCTGTAGTTTGGATGGGTATTCAACTTTTTATGAAGTAAGAGTTTTCACTCTTACTAATTTATCTTAAATAACTTCTAACCAAATAGAGGTTCGTCACTCACACCTATCTCTTCAAAATCTTCGACAATTTGATCAAATGTTTTTTGAACCTTTGCCGTCTTTGCAATATAACCATCAAATATATGTTTTGATGCAGGAAATTCAGCAGAGAGTTCTTGATACATTAATACACGCCCATTGATATGACGATTGAACTCATTAAATGCTGAGCGTAAAAAGTCTTTTGAAATAGTATGACGGAAAAGCGCTTTAATCATCTTCTCACGCTCTTTAATAGGGATGCTCTCATCAATAGCTTCTGCTACACGCTTGATGTCAATACGTGAAAGATAGACACCACTTTTAGCTGGTGCTAATAAAACACTATGTAAAGAGTCAACAAACTGAGGTACTGGTTCATCATCAACAGCATCTCCTGCATCTGGATCTCTTAGCTCTTCTGCTTTTTCTGGATCAGTATCACATTTATCTTGTACAAATTTATCAAACTCAGCTCTTAAATCTGATAGGTTATTATTGTCTGCCATTATTTTTCCTTTGTCGTTGTTTCATAGATACACTGTGTTAAGTAAGGTAAGATTTCATCATACCCTCTATACATACAGCTGCTTTTTAGTGCTTTATCTTTTAGTGGTGAAAATTCACTGGTATTTTTCATATCAATATTTACTGCTGCCAATTGCGCAATCATACCCAAATCTTCTGAGTTAGATGCATCAAGTAACAGATCAAAACCAGAAAAGTCACTGCTTTCGTCTAATCTATTAATATCAATATCTTCTCCAAGTGTTTGAGACATAGTCATAAGCGACTCAATATACTCATGATAAAATGAGAGTTGAAAACTATCATCACAATCAATATAAAGAGATTTAGCCAGTGAACCAGCCCCAATAACCGCAATTTTACTCGCACCCTTCTCTTTAAAATAAGAAATTAAAGCCTTTGAAGAGATATAGTCTCCATAAAGTTTACCCTCTTGAACTGTTACAAAATCACAACTGCCAATACGTTCAACCAAACTGTTTGGTACATCCAAGATATCAACTGTCTCATGTTGAAATTCAGCACCTATCACCGCTCCATTGACCTTAGACATTTTCATATTTGAAAGGGTAAAGTAAAAATCATCTTCTCTGATATTCATAGGAATCATCATCTTATCATCAGAGTTGGATTTATACAATCTATTGAGGCTCACTGAGAGACGATTTTGCTGTGCACTCACTGCTATAAAACCAAAAAGCTCAGTTTGTAGTTTTATTTCATCTTTATCATTCATCATAATTATAATCCTCCTTTTTTACATATCATCTGGTATACCCCATAAAGTACGGGCTTCATCTTCTTCAATTTGACACCTGTGACAGATACGTGCACCCTTAAGCGAAGTAAAACTTAAGCCACACTCATTACAGCGTTTAACACTAAATTTAATGAGGTTTTGAACGCGTGGTTCAAAGAACTCTTTCATATTATAAGAAGTAGATAAGGTTATCGACTTAGGTTCACACACATCATGACAGAGTGCACATTTTATACATAAAAATGGATCAAAATCAATTTTAGAATTTTTCATATTTGAACTTAACGAACCAGTTGGACAGATGCGGTAGCACATTTGACAGGCCGTACACGTCTCTTCATCCATTATCTTCGTCGATGTAAAGCTCAGTTCACTTGCATCGATAACATGAAACAGTTCCGGTTTATCAGCGCGCTTAAGTGCTGTAAAAAGAATCTTTCTCTTATCCGGAATACTTTTTTGTTTAATCTGTGCAATTTGCTCATTATTAATCGTATGTTCTAAAAGTTCATCTGTTGCGACTTCAACCTTACGATCAAACTCTGCTTTTGTTTTACCAATATTTTTAAGATTAATTGCTTGAAAAAATCCACGTCTATCTTGTTCTTCAGAAATAGTTTCAATATCTACAAAAGAGATATCTTCTAACTTAACACGAGATTTATGTTCCATCGCTTCTAAAAGATAATTACACTCGTCTGCATTTTTTTCTATCTCTGCTTGACACTTGTCTGCAATACTACACTCACCACAGTGTCCCATATCAAAAACCACATCTTCTTTTAAAATTGCTAAGGAAAGAATATGCTCTACATTTAAAACAGAGATACAAGGCACATTTTTTTTACATGAGATAAGGTTGTCACTCTCTTGTGCAAAATCAAAAAAGAAGTTGGTGCTGTTAAAGTCATCAAGTGCCAGCGCTTCACTAGGACATACGCCCACACATCCCCCACAACCAACACACGCAGCTAGGTTTAAAGAAGGCAGCGATTCGCTAGGGATAACGATAGCATCAACAGGGCAGATGACTTCACAGCGCGTACAGGTACTGAATTTTGATACAGCACGTACACATGAAGCTGCGTTAAGTGTTAATCCAGCCATTAAAGTTCAACTGAACCTTTTGACACATATTCATTGTCCGTTAAGATAAACTCTAAAGCCATCTCTGCTGCGTCATAATACAGTGGTGTACGTGATTCATACTTCATATTGATAAGAAATTGTGGAGCCCAGGCAACCAGATGCTTATTCAAAAAAGTTTTTTGTGTAAAACGGATGTCATTGACAGCTGCTTGATCATTGGCTTTCATCGCCTCTAATTCAAGTTCACATAAATGATGCATAAATTCGTACTCAACACCAATATGATCAGCAGAAACAACACGTGCGGCTTCAAAATCAACAACAAAATCATATTCCGAATAGATATCTGTTACAGGGTTTGCACCACCTGTTTCAATCTTTTGATCTTCCCTGGTATAAAAAGTTTCATAAGGGATAAGATGTAAAAGTGTTAAATTTACAAAGTCAGGATTCAGATGTTCTGTTAAAATCGTATTATCATCCATCTCGGTTAGTAAGTCCCATTTATCAAAGTTTGGGAAAAACTCTAAGATATTTTTATCATTTCTGATAGTGTTATAAAGTTCTAAATCCAGCTCTTGCATGAGGATTCTTGATAGTAGTGCGTAAATATTACTGCGCGCTTGTGTATTTTGCATATTATTCCATCTCTAAGGTAGTTTTTTACCTAATATATTGTTAGTGTGATTTTAGCCAATCAGACTGAAAATTCCTTTAGTTAAGGCTATTATTAAAATAATACTGTGATTGTGCGATATAATAAATTAGATTATATAAATAGAGACTTCATGGCAGCTTTTTACAACCTTCTTGATAAACATTGGCTCTGGAAAGAGATGCGTACCAAACTTGATTTATCCAACCCCGCTTATACTTACTGGAAAGAGACAAATCACTTAAAACTCAACCGTTATGTCTTTATAGAAAAAAAATCTATCCCAGCGCGCTACGACTTTATACAACCTATCCTCACTGATTTAAGCGGATATCTCCCCACCCAATACGCCTCACAACAACTCGGTGTTGACAGCCACATATTTAACACCAAACAGATGCATCTACACTCAAAGTTTGAATACAAGTTTGTAGAAAACGTAAAATTTGTAAATATCAAAAGATTTTTTCAAGACAATGGGATTGCTGTAAATAAAAACTCTTTTATCCAAGTAGATAAGTTAAAAAATTTAGAGTTTACTGCGGATTCACAGTTTTATAGGATTGATGATGATTATGGGGTTTTGGTTTTTGATTAGAAGTTGAAGTTTTAATTTATTGAAGTTTGATAAGAAGCCAAAGCTTCTTATCAAGGGATCAAAGACTAAACGTCTTTGATTTCTACTGCGTACGCTTTGTCAGATAAAGGCACCCATGGGCGTTTAATATGTTGAGGACGACGTAACTTATCATCAGCATTAAGAGGACGAGTAAGCTCATCTCTCCATGCTTTATAAGTATTGAAGTTGTTTTCATAATCAACATAAATATCACCAATTTTATCACCTGGCTGAGCAGCTTCTAAAATTACTTTTTGATGCCAACAATGCATACCAGAAATTGGATCTGGATGAACTGGTGCTACAGCATTTTGCCATGAACCAGATAGTCCATCCCACCAGATATTATCACTGTCTTTATTGTAGTCTTTGAAACGATCAGCATGGAAAGGTTGGATACCTTGAGTATATTTCAATGTACCAACTTTACCATCTGTAACCATCTCAGCAACTGGAACACCATAAGAGTTCATTCCAGATGTACCATCATAGTCAGCGATAGTGATTTGACCACCATCTTTACCAACATTATTAGGTGCTTGCTTCATGAATTCAGGGTCCATCATGTTACGTTCCATAGGTGCGCCAGAGACTTTACCATCAGATACACCATTTGGAATAGTTACTGAGTTTTTAAGTTTCCAACGACCACCATGGTGTGAACAAGCAAGAGTACCCGGAAGCACACCCTCAGTTGGTACAGCCATAGCTACAAAATAACCTGAATCAAGACCTGAAACTGAATCCACAATTTTAACTCTGATCGCATCACCACGTTCGAAACCTTGACGCTTAGCATCTCCAGTAGAGATCCAGATAGGGTCATGATTTTGAGAGATTTCCATAAGGTGCTTAGAGTTAGCCGAACGCGTATGAATATTATACGGTAGACGGAAAACAGTATTAAGTGCGTATGAATTCTCTTCAGTCATATACGAGTGATTTACATGAGAAACGATATGAACCATCTCTTTTTTCTCTTCATCAGTACGTGGATAGAATGGAATAGCATATTCAGGCCATTTCCAGTCATCAGCGAACCACTCAGAGAAAAAGTCAAGTTTTTTATCTAGTGTAGCAAAACCTTCATATTTCTTACCGTCGATTTCGATACCCATAGATTTTTTCTTACCATGAGACTCAGCTGTCATAACACCTGTACGTTTGTCAATATGAACATGTTTTTTGTCATATTTGTGACCATGAGAAATAAAGTGATCAGCTGTCTCTTTAATTTCACGTTCTTGTGCAGAATAGATATTGTTCTCTTCCATCCAAGCCCCGTGATCTCTCATGTACTCATAAACTGGGAACTCTGCATTTTTGTAACGTGCATCAGAAGTAGCTGTTGATTTAAGATTAGGTAAATTATCACCAAATGCCGCATCATACCACTCTTCAATTGTTACAGGTTTACCTGGGTGACGTTTTGATTCCCACATAGAGTGGATAGTTTTTGTTTTAGCATCATCAAGGAAAATATCACCTTTTGGATCGATGTAGTTAACACACATGTCGAACCAGAATTCATTCTCTTCCCAAACTTCACCAAGACCCGCTTTAATATGCGCTTCAAGAGTAGCACGGTTAGGATTTTTAGGTTTCCAACCAGCTTTTTCAAGAGCAACACGCATTACAGGTTGACGGAATGATGTCCAGCGCGCTGGCATAGTTGCTTCTGAATGCTGATCATGACGCTCACCAGCTAAACCAACAGGAAGAACATAATCAACATGCCAGTTTGTTTCAGACCAAGTAGGAGATAAATTAAATGTTAACTCCATTTTACTTTCGTCTTTAAGAACTTCTAACCAACGGAAACCATCTGGATTAATCCAAACTGGGTTATACATACGAGGAATCCATACCGCCAATTTCTGAGGTACATTTAGACCACGTTTGATCCATTTTTCTTGCCAGTCAGTATCTGTTAAGAGGTGAGGTAATAAAAACGACATCTCATAAGTAGATAGTGGCCATTCAGGTGGCCATGAAAGCTCATTCCAAACATCAACTTTAGGAATGTTTGAACCACGCTTACCTTGACCAACAGTAGAAGAACCACCTTTACCAGCAACAGAAATTACGTGCCAGTGGTGGAAGAATGTTCCACCCTCAGTACCAATTGCACCACGAAGAGCGATTGGTAAGTAACCTGTACGACCTGACATCCAACCACCACGGTTACCCGCAGCCGTTGCTCTCCAGAAGTATGAAGAGATAGCATCGCCAGCCCAGATGAACATATCGTAAAGTTGCTCTAATTTGTACGCAGGTACGTGAGTTTCTTTAACAGTATATTCAAGAGTATACGGTTTATAAAGATCTTGTAATACTTCTAAAAACGACTCAAATGAATTATCTTTTGGCATATTATCAATATAGTTTTTACCATGGATATATTCCATGTATTTTTTGTTGTCCATGAAAACTTCCCAGTTTAACCACTTCTTAACAAATTTCTTATCTACTTTATCTTCATTTAGAATTCTGTTTACTAGATATAAGTAAACCGCTGGTTCAGTACCTGGCCATGCTGCAATCCATAAATCTGCCATACCAGCAGAGTTAGACATACGAGGATCCATAACAACAAGTTTTGCACCTTTTTGGCGCGCATCAGCAATAAAAGAAGCTGATTGTTGGAAGTAGTGACCTGCATCTGCTGCGTGAGATGAGTTTAGGAATAAAAGTTTCGCATTTGCCCAATCCGGACTAGTACGGTCATCATTAGACCATTGGATAGTTGGTGTACGACCACCTGATGAACAGATATTGGTGTGAGAGTTAAAACAATCAGACCCAAGAGTATGCCAAACTTTACCAGTAAATCCATTCTCATTTGGACGACCAACGTGGAACATTACAGATTTTTTAGAAAGCTCATCACCCTTACGAAGTGTGTCACCCATTTTTTTACCGATGGTAGTCATAGCTTCGTCCCAAGTAGTACGAATCCACTTACCTTCACCACGTTTAGAACCTGGTGCACGCTTGATTGGGAACGCTAGACGATCCGGATCATACATTTGTGACTGAGTTGCATAACCTTTTGCACAGTTACGTCCACGAGACGCAGGATGCAATGGGTTACCCATATATTTTTTAACAGTAAAAGTTTTTTTGTCGATAAATGCAGTTAATCCACAAGATGCTTCACAGTTTGAACATGCTGTTGGAACAACAACATAATCATGAACTAAGATACCATCTGGATTATCTTCACTTCTAACACCGTGACGAGAAATACCACCACGTTTCCAATCTTCACCGCTTAACTCTTTATAGTCAGCCCACTCTTCCATTGGTGGATAGAATGATAATGAATCTGGAGTATCAGTAAATTTACTTTCACTAATTGATTCAGCAATAGCGTCTGTTGTAAAAACGCCTTTAGCCATTGCAGCGCCTGCAACAGTAAATGCAGCGCCTTTTAAAAATGTTCTTCTAGTTTCTAAATACATTCAAAGTCCTCTCTTAACTCATGTTTAATAATTGTGGAATCATTAGCCAAACGTGTTTAACGATCCATAAACCTGCGATAGCAGAAACTGCTGCAAGTTTTAATAATGACTCTGATTTGCTAGCAAAAGAGAGCATAATTAATACAAATGGAAGGATAAATGCGAATACTTGACCAAGCCAGAACATAGTTGTGTATGGTCCGTGACCTTTAATAAACTCTAAAGTAGCCGCAACTTCTTCAGCTTTCATTGGGCCAAAGATGTATTCAGACATATAGATAATAAATGCCATAGCAGCTGAAAGAGCTAAGACAATACCCATATCTCTTTTTGCTTCATAAGAGAGTTTATTTCCAAGTAAAATCATTGCTCCTGAACCCGAAAGTGTCGCAGCTAAAATCATCTGTACTGATTCTGTTGGCATTTGCCATAATTCACGTGCTGTGCTCATTGCTAAAAGTGCTGCTGTATATAAAGTTACTGGAATAGCTAGAAGCATTGTCCAGAAAAATACTTTATCATACGCTGCATTATCTTTTTTCACAAATGAGAAGTACAGTAGTAGTGTTAATAGACCTGCAAAAGCAGAGGCCATAATTGCACCAATTGTAATCGGTGAAGTCCAATGTGGATAGAAAAAGATGTGCCACATTCTAAATGGTTGATGTAAGTCAGCCAATGTAAACAATAAGAAAATTGAGATGAAGATCATTGAAGTCATTGCAACAGGGAAACGTAGTGCCCCGACTGCATCATCATTTGCATATTTTTTACTTAGATAGAAAAGCATAAAGATGATACCAGTACCAATACTTTTTGCCCACATATTCATCGTTACAAACCAAGGCCAAACGATACCTGGAAGGGCCACGTCAAGTGTTACAACTGCATGTGTTGCAGATAATGTTTCATGTACCATTAGTGGTGTCCTCCTACAGGTAAGTGTTTCATATCATTGAATAGAGAGTGACCCTCTGCTCTAAATGACGCTAGTGGATTCAATGTTACGTTACCACCACCAACATAGTAATGGTGAGGGTTTGTACCTTTTTCAGGTTTACGAACTTGAACATCACCATTTTTTTCCATGATGTATTTGCTGATGTTTGATGTTTTATCATCTAAATCACCAAAGATATTTGCTTGAACTGGACAGGCAACAACACACGCTGGCATCATTGAGCTTGCAACTCTATGTGCACAATATGTACACTTATCAGCTGTTTGAGTCTCAGGATCGATATAAATCGCACCATAAGGACAAGCCATAACACAACCAGCACAACCAATACAACGTTCTTTATCGATATTAACGATACCGTTATCGATATAGTGAAGTGCACTTACCGGACAGATACGCTCACAAGGTGCGTTCTCACAGTGATTACAACGAAGTGGTGTATACGTTCTCTTTGTTTCTGGGAACGTCCCCACATCTACATATTTAACGCGAAGACGCCATGTACTTAGAGGAACTTCATTCTCTACCTTACAAGCGATCTCACAACCCTTACATCCCATACAAAGATGTAGGTCAACCAGGAAACCTAATTGCATTTATTCTCCTTACTACCGTTTGGTAATTCTAGTGATTTAAGATTCATAACTCTGACAAATACTTATCAAAAGCACCTCTTATAAGGACTTTGATAGTATTCACACTGATGTGATATTAGCTAAGATAGCTTTAATCTAAGGTGAACATTTAAGAAGGAAGTGATAATTTTTTGATAATGTGTGTAAAAATGGAATTAATATTTTTATTTAATATTCCATTAATTAAGAGTATTTGTTTTGTGTTGAATTAAACAGTATAAAACAGCCATAATATTTGTATGGCTGTTATAAAATTAACCCAGACGAACTTTGATTGACTCTTCATGCGCCGTTAGTCCTTCAACAGCAGCAATACGCATTGCATGTGGACCTATTTCATTTAACCCTTCTTTTGTCATAGAAATAATAGATGATTTTTTCAAAAAGTGGTCAACACTCAATGGAGAGTAAAACTTAGCCGTTCCACCAGTAGGTAGGGTATGATTTGGACCAGCCACATAATCGCCAATCGCTTCAGGTGTATTGTGACCCAAAAATATAGCACCCGCATGTTTGATAGAAGGAAGCAGTTCAAAGGGATTTTCAGTTGCTACTTCTAAATGCTCAGGTGCAACATCATTCATAATAGTAAGTGCCTCATCCATATCTTTTGTCACAATAATTGCACCACGCTCTTCAATAGACGTTCGTGCAATCATCTCTCGTGGAAGTTTTTTCAACCATAACTCAATCTCTACATTAACAGCGTCCGCTAATTTTTGAGAAGGTGTAATCAAAATTGAGCTTGCCATTTCATCATGTTCTGCTTGAGAAAGAAGGTCAATAGCAATATGAGAAGGATTGGCACTATCATCAGCTAAAACACCAATTTCACTTGGTCCCGCAATCATATCAATTTGAACCTCTCCAAAAACCATTTTTTTAGCTGTCGCTACAAAAATATTACCTGGCCCAGTAATCACATCTACTTTAGGAATCGTCTGTGTGCCATAAGCCATAGCAGCGATGGCGCTCGCTCCACCAACCTTATAAACCTCATTCAGTCCACAAAGATGACAAGCGGCAAGAAGCAGTTCATTTACTTCATTGTCGGGTGTTGGTGTACAGACAACAATACGTTCTACTCCAGCGACTTGAGCAGGAATAACATTCATTAAAAGGGAGCTTGGATACGCTGCTTTTCCACCAGGAATATAAAGTCCTGCACGATCGACTGGTGTTACTTTCTGTCCAAGAATTGTTCCATTTGCCTCTGTGTCAAACCATGATTTTGGCAGTTGCTTTTCATGATAAACTTTAATTCGATTATAGGCAACATGAAGAGACTCTTTCAATTTAGCATCTATATTTCCATATGCTTTTTCCATATCTTCTGTCTTAATACGCAGCGCGCTACCATTTTCTGGCGTCCACTTATCAAACTTCGAGATATGCGCACTTAAAGCCGTATCACCATCAGTTTTGATTTCATCAATAATACCCTTCACAATAGAGCTTACATGTTCGATGTCCATCTTTGAGCGTGCTTGAAGTTCCTCAAATTTTGCATCAAAATCACTCGCATTTGTGTTTGTAAATATCATTATGGTTTCCTATTATTTAATTGGCGCAATTATAGCTAATTTTTTATTGAGGAGAGAAGGTTCACTTTTACCTCTTCGGTAAAAGTGACATAAAGTCTAGTCAGCAATCATTTCTAATTGATCTTTATTGAGTATTTTTTGCGTGTTATAAACACAGTCTAGTTGTATCTGTGTTGCTTCTGCTTTAAGTGCAGCCACTTTACTTACTTTTGCTTTTAGTGATTTCGCACTTGCTCCACCAAGGATAGCATCAGCAATCTCATTTTCTAGTTTATTGATTTTCTGTCCCAATGGCTTAACACCCGACATTGTATCTTTACGAACAACCAAGAGTTTTTTCTTTTGATCAGCGCTTAATGCAAAGTCTTCATCATCCCAAAATAGCTTAACAGTTCCTGTATAATGAGGAATTTTTCCCATTATCAAAAATGGTTTTGAAGGTTTATACGCTTTTTTCTTTACCATTTGGCCTTTAGATGATCCACACTTACCTGCGCCACATTTCCCAGCGTCATGACCACATTTACCTGCACCAAATGCAAGTACACTCAATGCTGTTAAAAGTACAAGAGTTTTTTTCATAATTTTCCTTTAATTTTCCTAATACTATCAAGCTAGAGTTACTTGAACGTTAACAAACAACTATTTGACTTATATCAAGTAAAGAAAGATTTCATTTAGGATAAAATAAATTGATATTATACTTAAGGAATATTTATGATTTTTAAAAAAATACTTCAAGTTTCTACTCTATTTTTATTGACATTCACGGCTCTACATGCCGCTGAAGTTGTTGATTTACCTGAGGATATGAAAAAAAAGAACTTGGAGATTGTTCAACTATTTGTTGACCAGATGTCAAAAGACTTACCAAAAAAGATTGATAATTACACTGAGTTTGTAAATATTAAAGGGGATGATTTAACTATAGTTTATACCTTTGAGATTAGTACGGGTTCAAAGAGTGATCAAACAGTTATAAAAGAAGATCATAACAGAATGGAAGAAGCTGTAACTATTGGTGTTTGTCGCTCATCAAAACGTTTTTTTGATGCACAAATAAATATCTCTTACATTTATACCAGTGCCAAAAGTAAAGCTGAACTCTTCCGCTTTGACATCACTCCTTCAAAATGTTTAAAGGTAAACAATTAATGAAAAACATTCTCTTAAGTCTTACAGGACTTCTATTAGTTAGCTTTATGGGTGGATGCGAGAAAAGGTCTAACTCTGATCTGAGTAAGGTTCATTGGGATAGAGATATGTGTGCGCGTTGTGTGATGGTCGTGAGTGATAGAGTCAATGCCGTTCAAGTGAAACACCCAGAGACTGGAAAGTCTTATATGTTTGATGATATCGGATGTATGGTTTTATGGTTTAAAGAAGAAAATATACAGTGGCAAGATAGCGCCATTATTTGGATTACCGATAATAAAACTGGTGAGTGGATAGATGCAAGAAAAGCACACTATCACACAAGTAAAATCACGCCAATGGCTTATGGCTTTGGCGCACATAAAACAAAAGAGTCTATTCAAGAGTGTAAAGATATTGTTGATTATAATGAAGTTGTTAAACGTGTTCTAATACGAGGAAAGTAGTTTAAACTTCGCTCTTTTATTCTATCTCTTCAAGTGGCGTAGAGTGACAATCCAATATTGTTTTATCCTCTTGTGTTAAATACTCATAGCCGCTGTAAAAAGTATAACCTCCATAAATAATCACTGAAATAGATGCTACTTTAAGCATAATAGAGCGAAAATTTCCTTTATTAAAAAGTGCTACAAAAAATCCTAAGCTAAAAAGTGCTGGAATGGTTGAAATTCCAAAAACCAACATCACCAAAGCTCCATAAACAGGACTTGCTGTACTGGCAGCAGTGATGGCAAAGAAGTAGACAAATCCACAAGGAAGCAGTCCATTTAACATCCCGAGAAGAAAAAAGCTCATTAGTGATTTTCGACCAATAAGCCTTCTAAAACTCTCTTGATAGAGTGTGCTTTTACTAAGGTTATGCTCTATGAGTGTTAAAAATCTTATCTTACCCATTAAAGAGAGACCCGTTAAAATCATCATCAAGCCAGCAAAAACTAAAAGCCCTCCACTTGCACTGTTACTAAAAGTCGCTACTCCCCCAAGGTAACCAAACATTGCACCTAAAACAACATAGGTGGTAATCCGTCCAAAAGAGTACAACAGATGCGAGATTCCTTGTTTGGTTCTGCTCCATTTGGAATCAACCTTGGTGCTTGAGTAAGCAATCACAATACCACCGCACATCCCCACACAATGACCAAAAGAACCAAGGAAAGCGATACTCATAATAGAGAGGAGATTAACGGTTTCCAAGGAGTTCCTTTCGTAAATAAGGATCTGTCATATTTTCACCACGAAGCATCTTTGTTTGCATCGTCTTAAAGTCAATAAAACCCTCTTTCTTTTGCTTATATCCTCTAAATCCATAATGCATCGGCGTATCATCGGTAAGTGAGTACCAAGCAGTACGACCATCGATCCACTCAGATGTATCCTCTGAATAGACCCAAATATTTGCCTCGTCTATAAATTCTTTATCTTCTATCCATAGTGCCAAACATCCAGCGTCATCAAAGAACCAACTCTTCCCATCTGGCGCGCTGACCTGTGCACTATCGCGCAGATGTGTCACCGGCATACCACACTGTGTGTCTTGATAATGACCCAATTTTATCTCTAGGGGCAACTGTTTTAAATTACCTTTATAAACGGTAAGCATTTGCTGCTCTTTCGCACGTCCTAAAAAGACCACAATAATCACAAAAATAAGAATAAGAACCATTAATAGCGGCATCATTTTTTTTAAATTATTCATAATAAAACTCCATTTTTTAGATAAAAGACCAGCACATACACACTCACAAGAGAAACAAACAGGGTGTTAAAAACCAGTGACAACCGATACATGTAAGAGAGTTCTCTTTTAATAATTAATTTTAGTATAAAAGCACTTATTCCAAAAAAAGATCCTAAAAAAAGTGTCCCCCAGATAACATAACCGACATAGTAATACTCCGCTTGTAACATACAAAACGGACACTGATGCGTTGGTAACTCATAAATATAAGTGCCAAAAAAGTAGACCACTGCAAAATAAGCAATATAAAGAAAAAGTAAATTCGCCACTGTATTTAAAAAACTATAACGCGCTAAACTGCTCACCACACTTAAAAGATAGAAGAGATAAAAAAGAATCAATATTCTAGTAATATCTAGATTAAACGGGAGCGGACTGCCTCCTGTAATCGCACCATAAATACTTGAACAACAAGCAACCGGTGCGCCAGTTGGGATGTTGATTAGATACAAGATATCTAAGGCAGACTCGAAAACAACCAAGAGGTAAATCATTATAAAGAGTAAGAGTTTGATTTTAAAATAGGGATAGGCAGGTGCTTTAATATCTTCACTATTGAGTATCAACCAAGCACCTGTCAGAAAGAGGGTAACAACCTTAAGGCTTAACAGCGTAGATCCATATTCATTAGAGCTCAGAACCCCTGCCCCACACATGGCACCGGGAACCATCGCTGAGAGTTGATCAATCATAAAACTAAAATAAGGAAGCAGTAAAATTTTAAACCCTAAACTCACCACGATAATCAAAACCACCAGATAAGCACGCTTTTCTAAGCGGTACTGTAGTGAAGTGGAGGCGTTAAAATCCCATTTTGAATAGATACTTAAAGTATTTATAAATGCAATACTCAATAGCAGTAGTAGCAATGACTCAACAAAGAGAAAAATAATAACTTCATTAGAGAGTAATATCATCCCTAGCGTATCTTTCCATCTTCTATTAATATCGTTCTATCAACACTCTCTAGATTGTCAAAAAGAGGATCATGTGTGGCAATAACAACCGTCTTCCCAAGTGCCTTAAATGATTTTAATATCTCGATAAATTTTAGAGAATTTTCACGATCGAGGTTGGCTGTTGGCTCATCACATAAAATAATATGCGGATTATGCACTAAAGCTCTAGCAATAGCGCAACGTTGTTTCTCCCCTCCAGAGAGGTTATGAACACTTTGGTCTTTTTTATGCGTTATATTGGCCAACTCCATCGCTTCAAGTACTTTTTTATCAATACGCTCTTGTCTATTTTCACTAACAATCAAGGGCATCGCAACATTATCTTTAACACTTAATTCATCAAAAAGATTGAAAGCTTGAAAGATAAATCCAATATGTACATTACGAAAATGTGAGGCGTGTGTATCAGGCAGTTTTGCAATCATCTGCTCATCCACCATCAAACTTCCACTACTGGGCTTAATCAGTGTTGCAATAATAGACAGCAGTGTCGACTTTCCACTTCCACTTACCCCTTTAATCACCACAGTTTGTGCCGGCTTAATATGTAGATTAATGTCTTTTAGTGCCACATAGGCATTAGATCTATTTTCATTAAAAATTTTATTTAAGTGCTCAATTTTTATCATTTCATTGCCTCAAGAGGATCCGTGATGGCGATTCTCCATACTGGAATCAAAACAGCACTGATATAGGGTGCCATAAAAAATAGAAACAGTAACGTTAGTAGTCCAAAATCAACACTGTGATTAAAAGTAATTTTATTTGAAAGATTGGCATTGCCTAAGAAGATTTCTGAAAGCAAAGGGGCATCAAGATAGAAGACATATCCATAAGCCAGCAGTATTCCTAAGACAAAAGCACTCAGTCCCACAATCAAACTCTCCATAATTTTAAGTCGAATGACCATATTGACACTCCAACCCAAGGCACGTAAAATCCCAATCTCTTTTTTATCACTACTGCTAATCATCGAGTATCGTTGGTATAGTATAAGAATAAAAGTCATTAAAACCACCATATAAAGAAGTAAAAATAGACCCCCTTTATAGTTAAACATCTGCGCATACGCAGTGGAGAGTTCCTCTTTTTCAATCACACGAATATTGTTAAAAAGTAGGATGATTTTTTCTTTAACATTATCATGTTCAAGTTCATTAGGAACATATAAAACGAGATCCGTTGAAAGTTCCTCATCCACACCCAAAATATCACGTGCCAAACTCTCTTCCATCAAAATCATATCACTACTCACAATATTTGTCTCAGAGAGTAGACTATCATAGATACTGACTTCTCTTTTTTCACGCGCAGGTGTTCTAAAAGTATAGTGCTCTTTATAGTAAAACTTATCAAGATGCGTTTTAACCCCAGAACCAATAATCATAGAGGGCTGCGCTAAAAAATCTTTCACATCTAAATCTTTAACCAAGCGTTCTAAAGATTCAGATATCTGTCTATCAAATAGATCAATACCAACAAGGGTAAAATAC
Organism: Sulfurimonadaceae bacterium; assembly: GCA_016744905.1. GTDB lineage: Bacteria > Campylobacterota > Campylobacteria > Campylobacterales > Sulfurimonadaceae > BB10. The sequence continues at coordinate 15,421 of JADGDM010000028.1, read as the reverse complement.
TCCGCATTGGGTGTGTAAAAATAACTTCCATAAACTCGAGGCAGCGCGCTGCTTACCCCTTCAATCTCACTGAGTTCATCTAACCACTCTACCGGTGTCTCAACAGCGCGCCCAGCGTGCATTTTTTGAATAATAAAGTCAGGCTGAGCAGACAAAGAAGCTTGGGCATCTTGCTCTATTGCATGAGAGAGTAACATCACCGAGCTAAAAAGTATCACCACCAAAGTAGAGATAATAAAAATAGCAATATGCTTACTTCTATGGCGAAAAATCAATAAAAATAGAAAGTTAAAAAACACCTTATTTGGCATAAATATAATCCATTGTATTTATAGGACGCATCGAAGGAAAAAAGCGCTCAGAGAGATCACGATAAGGACGGATTCTTGTCTCATAATAAGGTGTTGAGAGCGCAAGACCCGCTAAGGTACTTACTTGAGAGAAGTGTTCGATACTTTTACTCTTTTCATAGCTCAAAACATCAAATACCAAGGCACTTGCACCAAGGAATAAGAGAAAGAAAAAAGAGTAAAAAACTTTAGATAAACGTGAAATAATCCGTTCCTTAATTATCGAGTAATAAAACCATTTTAGAGGTCATTTTATCAAATGAAAGAACCTCTTTTGCATAATGATCATCCATAAAAGTCTGCGCATCTTTTTTACGCATAAAAGGAATCAGTTCATTACCCATTGGGCCATACACATTAGAACCTCTTACATACCACGCTTTCTTTGCATTCACAGCCTTGAGTGTGTAGTAATCACTTACCAATATTGTTGAAATCATTTTTTGATTGGCTTTTTTATCATAACTACTTGGTGAAAAATAGAATTTCATCATATCTTTAACCCCATCAAAGTAGTGCGTTTTATTGCCAATTTTCATCTCAGCAGTCCATTTTGGATATTTTGCTGAAAACATTCCACATACAGGACACTTTGCATCTTTAGGAACAACAATACTTCCCTCATGATGATGCATCATAGAATCTTTACGTGAGAGATAAAGTGCGATTGCTTGATATTGTTTGTCTTTAAGAGATCCACAGGTTTTATGAGAGATGATGAAGGTTTTAGCTTCAGCGATAGATTCAAAACTAGGAATTTTATCTTGAGAACAGAGTTTCTCAAACATCATTTTTCCTTTTTTTGCTCCCTGCGTACGCTTTTTATGAATCATCATATTGTCTTTTTTTAGATCACCTGTAGCGCACTTAAAAGCTTGATCAAAACTCATCAATTCACCACCGTTTGCCTTAGCAAATGATTGAGCATCACTTTTGAGGGCAAATGCATATTTACTGTTCATCGTCATTGTCCCTTTTTTAGAACTTCCTACGACATACGTTGCTTCTTTTACATCAATAAATTTCAGACTCGCAACATCTACAACTTTTTGTTGAGTGATACTTTGTATTTTAGAATCAGCCAAACAGTGAAGTGAGCAGTACTGGTGCGTTGAGCCATCTTTATGTGTCACTGCGTGAGAAGTTTTATAAAATTTAACCAGGTTCATCCCACAATTAGGGCAGTACATTTTTCCTTTACCACTTTGAAGCAGTTGTGCATCTTCCATAGGTACCATTTGAAACATTTTTGCTTCACTCATTGTTATCGCTAATACGCTAATAATTATCGCTGTAAATATTTTTTTCATTTAAAATCCTTATATAGTTTTCTACTAATAAAATCTATGTATCTCTTCCATCATATCAGCGAATTCAATATCATCGCCCTTCTCTTTCAATAATAAAGAGAGATGTCTTTCACTGGCATCAATCCCATCACTGTGTTCAACTTTTAAAACCTCTGCATAAATATCAGCAATAATTTCTATCACGTGTTTTGAGATTTTTTTTCTTGAAGCACTATAACCGATAATCTCACCCGTGTCCGTATCACGTCTGGATTCAAACTCAGTAAATATCCAATAATAACGGCCGTCTTTAGCCAAGTTTTTTACCACTGCATTAATATTCTTTCCTGCAGAAATCGTCTGCCATAAAAGTTTAAAAACAATCTTTGGCATGTCTGGATGACGCACGATATTGTGAGGTTGACCCATCAACTCTGCATCATTATAGCCACTGACTTCCATAAAATAGTCGTTACAAAAAGTAATTTTACCTTTTGCATCAGTTTCACTAACGATATAACGTTTAGGATCTAATACAATCTCTTCATCAAAAGGGATAGGCTTGGTCATCTTATATCCTTCCATTAAGTAATCGGATTAATGCATCTGGAACTTCCGCAAAGGCCAATATTCGTTTACCCTTGTGCGCACTTGAAAATTGCTGTGCAGCATCATAGTCTCTAAAAGGAATCAAGTCATCACCCGCTGGTGAAGTAACATTTGAGCCATAAACATAAAAAGCCCCTCGTGCATTAATTGGTTTTTTACTATTGTAATCTGTCACCAATATCTGCTTAAAATCAGCTTCACTTTTCACGCCAACATCAAACCATTTTCCCGGCTGATGATAAAATTCAAACAATCCCTTTGGAGAGCTAAAAAATACTTTTTTTCCATTTTGTAGAGTAATTTTTCCCGCCCAGTTAGGAGACTTAGAGATATGCATTTGACGGACGAGTCCACGAGTATCCTTATCAAAATCCATCACATAAGCTTCATACGGCTTAAGCACTGAATCCAATGCAAAAAGTGAACTTCCTAAAAGTAGTAAACTCAATAACGTTTTCATAAATATTCCTTCTACTCAGTTAAACCAAGTCTTTTTTCTTAAAAATTTTAAATCCAAAAAATGCAAAAACAAGTCCTAGAAGGACAGGATACGCAATAGAGAGTAATACAAAAGCACTCTGACTCATTAAGTCTAAAATATAAAATGCCACAGGACCCATAACAGTAAGTTCAGGATCAAAAAGTGAAATTGCTGCGACTCTAAAAATTTCCATAGGATTCGCCATAGCAATAAATATAATCAACTGCTCATCCATACGCTGCTGCATCATCAAAGAGATAAGTGCGATATCAATAAAAGCCAATAGGGCTATCCAAATAAAAAATGCAATACCCAAAGCCACTTCAGATGACTTAACAAATGAGGAGACAAAAAATGCTATACCTAAAAAGGCACTCGAGAGTGCAAAAAGTAGTCCTGTATAGAGAAAAAAGATATCCCATGGAATTGAGGCACCTTTCATAAATCCGTACACAACGGCCACGACCATTGCAAAAACAACAGGCAGATAAACCGTAATAAAACGACCTATAATTTTACCCCAATAATACTGCTTAAGTGAAATAGGAAAAGAGAGCATATATTCTAATATATGGTTATCGCGATCTCCTGAAATAGAACGTACCGTCGTAATCAAAATAAAAATCGGTAAGATAACAATCGTCACTTGAATATACATCAGTAGCAGTCGACTTAAACCACTAAATCCCATCACCTGAGACTCGGTCACTCCTGCGATGAAAAACAGAGCAATCATTCCACCAAATACAAGAGAGTAAACTAAAAACCACTTAGCACGGATAGACTCTTTAAGATCCAGATATGCAATTAGAAAAAGATTATTCATACTTAACTCCCTACTCTCTCATCTGAGACTATTTTGCCCAGATCCATATAAACTTGACGGTTGACTAAATCTTTAACCTCTTCAAGTCTGTGTGTAACAAACAACAGTACTTTTTCATCTTCATTTTGTTTCAATAGACGATAAAAATCATCCCGTGCTTTGGGGTCAAGATTGGCTGTTGGCTCATCATAGATAATAATATTACTCTTTTTAGCCAAAGAGATAGCGATAAGTAATTTTTGTTTCATCCCACCACTAAGTTTAAAAAACGACTTATTAAGATTGGCCTTGATATCCAGTTTCATCTCATTAGCGTAGTGGGTAATAAGCTCAGTATCCACATGCGCACTCACTGAAATATACTGCATCAATTCAGCAATACTAAGTTTAATTGGAGGAGGAAGTTGCGGCACAAAACTAATGTTTTCAAGTACCTTAACACGTTCTTTTATGGGATCAAGTCCATTGATTGAAACGCCACCACTAGTGGGGTGATAATAGCCTAAAATGGAACGAATAAGTGTTGTTTTACCCGCACCATTTGCGCCCATCAAAGCGATAGACTCATTTTTGTTAAACTCTATATTCACACTGTCAAGTGAGACATGTGCCCCAAACTTTTTAGTAAGATTTGTTGTTTTAATCATTACTTTTCACCTTATACCAAACTTTTTAATCTAAAATCAAACGACAGTGCATCTTCATGACAGACATCTATACAACGTCCACATAGGGTACAATCTGCCCCTGTAATATACTCTTTAGTAATGCCCTTCTCTTCACGCTGTTTGTCATACTTCGCCTTAGTAATTTCTAAAACTTGATTTTCAAAACAGACATCATGACAGACCATACAGTGATCACAGTTATCATTCCACTCAACCCGTAGCGCGCTGGCCTTACCAATCATCCCATACGTTGTTCCAATAGGACAGATGTAGGTACACCATGCACGACGAGAGTAAAACACTTCAAAGGCTAAGACAACTAAGACCCAAACCAGTCCTAAACTCCAACCATAAGCAATAGTACGGCTTAAGATTCCCACAACATTAATGGTTTCAAAAACAAGATATCCACTACTAAATGCGGTAATCAAAAACAGTGCCCAGAAGATATAACGAACACGGTGATCGAACTTTCTCTCTTTAATAATTTTCTTTTTTACTAAGGTGTTGTGCCACTTTTCACCAATCTCACTGAGTAATCCATAAGGACATACCCATGAACAGTATGAACGTCCACCAACAAGTAAATAAAAGACAATAATAGTCACCGTCCCAATCACCATATTGATAGGAATATGATAGGTCGCTAAGGCTAACTGCATGTTGGTATAGACATCAATAAGATGAAAACCTAAAAAACGTGAACCATTCAAGGTTCCCTCTAAGGTTTGAATATCAATGGCAAAAGAGAGGAAAAAGAGAAGATGAATCGAAATCACTAAAATCCAACGTTTCATTCTATAACTAAAAAATCTTTTTCCCTCTTTGGTTTTGTCAAAAAAAGTTGACCAAAAAGTGGTGTTTTTTATGGTCTCTCGCTTGTTGTACTTATCCATTTTAGAGCTCCACTTGCTTGAGTATTATTATTCTTGGGCTTTAGCGCGTGCAGGGAACTCGCCAATTTCATCAGCAAAAGTTTTTAACTCTTCTTGACTTAAATTTATCAAAAGACCTTTCATAATCATATTCTCTTTACGACCCGCTTTAAAATCAATAAGATCAGTATAAAGTTTTTCTGCATCTTGTCCGTAAAGTTTAGGTCCCATCAATTTTTTACCATTTTGAAATCCTGAACCATTAACGCCATGACAAGAAGCACATTTACTTTTATACGCTTGTGAAACGGGAAAAGCACCTACATTACCAGCTTTATCACGTAGTGCTTTTAGTTGCTCTTCTTCTTTTGCTCTGTCATCTTTTTCATCTACGGCTGCCGTTGCTGCATTTTCTCCCATAGAGTCACCAAAATCTTCAATAACTTTTGCATGCTCACCACCTTGAAAGGCACCTCCACGCATAAAAGTAGAGATCATTAAAGCTAAAACTCCTACGGTTAAAATTCCTACAATGATATTTTTCATTATCTGTTCCTCATTTTTTCTAGTTCTAAATTAAATTCGTAAATCTCATCTGAAATTTCTCTAATCTCTTTGTCATCCATCATATTAATCAAGTCCGTCATCAAGACATTCTTTTTTTCACCACTTTTAAACTTCTGAATTGAGTTGTACACAAAATCAGCATCTCTTCCTAAAAGTGAAGGCCCTACAACACCATTGGCATAATCATTGTGACAAGCAGAACATTTAACAATAAATTTTTTACTCAAATTACGCGCCATCAGTGATACCTGAATCTCTTCATACGGACTACGCACATTCATATTTGCTTCAACCGCTGTTCGAGGTTTAACGCGTACACTTGCATCTTCATTGGCTGGTTTTGAATTCTGATCATAAGCACTCTCTACATTATAATCGTAATAGTAAGATTTACTTTGATTGTTATCACGTTTTTTCTCTTGAACTTTAATCTCTTTTGCATGATCATTCGCAACAATTTCAATACTTTCTGCACCCATCTCTTTAGCTACTTCTTTACTCTCTTGGGCCTTATCATCACTACAAGCACTAAAAGCAAGTAAGCTGCTTAAAACAAAAGTTAAAAAGATACCCTTTCTTTTACTATTTAATCCATTAACTCTCATTTTACACTCCTGCATTTTCATATTGATCTTCATAACTTACTCTTGATTTAACCACGATAGACGGCACAGACGTTGGACAAACCTCTTCACAGGCACCACAACCAATACACGCATCATAGATTTCTGGTCTTTTTCCACCATTGGCGTCAGGTACCATTGCTATAGCACTAAGTGGGTTTGGAATGGGACAGACATCTGCGCATAAGGTACACTGTTTACCCTCGTAACCTTCTAATCTTTCTATTAACTCTCGTTCTAACTCTGTTACATTTCTCTGTGCATCAGTGAAACGTTTCATCTTAATATTGTAACCCTCAGGAACAGGAGTATTACTCATAGCAATACAGCGTTCAGGAGACTCTAAAACCGCGATACCCATATGAATATCTTCAGGCTTTTCACAATGATGATCCAGCGCGCCACTTGGACAAGCCAATACACATGGTACAGCACTACATGCGTAACATCCACGCTCAGTTGCATCGATATACGGTGTACCAACCCCATGTCCCATCGTAAAATCAGCCAGCTTAATAGAGTGATAAGGACAGACTTGAAGACACTGTCCACACTTAATACACAAGCCTAAAAACTCTTTTTCATCTACTGCGCCGGGAGGTCTGAGTCTATTTTCTGCTTGTAAGGAGTAAGGGCTCAATGCAACCGCACCACCAATCGCTGCCGTGAAAACACCCAAGGTAGAGTACTTCATAAAATCTCGTCTATCTGTTTGAACTTTTGCCATGATTATCCTTCCATCGCATCTATTTTTACTTTTGGTTTTGCATCTTCTAATAAAAAGAGTGGTTTAGAAAATGGTGCCAATTTTGCTAAAAAATTTAAAAGTGAGATAACAGGAGAAGCATAGAAAAACTTTACATCCGGATTATAAACCCAAAGTTGATCGGCGTACTGATACACCTTATGAGGTGTGTCACCCACGTTGTCACCATCTTTATCAAAACCTTCATAATTGTCCCAGTAGTTTCCAACAATCTCATTATCATTGGTTTTACTGCCTCGTGAATCATTAACAATGTCTTCAATATTACCTTTAATGACATTATCTTTAATAATATTGTTCTCACTTAATGAGTGAAAATGGAGTGCTTCTGAGTTATAAAGAATATTATTTCCAAGTATCCAATTGTTTGTATCTGGCTCAAATGGAGATCTGTCAATATAAATCCCTTGTGCGCAGTAGATGACAGTATTGTTTTCAAGAGTGAAGTTTGAGACATCTTTTAGACCAATACCCATACCCGTCGCCCCCAGTGAACTTCTAATAATATTACCAGTCGCCACGGTATCTTGTGAGTACATAAAAAATATTCCCACAGAGTTGTATCTATATTTGTTATCTCTTACCAGATTTTTACCGGCGTACATAAAATGTAATGAATAACGACAATACTCTCCTGTGTTTTCAGAAATCTCATTACCGTGAGAGTACCAAACTACCATATCACGTGAACGTACAAGTGTGTTTTTGGTGACAATATTATCATTAGAGTACCAAAGTCTCAAACCATCACCGCGCAGGCCTAGGTCTAGGTCTTTGGACGTAATCGAGTTGTGTGAGATAATAGAGTTACTGACCATCTGCATATCAATACCAAAAAGAGTGTCTTTAATTACACAGTGAGATATTTCACACTGTTTTCCCTCAACCATAGAGATAGCAGCATCAAGTTTATCATGACGTTCACCACTATTGATAATAGTGAGGTTTTTAAGGGTAATAAAAGAGCCTTTGGTTCTAATAACCGTTCCCTCACCCTCTCCATCAATAATAACTCCTGCGCCTTGACCAATAATACTCAGAGGCTTATTAATAACTATCTTACCCTTGTAAACTCCAGGAGGGAGCTTAATAATCGAACCAACCGGTGCTCTATCAATAGCATCTTGTAAAACGTTAGCCTCGGAGATACTTAACAGTAATATAAAAAGGAGACTTACAATTTTAAGCATATACTTATCCTATAGAGAGGCTTAAGCCTCTATCTCTTTCATCGCTTTTTGTTTTGCAAAAAATGCAAGAAGGCTCAAAAGACTAATAACTAAGATAATATAAAAACCGATACCTGGATAAGAGTGTGTCACAAATTGTGCAATCTTTCCATCACCAAAAACGGTTGGCATAAATGGCTTAATTTTAAATGCACCCCAGTCATGTAAGTTATGTCCAAACCAGTAGAGCCAGTAAGAGTAGTCTGCAATAAAAAGGATCGGTAGTGAAGCAGGAACCAGCATAACCATGTTAATAAACTTCTGATTATACGCAATAAAATAGATCATAAATAAAGAGAGTAGTAATAATGCATAGATACCTATTTCACGTTCAAATGTACCACCAATCCACATTGGATCCATACCGACGTAGTGATTAATGGTATTCATTTCATGAACTTCACCACTAAAACCATCAAAGTGAAAATAGACAGGGATACCCTCAGGGAAAGCCTCTTTTGGATAATTTGGTGCTTCAAGAGAAACAGCCCAAATTGGTAAAGATGATGGCCCGATTTCAGAAGCCGTTTCTATCATTTCAAAGAGATTATTGTGTGCTTCACTAGGCGTGCTGACACTTTTATAACGTCCCTGATTATAAACATTCCAAACAGCGGCTGTTGTAGGCGAAATTTTATCGCCTTCTTGCGCATCTATTTTGTTTAAGGCACCATGAAAAGAGATCATAGGGAGAGTAAAAGAGAGGGTTAAAATAATCAACGCTAAAGAAGCAAATACTTTTGCTTTTAAGAGACTTGGATGCATAGGGGTTCCTTGTATAGTATAAAATCTATTCTCAAAACTGTAAAACAGTATTCAAAAAAAATTTATATTTATGATAAGTATATTTTATTACATATAACCTATTTAATGCTTGATAATAGTCAATTATTATAGCCAAAAAAAAAGGGGAAGAACCAAAGTCCTCCCCCTTTAGACATCTAAGAGAAAATACTCTTAGAAAAGATTTGCATTATCTTCAATCCATTTAAGGTATTCAATAATATCAAGTGTCTCTTTTTCACTCATATGTTGATTAGGCATTTTAAGATTAAAGTAATCAATCATACCTTTAACATAAGGATCTTTGTACATGTGCTCAGGTTTCATAATGAAATCTTTAACCCATACGCGTCCATTTTCGTGACGTTGTAATACACCTGTTAAGTCTGGTCCAGATGACACCTTACCAATAACGTGACAACCACTACAACCACCTTCACCAAACGCTGTTTCACCACGTTGTGCTGCTGCAGTTTTTTGCGTTGCAATTAAGGATACTAAAGTATCTTTTGCTCTAATACCAACATCTGCTGTTTTAACCATCAGTTGCCAGATCATATTTTCAAAAAGAATGGCTTTTTCAATGTCGCCTTTTGCATAAGCTTCATCTGCTAATTTTTTCTGTGCCGGAATTTGACCTGCTTGATCAAAAGCATCTGTAACTAAGTCTGCAACCACTTTGTGATCACCAAATTTGTTGTCTTTTAAGAACTTAACAACACTGTTAATTACCGCTTGCGTTGCATCATTAACCGCTACAGTTTTTTTGTACTCTGCATCTAATTCAGCTTTAGACATAGTTTTCATTTTAAGTTTTTGAGCCGAAACATATTTTTTGTTTGGATCTTTAACCATCATATAACCCATCATCTCTAAGTGAAGTGCTGAACAAAACTCTGTACAGTAGTAAGGGAAAACACCCTCGATATCTGCATTGAAATTAATCTCAGCTGTTTCACCAGGTTCTAATGAAGCATGTACATCATAATGATCGACTGTAAAACCGTGTGTCTCATCTTGAGCACGCTCTAAGTTGGTCATATAGATAGTAACGTTGTCGCCTTTATTAACAGTAATTCTCTCAGGGTTGATGTGAGAACGTACCAGTGTTGCGTAAACAGTGACATTTTTGCCATCTCTAACAATTTTTTCTTGTCCTGCTAAAGTTTTACCCTTATGTTGTTTACCTGTTTTAGTATTTGTACCCATTTTATAACGTACATGTGGGTGCAATTTCTCAGCGCGAATAGCCACTGCTTGGTGAGGTTCACCTAATGGTAAAGGCATATCAACAAGAAGGTCCATTGTTTTACCACTAACATCAATCAACTGGTGATTTTGTGGGTGAAGTGGTCCAACATTTTGGAATCTATCAATCGCAAGCTTATTAAGAGAGATAATATACTTACCTTGAGGATCCGCAGATTTACCTTCCATACCACATAAGTGGCCTACGTTATAGTGAACATTCTCTTTGTCTAAAACTTTAAGAGTTTTGTAGTTCCATTTAACGATTTGTGAATCAACATACAGTGAAGTATAGATTTCGCCATCAACATTTGAGTATTGATTATGCAAAGGCCCAAGACCTAATTCAACTTGACCATGAAGTGACTTTTTCATATCTAAGATAGGGATTCCGTATGGATCTTTACCCATGTAATCTTTTTTCTTAATCAGATTTTTAATTTTGCTCCATGAATAAACAGAGGCATGAGTATCAAGCTTACCACAAACAGTAATATATTCACCATCAGGAGAAACATCAACACCGTGAGGAGATTTTGGCTCAGGAATTAAGAAAATCGCATTATTTTTAACAGCTACTTCCATAGAAATTACTGTATGACCATTTACTGTTGTAGTGTTTTTCTTATTCGTCGCTAATTTAGCCAACTTTTTCCAGTCATAAACATGTAAAAAGTCAGTATCGTTACGTGACATACCCGCTTCATTTGGTGGCATACCTACTTCGATACCCCCTGTATACATCTCTGTATTAAATGAGTTGGTAAAACCCCAACCATCACTTACGCCTTTACCAGCGTCAGAGAGATCTTGCATATATGGAGGAAGTTCTAAAGTAAAAGAAGCATCTTCTTTAATACGTCCCTCTTTACTGTCAAATTTCCATAAAGTCACACCACCACGATAAGACTCTTTGTACTCTTCAATAGGATGATAGTTATTATCAAATGGTGCAGCGTATTGTGCCGCTTCAATAATATAATCACTTTGAGGTGTAAAGAAAGCACCACCATGCGCTGATTTGAAGACAGGATTCACAACAATTTGTTTTGTTTCAAAATCTTCTAAATCAATAATAGCGATACGTGGATTGGCTTTATCATTAATTGCTAACCATTTACCATCATACTTCCCGTTTACTTCTGAAAGTGCCGGGTGATGGGTATCTCCCCAGTTAATTTCACGACCACGAATGTTACCTTGTCTTAAAACTTTAAGACTGTCCACATCGTAACCATACCCTTGCCAAGGCTCAGGAGTAAATACAGCAACGTATTTTAAAATTCTCATAGATGGTACACCATAAACAATTACTTGTCCTGATTGTCCACCTGAACTAAATACGATAAACTCATCACGCCCACCTGTAGGGTTGTAAGTTTTCGCAGCGCGGATAACATCATTTTCTGTTAAGCCTCTATCTTTCATTACTTTTTCAAGTGCACCACTTGCATACGACGATGTCGCAGCGATTGCTGTACCTAAAACAAGTGTAGAGAGCTTGTTTAAATGTTTACTCATTTTCTTCTCCTATGTGACTATTTTCATAACGAATTAAAATTCACTCTAAAATAGTAGTATATATGGAGACTTCATAATTTGACTCAGGTCAAATCCTTACTGATGTTTTACCAAAGTATTAAGATCAGATTTAAGTTGCGTCATTTTTATTTTACAATTACTCAACTCTTCTAAGGTTTGAATTAAGGCATCCTCTTTTTTACTGAGTTCTTTATTCTCTTCCATCTCACTCATAAGGTCTAAAAAATCCTCAATATTAGATTCCAAAGATTCTAAAGAGGCAGCGCTATAATCAATACTCTTATTCGCATGAACCAAAGCCTCATCAATACGCTGAACCAATAAATTAAAATTATCACTCGCCTCCAGAAGCTCAGAACTGTTTGTTTTGACAGTAATAGGTTCTAAGTCTTTAATACTTGACTTGTCAATAATATCATTAGAGGTATTTAAAAATTTTTGAATAAAAGCAATGATAGTTTGTAGTTGTGTAAATAGATAAATAAGCTGCAACACTAAGAGTATAAAAAGTGTATATTGTAAGTTTTTATAGGTCTCTAAGGTCTTATCAAATTGTTCTTGATGCAGTTTTATAAGTGTATTAAACTCAATCACTAAGTCTAGATTTGTAGTATAAATATCTTTTACTATTTTTTCTAAAACTATATTAGAATAGGCCGTTGTAACACGACTCTGTTCTCTAAATTTTTGAACATCAAGATAAAAACGGTTCCATAAAATAATAATTTCATCAATTTTAGCCGTAATTTCTACTGATTCAATAGGATCAAGGACAGACGATTTGTCATTCATTCTTTGTATAAATTTCTTTATTGAATCATCTAACTGGGTAGAAGATGCCTCACGATTTTTATGAATGTAAAAAATGTTTTTAGAGATCTCTTGGGTAAAAGCTTTTTGCTCATTAATGACATCAAGGAGTTTATTATTTATCTTGTTTTCAAAACTGATATGTGAAAAGAGGTAGGTAAGCAAAAGGGATACTATAAAGATAGTAAAACCTACTATTTTAATTTTTGTCATTTCATAACTCCTGATATATCTCAGTTAAAAGTTCCATCTCTAATATAGAGATTTTACCATGTTCAATAGAGATGATTTTATTACGTTTTAGACGATTTAGTACCCGAGATAAAGTAGCAGGCTGAATGTTTAAAATAAGAGAAATATCATTTCTTTTTAGTCTATTAAACATCGCCAAGTCAGAAGAAAGCATCATGGAAACCTTCGCCACCGAGTCAAAGATAAACTCTCTGTTAATCAAAGATTCCATCTTTTTTGAGCGCAGTAGAAGCTCATTAACAAAGGCTATATTTAAAAGCTGTTGATTCAAAAAATACTTTTTAAAAAGTACATAATCTATACTAAGAACTTGAGAATCTTCAAGCATAGAAATGTTTGAAAATGAAAATAGCGTATTGTTTTGTAGGTCTGATACTTCAGAAACTAGCGTATTACTCTGAATATAATAGAGAAATATTTCGTTACTATGTTTGTCGATTTTATATGCTTTTGCCAAACCCTGTGTTAAAAAAAGAAGCTTATCACTTTCATTTTTTTCATAATGTAGTACATACGATTCATGGTAATTTTGAAGAGTAGAGATAGAGACTAAAAGTTCTATCTCTTTATCATTAAGGGTGGAAAAAAAATCCAAAGAATGGATTACAGTTTTTATCGACAATACACAAACCTGATATAAAGAATTTTATTATGATAGTAATATATTTAGATAAAGACCTTGACAGATATCAAAGGCTTATTTTTTTACTGCCACCTGCGCATACTCTTTTGTCACAATAGAAAAAGCATTCAAAAGTTGTTCAGACGGCTGTGAACCCATCAATGGTTGAAACATTGGTTGTGCTTTATGTCCTAAAAACCAAGTAGCGGGAGTACCAGGTGTCCATAGATCTTCAGGTAAACCACCATCTTCCATTTCAATCATTAAGGCAACAAAGTCACGATTGATAGCTTTAACAACTAGAGGATCAAGGAGGGCATTCTCTTTATAATGGTAACACCATTTACAACTGCGTTTTGAAACCACCAAAATAACTGGTTTTTTCTCTTTTTCAGCGCGCATTGCAGCCGTGTTAAAGTCTCTCTCCCAAGCAATAGCCTCTTTTACCTGTGCTACTTTTTTATCAGAAACTTCTGGCATTAATTTCACGGCACTCTCTTCTGCCATGCTTAGTGAAAATAGTAAGGCCATGCTTAATAGTATTTTTTTCATATTTTTATCCTCTTAAATTTTTTTCAGTATCTCTTTAGCGATACTCTCATAATCTTTAGCACTCACATCAATCACCAAATCAGCCACGTCTAGGTACTGTGGACGACGTTCATCATAAAGAGCCTTTGCCTTTTTTATATCTTGAAACAGAGGACGTTTTTTCAGTTTTTTCTGCGCATTCGGATGGTTAATAATTCGTCCATAAATAGTGTCAAAACTGGCATCAAGAAGAACAATCTTACCAATTTTTTTAATATTTTTTTGTTTAAAAAATCCACCACCTGTTGAGATTAAAGTGTCACTAACACTGTTCTCACACCAGCGCGCTATCTTTGTTTCTAACGAGCGAAAATAGGCTTCACCGCTATCTGCAAAAATATTTTTTATCTTCTTATTTTCCATACTTTCAATCAAATCATCTGTATCGAGTGCCATATATTCACTATGTTGAATAATTTCACGTGCCACTGAGCCTTTGCCCACACCCATAAAACCGATTATTACTATATTCTTCATCTTACTCTTTCACGACATCATCGACATATCAAAGTCAGGTTTTGTCTTTTTTGTATTGATATATATTTGCACTACTTTATATAAGTTATATTGAAGAAGTAACATACTCATTGCTAAAACTACTGCCGCAATCTTGACTAAAAAAGATAAATAAAATGAAAACGAAAACAGCAACAACGCACTAAAGTAGAGATAATAGTTAAGACGGGCATATTTTTGTTCAATCATCTCAGTAATACTGGGAATACTCATATAGCCAGAGCCATTAAGATGAAACCAGACTAAAAATGGAACTATCTTATACAACATTCCATGAATCACCCCTAAAACAAATCCTCCACCAATCAATAGTGCACTATAAGGGCTTAAATCAGTTTCAAAGAATGTATCAGCAATCCAAAACATTAAACCAATAATCAACGAAACGGCGCCACTTTGCCAAAAAAGAAGTGTCACATCTTTCACCGGACGTTTTCTTTTTTTAATTCGGTAAAGACTCTCAATGGCATAAAAGCTTAAAATCATAGCCAATGATATCTTGACAAAAATTAGAAGTGTTTCATCTACAAAAGTAAATATTGCATACATACTCAGTAGTGTCAATATAATAAACGTCAGACCTTTATTTAATACTTTACTAAAATCAGGCGTTACATAAAACATAGGAAGCACTTGAAAACTCACCCCAACAATCAACATCACACCAAATCCAAAAACACCTAACAGTGCATGAATATTCGCCAGTTGTACATGTAGCGCGCTGATATTTTGTGTTGCATGTGAGGCAAGAAGATGTCCACCCATCAAGACAAC
>JADGDM010000101.1 GCA_016744905.1 Sulfurimonadaceae bacterium | reverse complement strand
TAAAATATCATAAAACCTTATACCTAATTTATAGCTTCCAGGATTTAAGCTGAAAGAAATGTGTTCATTTGTGCAAAGTCCACTTACTTCTTGTCCATCTACTAAAGGCCAATATTTAACACCACCTCCAAAATAATTATAATTTCTTAATATAGAAATATTATTTTTTTTCATTTCAGGAAATTCTTGCATTACTTTTATACTAGATGGATGTTTTGCACAACCTTGATATAACATTGTTGTCGCTAGTATTATCATTAAGTTAATATATTTTATTTGTTCCTTTGTATCCTAACTCTTTATTTAAAGAACATTATAACACATAGAGGTGTTAATTATATTATTATAGGCACATCAAAATGTCCTTATAAAATTAAAATATGAGGCTATTTAGTGTTTTTTGCTAGATATACAAGTTACTTTATTAAACTGTGAAAATTGTTGATGTACTTTTATCCTGATAAGTGCGATTGTTTGGACATAGTGTTCCTCTATTTGTCAGATAAGGTGTTAAAAGGACATTATGTTCCTTTTAACGTGAGGTATTACAATATTTTGCGCGCTACGATATAATGACGTTAATGAAAAAAAGTATTAAAAAAATAGTCAATCCTTTTATCCAAGTCAGTAGTGCACTGCTTCATGATGAAAACCTTAGTGCTCTGGCTAAATTGCTTTATCTCTATCTTCTTGATGAGAAAGAGTTGCAAGAGCATGAAATTTCTAGCGCGCTGGGTGTTAGTGAAATGGAGTTGCACGGGCTGTATAAAGAGTTGAGCGCAGCGCGCTGGTTCGAACAGCACTCAATGCACGAGTATGTTTTAAACAGCGCTTTACCCACGCAAACAGACAAAGTGAAAGGTAGCGCTCTGGAAGTTGTTGAGACTAGCGCGCCGACACCTGAGCGTGTGATTCCAAAAGCGCCTTCTAAAAATATGAAAGAAGTCTCTGATGGCGATAGGGTAATTAATTACCTACTTCGTAAACGTCGTGAAATTCAGCCTGATTTTGCGCGTAATGTTCAGATCTCAAAGTGGCAGTATGAGATGCGTGTGGATTTGTTGAACTCTCACCGCTCAGCTGCTCAGTATCTGAAGTGTATTGACTATCTTTATTCTGGAAGTAAAGAAGCGCAGTTTTGGCGAGATACGGTAAAAGATGCACAGTCATTGATTAGACATTATGACAGTATCGAATTAAAATTTATGGGCGATAAAAAAGTAGCTGCGAACGCGAGTGGTGCAAAAGCACTGGTGAATGTCTTGCGTCGTCAGGGTTTAAATGATGAGCAGATACAAGCAGAACTAGCAAAACAGGGATTGATTTAGATGAATATTTTAGTACAAGCACAAGATATGTTAGAAGCTCTTGGGGTTAAAGTTAATGAGACAACCCAAGAGATGGCGATTGAACTTTTAGGCAAGTTTAAAAATACAAGAAATGTCCTTTTAGAGTCAAACAAAGAGGAGTACGCCTATAAAAAGGGTGGACAACTTTTAGCGGCCATGTTGTTTGAAGAAGATGAAGTAGATGATATGACACTTGAAGCACAAAAACTTGAAAAACGTCTCAATGAAATTTATAACTTTTTATCGCATTATGCTTTTGATAATGATATAGATTTTGATCGTGTGGTTGCGGATGCTGATCTTAAAAAGATGTTTGAACTCAGTGATCGTGAAGTGTGTATTTTTAACAATGCAATGCCGCATAAAAATGGAAAGTTGATGATTGCTAAATTGCGTCTATTCCGTGATGGAGATGATGTGGTAAATATGTTAAAAGATGCGATAAGTGAGTGTGAAAACAGCGAATCAAATCAACTTCAAATCAATTCTGGTGTGAGAAACTTACTTCATTAATTAGCATAAAAAATCTTCT
This sequence comes from Sulfurimonadaceae bacterium, assembly GCA_016744905.1. GTDB lineage: Bacteria > Campylobacterota > Campylobacteria > Campylobacterales > Sulfurimonadaceae > BB10. The sequence continues at coordinate 4,390 of JADGDM010000101.1, read as the reverse complement.
TCCGGTCGTGCAAGAAGATATCCTTGCGCATAGGTTACTCCAAGATGTTTAACCATCTCTAGCTCTTCTTTAGTCTCTACATGTTCTGCAATACTCTCTATATTCATCGTATCGGCTAAGTTTTGGATAGAGGCTACAATCTTCTGTGCTTTCTCATTTTGATGAATGTTATGTATGAGTGAGGCATCTAGTTTAAGACAGTTTACCTCTATGTTAAGAAGATGGTCAATATTTACCAGACCTTTCCCAAAGTTATTTAAGGCAATTTTTATGCCTATATCTTGTACTTTTTTAATGTAGCGCGCTGCGAGTTCATACTCAAGCAACTCTTTGTTTTCATAAATTTCAATAGTAAGTTTCTGTGCCATTTGCGGTTCATTTTCAAAGGTTTCTAATAGGTAGTCCAATATCTCACCGTTGAAAAGGTCTTGGACATCAAGGTTGATATTGAGATCAATCTCTTTTTCTCTTAATGTACTGACAGCAAAATCGATAACACGTTTAGTGACATGAACATAGACTTGGGTATTAAAGATGACAGGAAGAAACTTCTCTGGCTCAATAATATTGTTCTCTTCATCACGCATACGAATAAGTAGCTCATAGCTATGTACTTCAAGCGTGTGAACATTAAAGATGGGCTGATACATACAAAATAGATGTTCCAGTTCTAAGGCATCTTTGATGGTACATAAAGATTCTAATCCATGTTCCTCTTTTGAAGTGACATTTGGATCATAAATCTCAACACGGTCACGCCCCATCTGTTTGGCTTTATAAAGACCTTCATCCGCTATTTTCATGGCGCCATCAAAGTCTTTTGATTCTCCAGGAAGTGGATTTAAACCCATAGAAATAGTGACATTGAGTTCACATTTTTCTAAACTGATCGGAGAGGCTTTGATGTGTTTACGGATACGTTGCGCCAAATCCATAGAGATATTAATATCTTTAGCGGGGATGAGTAAAATGAATTCCTCCCCACCAAAACGTATCAGGATATCTTGTTTGCGAATGACTGAGCGAATCCTTTGTGCAACGGTACTTAAAACAATGTCACCTGCATCATGACCATAGATGTCATTAACCTGTTTAAAGTGGTCTAAATCCATTAAAAGGACGTGAAATTTATCTACGGGATAACGACTGAGTAGTTCATATAGATATTGACGATTAAACATTCCTGTTAAAGGATCAATAAAACTTTTTTTACGGTGACGATAATAGATGATGAGTTGTACAAAGGCACTAAAAAGCATAATGGTAATAAAGACAGTACTGTAGAGATAGATACGTTCTAGGGGGAGAAGTGTTGCTTTTACGGCCACATACTCTTTATGACTAAAGTCAATGCCCAATAGTGCTTGAGTTTTATCATTTAACACAACTGGATACGCCATCGTAATCCAAAGTTTATCGATGCCATCTTGTGCAGCGACTTCTGTTTTTTTACTTTTTTGTGCATTTTTCCAGACATCTTTTTGAGGGAAAAAACGTTGTCTAAACTCACCACGTTCATTGACCTCTTTTGTTGTGTCCAATAGATAACGAAGTTTTTGTTTTTTATCAATATAGAGTAGGTAAATGTACTGAACTTCACTGTTTTGCATCAGTCTGAGTGTCTGTTCTGCGTGTTTGCGTTTATCTTCGTCTTTTTTTAGCGTTTCAACAAAGTCTTTGCCATAATCATTTTGCAGATAGTTGATGTAATTATCAAGCAGTTCATGCTTTTTATCCAACATACTCTCTTGAACAATAGCAACAATCTCTTTTTTTGTCTCTTTGTATTGAACGTAGAGATAAGAGGCACTGATGCCAAGCAGTGGAAACAAAATAAGTAGCAGTGTAAATACTTTTCCATTGTTGACAATAAAACGCATATTATTCCAAGTAGTCTTGTAAAGATTCTGGCAATGTAATCTTTTTGACTATGAGTCTATCTTCTATAAAGACAATATTTGGACGACCTTTTTGCCAGAAAAATGCCCCAACTACAAAGTCGTTTTTAAGATGGTGATATCGGGTTCCAAAAACAATTTTACTTTGACAGACTTCAGGTAAATCACTTTGTGTCATAACCACGATATCTGCCTCTTTACAGCTGTTGACAAGGGTGAATGTATTAGAACTTAAGGAGAGTGACTCTTTTTTAGAATCTACATAAACCTTTGGTGTTTTTTCTGTACTTAGGGCATCAAAAAATGACTCATAGATTTTTTTCTCTAAAGAGACATCATCTGCAAAAGCGAGTGTACAACTAAGTAAAATTAAGAGTATATTTTTCAAAATAGATACTCCAATCCAAGCCAGACTTTACGGTCAATAGCACTGATACTAAGTGTTTCAATTTCAGTGTCACTTGTTGGAATAATATAGAGACTTTTTTGCGCCATATCTAAAAGGTTTTCACCCTTGAGTTGGATTTTGAGATCCTTGGTTGCTTGATAACTGAGTGCCGCACTGTAGTCAACACTAATTTCAGAACTAAAGGCTGCTTGAACAATCCAAAATTCATTAAAAAGATCAAAGTCTCCAAAGGTATTCACAGATCTAAACAGGGTTCCAATAATCTCTGCCTTGTCTTCAGTGTAGGCAGTGTCAGAGTTACTGTAGTTCAGGTTAAACTCAAACTTATCATTTTTAGAATAGTAATAGGTAAACTCATACGTTGCTGAGTAGATGTCCAGTATCTTATCACTGTTTTCAGGATGTAGACTCTCTCCTATGACTGGATAATCTTTGAGTTGCGCATAGGAGAGCAATATATTGTTCAGTGTTGAGTCTGTTTTAAAGGTTAACTCTTGAGAAATTGAGAGATAATCTTCAGACTTAATATTCGTATTTCCATCTTTACCGCCAGCGATAACGGTATAAGGTTCTGCGGCAAATGATTGGCGCGCTGCGGTAGTTTTAGAGGTAAATGCATCACTGTTATAGATATACGCCAGACGCAGTTGAAGATTATCAGGTGAATTAACATCCCCATTTCTCTCATAAATCTGATACATAGCAGAAAAGTTAATATTTGAGTATTGACTCAGCGCGTACAGATCTTGTATAAACATTGAATAGATATGTTCCGTGTCATAGGCTTGTTGAAAGTTAATAGGGGTGTCGTCAAAAGTCTGATCACTGATATCAAAATATTTGTAACGATATTCTAGTCCCATACTGAGTTCATTGTCAGAAATAGAGAAGTTTTTTTGTGTTGAAAGTGTCAGACTCTCTTCTTTTGTATTGTATTCACTCGAAAGTGGGATAGGGGGTGTAATACGATCAAACTCTTCTTGAAATTCTTTGGTAATAGTGGTGTATGAGGCACTAAAAGAGAGTGATTTTTGCATAAATTCAGAGTGCTCTGAGAGACTTAGATATTGGTACTCTAAGTTGTTTGTTTTCACACGCGTAGCATAATCTTTAGTAGAACCTAGAAAGGCATCATTTTTAGTCTGTAAGGCGTGTAGTTCTAAGGAGTGATTTTCAGTTGAAAGAGAGCCATAAAAACGGTTTCGTAATTGGTCACGTTTGAGGTTACCATTTGCATCACTGCTATAATCATCACGTTGGTTGTTGTACTGTCCGAGATACGTAAAATAAGAGAGATCATCAAACTTATCCGCGTAGTAAGCAGAACCAAGATAGGAGCTATTTGATCCACCCAATAGTTTTACTTTACCACCTTCATCATGTTCAGCATTTTTAGTATAAAGACGAATAACAACCATGGCGGGTTCTATTCCAAATTCAAAAGAGGGAAAGCCTGTATAAATTTCAATATGATCAATAAACTCTAACTCCATATCTCCAAAATAGATGAACCCACTTCCATATAAAGGAGAGAGCAGTTCATGTTCATTGAGGTAGAGACGGATACCTTTTGAATTATTTGAAAAGGTGTCAAGATTGAGGAGATCGCTTTGTACCTGACGGTTTTCAGAGTAGGAGAAATAGCGCAGTGATTTTAGAAGGTCTTTAAGGGTGTTTGCCTGCATACGCTCTATATCATCACGGGTATAGACGATAAGATTTCCTGCATTTTCATCTTTGGTTTTCAAAGAGAGTTCAGAAGCTTTAGTATAGTTATCTAAAAGATTACTAAAATCTTCAGCGCGCAATAAAGTGACAATGAGAAATAGAAAAAGTATTAGAAACTTTGACAAATAAAGACTCACTTATATTATAGTTAATTATTACAATAGTATCACATTTATATGCTTAATTAGATATATGAGTGAAGTTTTAAATAGATTAATTTAATATCTTAAGTTACAAAATGAGCACTTACAAGTATAATAGAAACCTATACGAAGCAATTGGAGAATTTTATTATGAAAATTATTTTTTATCATTTATTTATATTAATAAATTTGGTTTTTTTTACAGCTTGTAG
>JADGDM010000100.1 GCA_016744905.1 Sulfurimonadaceae bacterium | reverse complement strand
GAATAGAGAAAATCCAATGAAGGAACTTTTATGCAACGCCCAGAACCTATAGATGAAGAGGTGTTTTTTGATGGAAAAAGTCTTATTTCTGAGACAGATTTAAAAGGTAATATTACCTATGTCAACAGAAAATTTGTTGAGATGTCTGGATATCCAAAAGATGAATCATTAAATATGCCACACAGTATTTTACGTCATCCAGACATGCCCAAAGAAGCTTTTAAAGGGATGTGGAAAAGTATCCAAGCTGGTAATATCTGGGAAGGGTATGTAAAAAACCTAAGAAAAGATGGAAAGTACTACTGGGTTATTGTCAATATTATTCCTAAAAAAGACGAAGAGGGAAATATTATTGGATATATTGCTTCAAGAAAAGTTCCTGATCGATACCGAATCAAAGCAGTAGAGATTCAGTATGCTGAGATGTTGTCACACGAGAAACAATAGAGTCTTTTAAAAGGCTCTATAGTAATAACGATTCAAATCAAAGAGCCCTGCTTTTTTAGGTTCATCTTCATAAAATCGCTTTTGAAACCAATCATAGTGCTTCCAAAAATCTTTATCATTTCGTTTTACACCATACTTTAGCAAGCGCGCTATAGACTCATCATCATCTTCATAACTTTGAAGTAACTTCATAAAATCTCCCATATCATCTTCTTCTACTACAAAGAAAAAATTCGGATATGAACCCACAAAACCTTCAACAAAATCGGCGGTATCTTTACCTGAGTCAAGTCTGTCTTCCTCACCAAATAAAAAGGCAACATTTTCATGATATCTATTGATGACCAAGGAGAGAACCTTGTCTTTTTCTCCATTCATCTTGATACGTATATATGCTAAGTTGGAGTTATTTCCATTAATTGCTTGAATAAAAGCACTGTTTGTCAGTGTTAATGACTTTAGTCCTTCAATATAATCCGCTCTATTTTCAAAGTGCGTTGGCATTGTTGGGAGCGCTGAATCCTCTGACATATAGTTAATTTCATCAAAGTGGATATTGGTGCTGTTTAGGAAATGTGTATCAACAAGTTTTTTAATAAACTCCTCTTTAACATGTTCTGTTTTATACTCTATCTGCGTTCCAAATGGTGTTTCTCTATAACTTTCAAAATCATCCGCATCCATTTTTTTATACCATGAATTGTAAAGCGTTTCTCTTTTGTCACGTGGTAAAAAATCAATAAAATTTCTCTCCATCTCAATACGTAAAGAGTCTGCGTAACGTCTTGTTGTTAATTGGTGTCCCACATTTCCATACACATCAAAACCAGCCACTAATGTATAGTAGATGCGTTCCATCACTGAATAATCCAAAACCCAAGCCGTATCAGGCAGACTACCAATCAATCCATGATGAACAGAAGCACTATCATAATGTCTATAGATGGTTAATGCTGGTGAATCTTTAGCAATATTTCCCTTCCAGATAGCATCAATATCTAAACCATGCATATAATTAATCGAATAAAAGTTCTGTTTAGAGTGATAATAATCTTGTGCTTTCTTTTTATAAGTATCGCTAAAACTCTCCCATAAAACCACATTGCTACCCACTTGTGTTGGCAGTTCTAAGTTGTCTACATTAGACAGCAATAGGTTTGGATACTGCACTCCAAGGTCATGTTCTGGTTCCATAAAAAATAGCCACGTATGATCATGCAGAACATTTAAGGCGATTTGACCCTTACAAACAGGCCCTCTTATAAATGTCATTAATATATAGTGGGCATTATCAAGTAAAAATTGATAGCGCGCTAGCGGAGGAATCTGTCTAAAAGAGTCAAAAGGGTTGGCACTTGTTTTTGCATTGTAAGAGATTTTATAGGCATCTTGTTTCCAAGGTGTCTCTATAAATATCTTTTTAAAATACGCCAAACGTCTGTCATCAAAATCAACCACCATATGTGTTTTATGGACGATGCTAGAGTGAATACGTACAAATCTATAATAAACACGATCTACTTTTGGATCATCATAAGGTCTTAAACTCTGAACCAACTTTATTTTTTGAGGATACGGGGTTGAGGAACGTACCAGCTCATAAAACTCATCATTTTTATCTTTAAAATTCAGATGGGCTAAAAAGTAATGCTCATAGATATAACGTGCAGTGACTTGATGTTTCAGATCATCCGCATTTAAAAAAGTATCCCATTTTTCAATCTCTATACCCACCTTTTCAGTCGGACTTTTCATTTTTTTCTCTTCTAGCGCGCTGGGGCCTTGGGCACCTTGTTTTAACCATGTCGCCAATACAGTAAATTCCTCATTACTGATCCCAGGAAATCCATAAGGCATCCCCTTATGTTCCTCATCATCCATAAACTCACCCAACTCATCTAAATCTTTAGAGCATGTTAACTTTTCAGTATCAGGACGATATTCACCTTTACTTTGAGGGTATTTTCTTTTTAGATCTAAAAGATGAATCATAATAGAGTTATTATAGCTCTCATTGGCATCACTTTGTGTCACACTAAAAAAGTTCTTGTCTCTCCACTCTTTGGTATTAATCGCATCAATAAATAGACGTGTTGGATTTTGAGCACGTAGACGCTCGCCGAGATAAACGACCTCTTTCGATCCACCCCTGTCTATCCCCTCAAATGAGCTCAGTTTTAACTGACAAGGAGAGTTATAACAAGAGTGACAAACCACACAACGGCTGTCTAAGATGGGTTTAACATCTTTGACATAAGAGACTTTTACTCCATTATCTGGAACAAAAACAGGCTCAGGAATTTCAGACGAACATCCAACAAAAAAAGTGAACAACAAGATTAAGGAGAGAGTATATTTTTTCATGTGCGTATTTTATCAAATTTTATGTATAGTTACATGATGAACAACTTTTTTTTATATGACTCAACGTTAAGAGATGCCTTACAGTCCCCTACTTTCAATCCAACACTGGATGAAAAACTAGAAATATATCATGCGCTGAATGAGAGTATGATCGATACACTGGAGCTGGGATTTGCAATTCAAGATAAGTTTGATGACACACTTCTCAGCGCGCTAGAGAGTAGCAGTTGTCAAAAAGAGGTCTCTATTTTGGTCTATGCACAAAAAAGTGATGTAGAAAAAGCCCTGCAAATGGTGGAGAAGTTTGAGAACTTTAGACTAAACCTCTATCTGCCCCAAGAAGATCGCTCTCAAGAGGAGTATAAAGATCAGGTTATGGATGTCTGTTATATTGCTTCAAAGAACTGCGATAACCTTCATTTTACTGCGATGCATGCAAGTAAAACAGAAGACGATTATCTCAAAGAGATCTTTCAAGTCGCTTCTCGTTTTGGAGCGAAAACACTCTCTTTAGCCGACACCATCGGCTGTGCAAATCCTCAAACCATTACAAGACAGATTACTAATTTACGTACACTGATGATTGAAAACAACATAGGCCTACATGCGCATAACAGTGATGATTTGGCTGATGTAAATGCTTTTACTGCTATAGAGTGTGGCGCCAAAGTAATAGAGGGAACCATTAATGGTATCGGCATCGCCAAAGGCAATACCAATATCTTAAATATCATGAGAGAACATAAAATAGAGATCTCACCTGCTCTCGAAAAGATCTCTAAAAAATGGAGTGCACTTGCAAATTCGTGAGATGTCACTTCAAGAGTTAGATCTTGCCTACCCTTTGGTTAAAGAGTTACGTAGCGCGCTGAGCTATGAAGCGTATGAAGATTTGATTTATGAGATGCGTCATGAAGAGTACAAAATGTTTGGTATTTTTGAAAAAGACCAACTTATCACCTACTCTGGTTTTAAAGTTCAAGTAAACCTCTACCACCAAAGGCATATCTACGTTGATGACCTTGTCACAAAAAAAGAGTACCAATTCCAAGGCTACGCCAAAGAGATGCTTAACTACATCTACGACTACGCCAAAGTAAATATGTGCCAAAGAGTCGTACTGAGTTCAGGTTTTGAAAGAAAAGATGCCCATCATCTCTATGAGAAACAAGGTTTTGAAAAAAAGAGTTTTGTATTTGTGAAAGAAATTGCTTAAATAAAAGAGTGATGCAGGTTCAAGAAGTCTAACGAGGAAGCGACCTTTTGATCGTGACGAGTGTAACGACGCAGAAGATGCGTCGCTATTTTAGTTTTTAGAAGTGTCTACGATTTTGTTTGCAGAGATCCATGGCATCATCTCACGAAGTTGATTACCAGTTTTAGTAATTAGTTTTTCTTTATCGTTAGTACGCTCAGCGTTCATACGAGGGTAACCTGATTGACCTTCAAGAATGAAGTCTTTTGCAAAACGGCCATCTTGGATTTCAGTTAAGATATCTTTCATAGCTTGTTTTGATTCGTCATTGATAACACGTTTACCAGAAACATAATCACCATACTCAGCAGTGTTAGAGATTGAATAACGCATATCAGCGATTCCACCCTCAAACATTAGGTCAACAATTAGTTTAAGTTCGTGAAGACACTCAAAGTATGCTAATTCTGGAGCGTAACCCGCTTCAGTTAAAGTTTCGAAACCAGCTTGAACTAGCGCAGATGCACCACCACAAAGTACTGCTTGCTCACCAAAAAGATCTGTTTCTGTTTCATCTTTGAAAGTTGTTTCAATAATAGCCGTACGACCACCACCAATAGCTGATGCGTAAGAAAGTGCTAACTCTTTAGTGTCACCTGAAGGGTTTGAACCAACAGCGATAAGATCTGGAATACCACCACCACGTGCAAATTCAGAACGTACAGTATGACCTGGTGCTTTTGGAGCGATCATAGTAACATTAATGTCAGATGCTGGTTGAATACGTCCGTAGTGGATGTTAAAACCATGACCAAAAGCAATAGTATCGCCTGCGTCAAGATTAGGTGCAATCTCTGCAGTATAAATCTCAGCTTGATTCTCATCTGGAAGAAGAATCATAATAACTTGAGCTGCTTTAGAAGCCTCTGCAATTGTCATAACTTTAAAGTTTTTAGCTTCAGCTTTTGCCCAGCTTGATCCACCTTTACGAAGACCAATAACTACTTCAACACCGCTATCACGAAGGTTTTCTGCGTGTGCATGTCCTTGAGATCCGAAACCAATCATTGCAACTTTTTTGCTTTTGATCAGTTCAATATTACAGTCTTTGTCATAGTATACGTTTAATGCCATCTAAGGTCCTTTTTGAGTTCTGTAAGAAGTATCAATACATTCTTACAGATGAAAAATTTTGCGCATTATACTGAATATAACCTGATAGATAGTTAATGTAAAAATTTAATTGCCTGACGAAAGAAAAAAAGTTACACCAACAATTAATTTAAACTAAAAATTTAAGATTAGTGTTCTAAATTGATGTATGTCAACTAGGACTAATGCAAATCCCTATAGAATTCTAGTGATTCTAAAAAACAGTTCTTATGTGAGCGAAGGAAAATACAATGATAGATCAAGTAATTAATCCAGGTATAGCGCTAGATGACTTTCTTCCTATCTTTGTGTCTTCCGTTCTTGCTATGTTGTTTGGCGGATTCTATGTAGGTATATACACCGCTGTGAAAGTAAAGGTACTTAAAACATGGGCAATGCCTCTGGCATATGTGTTTTGGCTGATGACTGCGTATTCATTATATGTAATGGGTAGTTTGATGCATGTAGGTGACTTAACAGCTAAGGCTTTAATAATTTCAATGGTGGGGTATCTTTTACTTCCACATGCGGTTTATTATATGCAACATCAAGTTCACGAAGAAAATGAACATTGATAAATAGTTTTCAACTATTAAAAAAACTAGGAGGATACAGTGGCTAATAAATCTGTATGGAGTGACAATCGTTTCTGGCAACGCTCAGCAGCGTGGGTTACAGGTTTTGCATCTTTATTATTAATTTGGTTAACGTTTGATACGTCAATTCAAATCAATATGGGGACAGATGAAGATCTACAAAACAAGGTAACAAAAAGAGTTCCAGGACCTACAGTAATTAATTATAAAATTACTTATGAGATGGATATGAAGCGTGGACATGAAGTTCCAGTTATTGGTGAAAAAGAGATGTTCTTTGGCCGTAATGACTGGTCTGAAGAAGAAGCGTCGGATCTATTACACTTAGGTAAATTAGGTTCACAAGCGAAAAACTGTATGAACTGTCATACATTACTTGGTAATGGTGCATATTATGCTCCAGATTTAACTAAGTCATGGTTAGATCCAGCATGGGGACCAGAAGGTTCACTTCAAGCGATGACAGGGAAAAACACAAAAGAAGAAGCGATGGCAGAGTTTTTACAACACCCATCACAATATCCTACTCATGAGCGTATGATGCCAAATCTTGACAT
>JADGDM010000099.1 GCA_016744905.1 Sulfurimonadaceae bacterium | reverse complement strand
GATAAATGGATTCTTAATATGATTTTGTACTAAAAAAGTGTTTTTTGGAAGATCCATGTAATGGAAAAGTTACCTTAGTGAATAAGGCATTATGTTATAATAAACAAATTTAAAAATAGGCGTATCCTCTACAATGCTTTCAACTGATGTAAATGAACTTCTAAACAGCAATAAAAAAATGCTTTTAACTGAAACCTATTTTGAACTCCAACGTTCTTTTGAAGATAAATATGGAAAAGATACGGTTGTCTTTATGGAAATCGGAACTTTTTTTGAAGTTTATGAGGTTAAAAATGATGAGTTAAATATCGGTAAGGCAAAAGAGATTGCTGAACTATTAAACATTCAACTTACTAAAAAAAATAAAAGCATTGTAGAAAACTCTGTTAAAAACCCTTTTTTAGCAGGCGTCCCTGCGGTATCGTTTGAACGTTATCTGAACCGTGTAATCCAAGAGAAAAAATACACAGTGATAGTGGTGAAGCAAAAAGGCTTACCACCAAAAATCTCACGTTACGTTGCACAGATTGTCTCTCCGGGTACGAACTTTGACTATAACCTAGATAATGAAGACAACTATATAGTCTCCCTTTTAATAGATAAGTATAAAGATATCTATACTGTTGGTTATAGCGCGGTAGATGTGACAACAGGAAAAACATTCCTTTATGAGTCACACGGAACCAGTGAAGACCCTTCTTACGCGCTGGATGAAGTGTTTAATCTTTTAAATATCTATCAAACCTCAGAAGTGGTATTGACCTTTTTAAATGGGGTTGAGAGCGATAAAGAGGTTATCCGCTACCTTGAAATTGATGAACATTACTCTTACTCTATAAACACTCAGCGCGCTAAGATAGATTATCAAAATGAACTATTTAAAAAAGTTTACACTATCCAGTCACTGCTCTCTCCTATTGAGCATATGGATTTAGAACGTTCGCCTATGATTAGTGAAGCCTTAGCGATTTTGGTGCACTTTGTAATTGAGCATGATGTACATATTATTCAAAAACTCTCAACGCCAACTTTAATTGATAATCGTCGTTATATGTATCTGGGTAATAACGCACTTGAACAACTCTCTATCATCTCTAAAGACAGAGATGAGACCACTATTGTTAAACTTATAGATAAAAGTTCAACGGCCATTGGGAAGCGTCTTTTAAAAGAGAGACTGTTGAATCCTCTTATCGCCAAAGATGAGTTAGAACGTCGTTACACTTTAATAGAGCGAACCATGCCTTATGTAAAGATGTTGGATGAGCGTCTTCGAGGTATTTATGATTTAGAACGATTACTTCGTCGTATCAAACTTTCTCGTCTTCATCCATTTGAGATGAATTATGTCCATGAGTCTTTAGAAAATGTTAAAGCTTTGATGCAGTTTGTAAAAAAACATAAAATTCAAAAAACACCTTTTAGTGAAAATGATATTGATGAATTTTTACGTGATATTGAAAAAAGTTTTGATCTTGATACTACAAGACGATTTACGAATAATACCGTTGATGACAACTTTTTAAAATCAGGAGTGGATGAGCGAATAGACTCTTTAGTCACTGAAAATAGAGGCATGTTAGATATCTTTGGCATCATCATCTTAAAAATCGAGTCTCTCTTTGGTGAAAAGGTGAAAGCGCGCTACGCAACATTGGGTCAACTCGATAAAGAGGGTTATTATATCTCTCTCTCAAAAACCCGTTACTCGATGATAGAGTCGGAGTTTAAAGAGTTGAGTTTTGATCTCAATGGAGAAGAGATACAGTTTTCAGACTTTGTGGTTAAAAAACTGACCAACTCTGTGAAAATTACTTCTGATTTTAGTGATGAGATATCAGATAAGATTTTACGTAATCGCTCTAAAATTGTTGCTCTCGTTAAAGAGCGCTTTGCCAAACTACAGTCACTGTATGAACGTCGTTATACCAAACTTTTTGAAAATATTGTGCACTATGTAGCAGATATTGATGTAGGAACTGCGAGTGCAAAAGCCGCTGAGATGTATAACTTTGCCCAACCTACCATCACGGATGTTCAAAATGGCGAAAACTTTTTACAAGTAATGCAACTGCGCCATCCTCTTATCGAGGTACAAGAGCGTAATGGTCTTTATGTCCCTAATGATATCGTGATGGGAAATCGTGCGTATATGGATCTGCCTTATCCTGATACGGTGATGACAGATGTTCATGTGCATGATGGTCATGATATTAATGGGGTTTTACTTTATGGGATCAACTCCAGTGGTAAATCTTCACTGATGAAAAGTATCGGTATCGCCGTTTTGTTAGCGCAGTCTGGGTTTTATGTGCCTGCTTCAGCGATGAAATTTTCACTTTTTAACTCTGTTTTTACGCGTATCGTCTCACGAGACAACTTGGCAAAAGGTCTTTCATCGTTTGCTGTGGAGATGTTGGAACTTAAAAATATTTTTAACCGCGCAGAAGAGAAGTCTTTGATACTTGGTGATGAGATCTCTCATGGAACAGAGACACTCTCTGGTGTAGCGATAGTCTCCTCTGCCATCATCAAGCTGGCTCGCTTGCGTTCAATCTTTTTGTTTGCGACACACTTACATCAACTCTCAACCATGAATGAGATTGGCGCGCTGGACAACGTGGTGAATCTTCATCTTTCTGTAGAATATGATGAGAAAATAGATGCACTAATATTTGATAGAAAACTTCAATCAGGTAGTGGTAGCAGTGTGTATGGTTTAGAGTTTGCGCGCTCACTGCATATGGATGAAGAATTTTTAGACATGGCAAACCAGATCCGAAAACGTCTGGCCAACGATTTTGATGAGTTGGAACTTTTGGTGAAAAAACGCACCAGTAAGTACAATAAAGACCTCTACGTCACGAAGTGTATTATCTGTGGTGGTATCGCGGAAGATGTGCATCATATCTCTCATCAAGCTGCGTCGGATCAAAGTGGTTTTATTGGGCACTATCATCAAGACAACTTAAATAATCTTATCCCTTTATGTAAAGATCATCACAAAGCAATTCATGATGGTAAAGTAAAAGTAAAAGGTTTTATCATGACCTCAAAGGGTCTTCAGTTGGAGTATGATGAGCAGCTCGGTGCCTCTTTACCAAAGGGCAAACCAAAAGAGTTAGAGATTAATGAAGATATCCCCAAAAGCGATAAGAAATTTATTTTGGATGATTGGTAATAGTGGAGTATTGGCTTGAATCTAAGATATTAGGCTGGATAGCAACGTTTTTTCATTGAGTTGGTGATACTTATCGCTTTATTTACAGTTATTTTTTAAAGTAGAGTACAAGGTGGAATGTAGTGGAGATTTTTTAGAGGATAAAATATGTTAGAAAATGAAGTAACAAAAATTAATTTACGTACTATGGTAGTGCGTTTTTATAGTTCGGTATTAGAAGATAAAGTAGTGGGTCCTTTTTTTATTGATAAATTAGGTGATGATTTAAGTTCTGAGGTTTGGGGTGAACATATTGATTTGTTGACCAATTTTTGGGCATCTATTGCCTTAGGTGATACCAGTTACCGTGGTAGTCCAATGCGTCCACATTTTGATTTACCAGGAATAGGACGTGACACTTTTACACGTTGGCTAGAACTTTTTCATGCGACGTTAGACGAACTCTATGTTGAAGGTATTGCCAATCAGTTTAAAGAGAGAAGTACTATTATTGCAGGTAATTTTATGACAAATCTAGGTTTAGCATAATTGGATATAATCCAAAACAGATTAAAAGGGTAAATTATGAATAAAAATATTTTAAAATTAGGTCTTAGCGCGCTGGCAGTTTTAACACTGATGAGCGGTTGTACACAAGAGACACAAAACAAGTTTTCAAGAAGTATCCAAAACTACACAGGAACCAATGGTGTTTTAGATGTGTATATGGGTGAAAAATTAGTCAACCGCTTTTTAAAAGTGGACAAGATGACAACAGGTGTGGGTAGAACTGATAATCAAGCGCGCTCATATCGTTACTCTTATGGATATGCTGATCTTAACTTTAACTTTAAAGTAGATGAGGGTGAAAAGAAGGTGTATTTTGAAGTGAGTGATTACTCAACGCCGTATGTATTTTACGCCAATCCACATCACTAGGGACTATTTTGGAAGTTATAGAACTATTTAAACATTTTATCAACTCTAAAAGCGAAACTCCTGATGATGGAGGACTTTTAGATTTTATTGAAAATTATCTCGAAGGTTTTACGGCTATCCGTATAGACCGTGAAGAGGTCAAAAATCTTTTTATTTATAAAAAGTTTAGTGAAGGTGAACATCTGTGCTTCGCAGGTCACGTTGATGTTGTTCCCGCAGGTGAAGGTTGGAACAGTGATCCTTATAGCGCACTTGAAAAAGATGGCTATATTTATGGACGTGGAACACAAGATATGAAAAGTGGTTTGGCCGCTTTTGTTCAAGCGGTAAAAGATACCCAGACTTTTAATGGAACACTCTCTTTACTTTTAACCTCTGATGAGGAAGGGCCTGCTAAAAATGGAACCGTAAAAGTTTTAGAGTATCTTAAAGAGTATCATTTAATGCCTGACTCATGTGTTGTGGCTGAGCCAACTTGTGAAGATGATTTTGGTGACGCTATTAAAGTAGGGCGACGTGGGTCTATTAATGGTTACCTTACTATTAAAGGGAAACAAGGTCACGCTGCTTATCCTGAAAAAGCGATCAATCCTGTACATCAGATAGCGTCTATTTTACCCAATATCGCAGGGTTTAACTTAGACAATGGGGATGAGGTTTTTTCTCCAAGTAAGTTTGTGATTACAGACATACGCGCAGGAATGCAGGTAACCAATGTCAGTCCTGGTAAGCTAGAGATGATGTTTAATGTACGAAACTCAACTAAGAGCAATCAAGAGAGTATCACGGCTTTTATAAACAAACACTTTGCTGAAGTGGATTTTGAACTGCGTTTAGATCAGTCAGCTTATCCTTTTGTAACAGATTCAAATACAAAAGTGGTTCGCAAAATTGATGCGGCTATCGAAAAAGTGACAGGTATTAAACCTAAACACTCTACGGCTGGTGGTACTTCAGATGCACGTTTTATAGCACCTTGTGGTGTAGAAGTAATTGAATTTGGTGTGAGAAATGATACCATTCATGCACCAAATGAACGAACTACCGTTAAAGAAGTAGAGTCTCTTCATAAAGTTTTTTCTACTTTAATAGAAAGCTTTTAGTGTCTGGCGCGCTGGTTAAATGTCTCATCTGTGAGACAGCGTGTTCAGAATTCTTCCATAAAAAAATAAAATCAACCTTTTACCAATGTCCCAATTGTGCACTGATATTTAAAGACAAAGCCTCTTATATGAATGAGGAAGAGGAGTATAAACACTACGCAAAACATAACAATAGCATAGAAAATGAAGGTTATGTCGCCATGTTTCAAGATTTTTTAGATAAAACTGTTCTAAAAGATAAAACTGGAACGAAAAGTGTTTTAGAGTTTGGAAGTGGACCTGGACCAGTGCTGAGTGAACTCTTAAAGAGAGAAGGTTTTGAAGTAGACATCTATGATAAGTTTTTTTCACCTAAAAAAGTCTATAAGGACAAGCTTTATGATTATGTCACCTCAACTGAGGTCATAGAACATATCTCAGATCCTGTTTTTATTATGAACTTTTTTAATACACATCTAAAAGTAGGTGGATATTTGGCGCTGATGACACAGTTCCATAACAATAAAGTGGAAGACTTTTTATCATGGTGGTATTGTCGTGATCTGTCACATATCTCTTTTTTTATGCCTCAAACATTTGAGGTTCTTGCAGCGCGCTGTGGGTTTGAAGTTGTCTATAGTGATGATATAAAAGTGATACTTTTACGTAAAAATTAAGATTAAATTTAAATTATTCATATATATAAGTGAGAAACATTGAAAAATATACTTCTACTCTTTATTAGTGTCACCTTCTTATATGCCACTCCACTGAGTTGGTATAAGGATTTTGATAAGGCAAAACAAGAAGCCCAGTTAGATAACAAGGTTATTTATGCGCTCATTACGACTAAAACTTGTAAGTGGTGTAAAAAACTCAAAAAAACTACCTTAAAGAAACGTCCTATCTCGAAACGCCTTAAAGGAGGTTATGTTCTACTTGAATTAACCCGAGGTGAAAAGAATTATCCAGAAAACCTAAAAGCGAAAATGGTTCCTATGAACTATTTTCTTACCCCTGATGGAAGAATACTTTATAGTATCCCAGGTTATTGGGGAGAAGAAGACTTTATGTCTATTCTTGATGATGTAGATAGAAAATTTCACCGTCAAAATCAACACAAAAAATATACTAAATAGGAAATAATATGCAATATGTTCAAACAACTTCAGCGCCTCAGGCAATTGGTCCCTACTCACAAGCAGTTAAACACAATGGTTTAGTCTACACTTCAGGTCAGATCGCTTTAACACCGGAAGGTGTTATGTTAGAAAA
>JADGDM010000098.1:1405-6493 GCA_016744905.1 Sulfurimonadaceae bacterium | reverse complement strand
CTATTATGAACTTCAAATTGGTAATGAAATTGAGTCTTATTGCGGAATTTTAAAATCTAATAAAAATGGATTATTAACTGTTATTGAATATAAAAATGGCTTGAAAGATGGGATAGAAAAAATATATTTTGAGAATGGAAAGATTAAACTTGAAGCTCATTATAAAAATAATATTCTCAACGGAAAGTTTATTGGTTGGAATGACAATGGAATTAGAGTAATCAGTATGAACTATATAAATGGTTTAGAAGATGGTGAGAGATTTGCATGGTATTCAAATGGTTCTCCATGGTTTAGAATGAGTTATAAACAAGATAAAAAAAATGGTGAATTTATGATTTGGTATCAAAATGATTTACCAAAAATTAAATGGACTGAAAATAGTGTTTTAAAAGAAGTTGGTTTGTATATTGAAGATAAAAAAGTACAGTTTATTACTTTTGATAAGTCTGGAAAAATTCTATATAAAACTGTAATGAATAAAAATAATAAGGATAAATAATGGCTTTAAATATAAATAGTGGAGGACCTGTTGCAGCAAATGAATTGATGAAGGATTGGTTTAAATTTAATTTGGATCAATCAGGATTAAATTTAGATAAAAATGCTACAGATTATGCGGCTCAGAAATATGCAGATATGCTTTTTCCTGATGATTCTAATACGACAGCTACTTCAGATGAACATGTGGATGTTAATTTCTTAGTTAAGCATGTGATAGATAATGCAGACAACATAATGATAAATACATTTCCAGATTCATGGAAAGATGCATCCGCTGAGCAAATTTCTTTAGATTTAGAAAATTTTACTGACTTTTTTAAAAATAATTTGGAGGATATTTTTCAATCTATTAATAATGAAATTGAGCTTGGGAAACAACGACTCTCTGAAATCATAGGTGATTGGGAAAATATGAGTCTTGAGCAAATAGAAGCAGGTATTGCTTTCGGAGGAGGCTACGCACAACGAGACAATCCTTTGAATGACTCAAACTATAACCCCTACAACACCCAAAACACCACCGAACTCCTAATCCCAATCTACCGTAGAGTAGACCCACTAGTCCTAGACCTAAACGGTGATGGAGTTAACACCATTGCGATGAGTGATTCAGATGCTTACTTTGACTTTGATGGTGATGGGTTTGCTGAGAAGAGTGGTTGGATAGACAGCAGTGATGCTTTTTTAGTTTTAGATAAAAATGGTAATGGAAAAGTAGATGATATCAGTGAACTCTTTGGTGATAATAATACCAGTGGGTTTGACGCACTACAAGAGTATGACTCTAATGCAGATGGTGTGATAGACAGTAGTGATGAAATATATAACCAACTACAAGTATGGCAAGATAAAAACTCAGACGCGCTGACCAATGAAGGTGAGATGATGAGCCTAAGTGAAGCAGGCATCACCTCCATCAACCTAAACGCTACGAGTACCCCAGTAGAAGATAATGAAAATATTTCTTTGATAAGCAATAATCTAAACTATCAAAAGAGACAGGAAGTAGCATGATGATAGAGAAAAAAAGAGGAAATTAACGGTGGGATTATTAAGTTTTAAATGTGAAGAGTGTGGAACTAAAATTAATAAGTTTAATAGTTTAGATTCAATTTTTAAATTAAAACAAGGGCGTATTATCGAATGTGAACAATGTGAATCACAATACCAAATACCAAAAAGTATTTCGATAATGGGAAAGATATATGGTGAGTTTTGGCTAAGTATATTGATTTACTTTCTGATTATTTATCTGATTGACTTATTGAACTTAAAATTAGGAATTATTGTGTTCGTATATGCTTTAATTATCTCAGTGGGAATTGAATTAATGGTTGCAGTTATATTGCCAATTAAGAAAATAAAAGTAGGAGAAGAATAATGAGTGAAGTAATTGGTGAAAAAAGTAATTTAGATAATTTTTATGATTTTGTCAAAGGCATGTATGTTACTGGTGTTGATACACCTATAGCATTGGGTGATTATTTAGGTAGGATTAGTGGCCGCGAAGAGGTCCGCAGTTCGATCCCGCTATGCTCCACCAATTTATATTGATAAAAAAGCTATTCAGTATCACTCACTTCATCAAGTGCAATTCTACCAGCTTCTCTGGCCTCATTAAACTCTTCTAACAAAGCAGCAGACTCTTGAAGTGAAGCGGCAATATATCTGTCCAAATCTAAAAGTTCATCTTTACATCTTTGTGCTGTTTTCTCTTCATCAAGATTAAATATCTCCTGGAGTTCATCATGTATTTCTACAATACGTTCGATTATTCTTAGTGAAAGTTTTCTTGCTTCTAAAAATAGGGGTGATTGTTCAGCATAAATGTCTAACTCTTGGTCTGAGAGTGTATTCATCTCATAAAAAAGTGCTTGGTACTCTTTATGTTTAGTCTCAAAGTTATTGGCCACCAGAAAGTCTTGAATTTTCTCTTTGTATTGTACATATTCATCATGAAAGGTCATAGAACTCAATAAATATCCTTATATATAGGTGTTTGCGCAATATTAGCATAAAATAATGCTAAAATGTCAAAAAAATTAGGGATGTCTATGTCATTTGAAAAATTGGGTCTAATACCGGCACTTTTGAAAAGTATTGAAGAGCTTGGTTATAAAGACCCAACAGAGATCCAAAAGCGTGGTATCCCTATAGTTATGGGTAAACACGACACCTTTGCAACGGCGATGACAGGTACAGGTAAAACTGCCGCATTTGCGCTCCCTATCTTGCAAAGACTGCGCAATACAGTTAACTTAGATAAGTATCAAGTTCGTGCACTTATTGTTACGCCTACGCGTGAGCTAGCAGAACAGATTCATGAAGATGTTAAAGCGTATGGAAAATATCTAAAAGTTAGTAGCGCGCTGAATGTTGGCGGTCGCTCTATTGTTGATCAAGCAAAGATACTAGAAGGTGGAATTGATATTTTGATTACCACACCTGGACGCTTGATTGAGCATTTAAGTAATGGTACTATGAACTTTGAAGCAGTTGAGTTTTTTGTGCTTGATGAAGCAGACAGAATGTTAGATATGGGCTTTATGAAAGAGATCAAACAGATCTATCCAAAACTACCACGTCGTCATCAAAGCTTGCTTTTCTCAGCAACATATACAAATAAGGTACGTAAACTTTCAAAACTTATCTTACACAAACCACAGTTTATTCAAACCGCACGTCAAAATGCAGCGAATGACGCCGTAGATCAGTTTGTATATTTTGTAGATTTAGATAAAAAAGAGGCATTACTCTCGTATCTTATTGGTTCAAAAAACTATGAACAAGTTCTGGTTTTTACGCGTACAAAAGACCGTGTAGATGGACTGGTGAAACATCTTGAACGTGATGGTTTAAAAAGTGCTGGAATTCACGGGGATAAAACACAAGCAGCGCGCTCAAAAGCATTGGCTGCTTTTAAAGAGGGGAAGGTTCGTGTCTTAGTGGCAACAGATATCGCTTCTCGTGGTATTGATATTGAAGCATTGCCTTGTGTGATTAACTTTGAGCTTCCTGATGTTTTAGAAGATTATGTTCACCGTATCGGACGAACAGCGCGCGCTGGTAAAGATGGTGTGGCTATCTCTTTGATAGAAGTTAATGAACGTCGTCATCTTAAAAAAATTGAGCAGATGATTAAAGAAAAAATTCCTAGTGATGTGATGGAAGGATTTGAACTGGATCCAAGCATTCGTGCTCAAGATGACGATGATAGAATATCAAAAGTGGGTTATAAACACAAAGATAAAAAAGTAGTGGTTAAAAAGCACAATAACAACTCAAGTTCACGAAATGATAAAAAAAGACGTACTACCAAACGTGGTACACGATAAATTCAAGGAGAATAAATGGCAAAAGTAAATACATCGAGCGTTGATACAGACGACGGATATAAAATCGCACATATGGGTAAACAAGGTAAACTGGCAGACTCACGAAATTTTGAAAATACAGGAAATGTAGTTGATAAACAAGTAATTAATGCACGTAAAGCTTCAGACGTTGAAAAGAAAAAAGAGCTGGCTAAACGACGTAAAAAATTGGCGAAAGCGGCTAAAAGCAAAAACAAAAAGTAGAGTAACTCACTCAGCTTTTACGTGTATCAATAGTTATTTTGATACACTCTCTCTCAGAAAAACTTCAAGGATCTTATTATGATGAAATACTTCCACCGACAAGTACAGCTTTGGGGCGAAGAGACACAGCGTTCTTTACAAGATAAAAAGATTGTTATTATTGGATGTGGTGGACTGGGTTCATCTCTCTCTTACGCCCTGGGTGCTTCAGGTATTGGTGAAATTCATATGGTTGATTTTGATGAAGTCAGTGTACATAATATCCATCGTCAGATTGCTTTTAAAGTAGGTGATGAAGGAAAGAACAAGGCGCAGATTAATGTCGACAATATACTGGCGCGCTCACCTTTTGTTAAAGCGATTGCCCATGATTGTGATTTTAAGGCTTGGAGTGAGAAGGGTATCGACGTTGATCTGATTATTGATGCAACAGATAACCTTCCTGTTCGAGGTGAGATTAATGATTACGCAAAAAGTGTGAACACTCCATGGGTTTATGGCTCTGTTGAAGCATGGAATGGTCAGGTCTGTTTTTTTGATGAGGGAGACTTTAAAGATGCCTTTAAAATCACGCAAAAAACACCTGCGGGAATTGCTGCACCCATAGTCATGCATATCGCTTCATTACAAGCCAATTTAGTACTGCGTTATCTTGCTGGATTGAGTGTTGTTAAAGATAAACTCTATTATCTCTTTTTCAATGAAGAGGGTGAATTAGTCACACAGAAGTTTAATCTTCCCAAATAATTTTTAACTTTGAGAAGCAAATAGATATAGTTTGATATACTTTATTTATGGATACGTCATATAACAAACATATTGATATTAAAAGATTAGATTATCTCTATAACAATCTTCCAAGTGCTATTTTTGCACTTTTAGCGTTAACTGCTATCGTTTATTATAATTTCAAAGGACATGTCAATGATGTCAACCTTATTGTTTGGTTGAGTCTACAAGTAAGCTTAGTCATTTATCGTATAGTGACATTTATCTTTTATAGAAG
>JADGDM010000098.1:0-1395 GCA_016744905.1 Sulfurimonadaceae bacterium | reverse complement strand
AGATATAGAGAAGCACTATAAGTCTTTTGAAAAACTCTTTTTTATTGGTGTCTTATTCTCCGGTTCTTTATGGGGTTCGACAGCCTTTTTTATCTTTCCGGAAGAGATTTATCTTCAGATGTTGTTGATACTTATTATAGGGGGACTCTCTTCTGGTTCTTCAGTAAGCTCCGCTTCCAAAATCTATTTTTTTTATATTTATCTTTTTACTGCGTTTCTTCCGATGTTATGGATTGTTTATAACGAGCATACAGAAGTCTCTTCTTCGATTGTAGGGGTGATGGCTTTATATATTGGTTTATTGAGTTTAATTGCGAGAAAAATTTCTCAGAATGTTACAGAAAATATAATGCTCTCTTTTGATAAAGAGGCATTGATTACGCAACTAGAAGCTAAGGTTGTGGAAGCCAATAGTGCTACAGAGGTGAAATCTAAATTTTTATCAATGATGTCGCATGAGATCAGAACGCCCTTGAATGCCATTATCGGTTTTATCAAAATTTTGCAACAAAATGAAGAAGACAGTAAAAAATTAAAATATCTCTCTACGATTGATCAATCTTCTGCCGTTTTACTAAATGTACTCAATGATGTTCTAGATATTGGTAAAATTGAGGCGGGTAAATTTAAGATAGATAAGGTTACTTTTAATCCTCAAGAAGAGTTTAATTCGCTGCTTGTATTATTTCAACAAAGCTGTTTAGATAAAGGTATCATTTTAATCAATTCTGTTAGTCATTCACTTCCTTTAAGTATAGAGGCTGATAAGTTGCGTATCAAACAAATTATCTCCAATTTACTCTCAAACGCCCTTAAATTTACATCTAAAGATCAAACAATAGAATTACAAATCATTTTCAAACCAGAGACTTCGACTCTTTATATTGCAGTTATTGATGAAGGTATTGGAATTGAAGTGGATAAAATTGATAAAATTTTAGAAGAATTCACTCAAGCCGATGACTCAACAGCTAGAAAATATGGAGGTACAGGTCTTGGTCTATCCATTTCTAATAAGTTACTTCATCTGATGAATTCAGAGTTGAAGGTTGAGAGTGAAATTACAAAGGGAAGTACCTTCAGTTTTGAGATAAAAGTCTGCTGTGGGAAAACGCTTGATAAAGTAGACCCAAACAGCGAGATAAAGTTTGATGGACAAAAAATTCTAGTTGCTGAAGATAATAAAACTAATCAGATGTTAATTGAAATAATACTTGAAGAGATGAACCTTGAAGTAAGTATTGCCAATGATGGACTTGAAGTAGTAGAAATGTATAAAAATAGCAGTTACGATGTGATTTTAATGGATATAAATATGCCCAATAAAAATGGTATAGAAGCGCTACATTCAATACGAGAATATGAGCATAATAAAAAATTATTTACACCTATCAT
>JADGDM010000097.1 GCA_016744905.1 Sulfurimonadaceae bacterium | reverse complement strand
GATAATTAGTATCAATATGTTTTGATGGGATTGTAGTACGAATAAACTTAAATATTAATTAATAATGATAATAACTATCATGATTGAAGTTAATTAGAGAGTATAACTTGGTTTTTACCGTTTTCTTTGGCTTTATAAAGCGCTTCATCAGCACTTTGAATCCACTCTGTGATGCTTGATTTGTCTTTAGCACTACTAAGTCCAAGGCTAATTGTGACTGTAAAGCCATCATCAAAGGTATGATT
Source organism: Sulfurimonadaceae bacterium (assembly GCA_016744905.1). Lineage (GTDB taxonomy): Bacteria > Campylobacterota > Campylobacteria > Campylobacterales > Sulfurimonadaceae > BB10. The sequence continues at coordinate 6,404 of JADGDM010000097.1, read as the reverse complement.
ATAAACATTAGCTCGAATACGTTCGGAAATTTTTAAGATGTTTTCTCTATTTTTAACATACACAAAGGCTAAAAATTCTTCTCCACCCCATCTTCCTACAATATCATGTACTTTTAAACTTTTATTCAAAATGCTTGATATAGTTTTTAAAACAGTGTCGCCAAAGAGGTGACCATGTTTATCATTAACCATCTTGAAATTATCGATATCTATAATAATGGCAAATAATTCATAGTCTGAGTGGGTTTGATTTTCAAAAAATATCTTTGCTTGTCTGTCTAATTCTAAGCGATTTGGTAGTTGTGTAAGTGCATCTGTAATGGCTTGTTTGTGAAGTAGAGAATTTTGTTCTTTAATCTGTAAGGTACGCTCTTGAACTTTTTGTTCTAGGGACTTACTGTAGTCTACTAGAAGATTTCTTTGCTCTTTATAGGTCTTTTTTGCCATATAGATAAAAGCCAAAGAGACAAAGAAAATATCAATAATAACACCAATAATACCGGCACTCAAACTAAAATCCGTTACAGGCACTTTACCAAGGGTAAAAACACCCACGATAGTGATGTAGTAACCAAGGATATATCCACCCAGAGCCAGTAAGAGATAGATCGCCTTTTTAGACTCTTTTTGGATACTTTTAATAATAGAAACAATAATAAGTAGATAGGTGATGGATGAGATAAGTCCAAAGATCGGGGCAATAAACTCAACGATATTAAAATAAAAACCAAAAATATAGTAGCTATTCATCAAAAATAGAAAGAGTAAAATGGACTTTGATAGCTTAGGCATCCTTCTTTGCGTCTCTAAAAAATCAAAACTCAGCAGGGTGATAAATACAGAAGAGATAAAGATACTAATGACTTTAACAAGTTGAAGTTCTATTAAGGTGAAAACTCCATAAACACTAAGCCAAAGAAGAAGATGTGAAGCAATATGCAAAGAGAAATAGAGATACATGACTTCTCTTAAAAAGATAAATATCAAAAGATAGAGGATGATGGCAGTGAGTACAAAGGTAGCGAAAAAGGAGAAAAACCAAGCACTTTTATACGCACCCATAATTGCCTCATCACTTTGAATCAGTCGAGGTGTCATAATATAGGGTCCATCACCAACAAAACGTATATAGTATTCATTCACTTCTTGCGGACGTACTTGCAGTTTGAAGTTGGCATTATTAATCAGTGAAATAGCTTCTATAGTATGTAGTTGATCATGATCTCTTTTAAAAAACTGGATATCTTTAAAGGTGATTTTTTTAAAACTTAGTATCCGCTCTTGTTGAGTGGGACAACTGTTCTTGATTTCGATTTTACTCCAGAGTACGGGATTTTGAAAGCTCAGTCCAAGGTGGGCATTTTTCTCTTGTGTAGTGTAAAAAGTACTGTTAAAAAGTGTATTGGTATTTTTTATAGAGAGTGAGGCAGAAGGATCATTGAGATATTCGAGGTAGGTGTAGAACTCTTTATTATTCTGATCTTGACAGGTAATTGTAAATATTTTTGCCTCTACTGTATTAAAAAGTAGCAGCAAAAAAAATATAATAAAAGTGTGTTTCAATAACAGCTCCAAATACCTAAGGGTAAACTTAGTGTTAGTATATAAATTATTTTCTTATTTACGCTGAATTACCCTTTTATCCCATCAGCGCGTGGACGTAGTAAAAACTCGAAATAGAGTTTGATATAGATGATAAATGGTAAAGTCCAAGCAATAGTAGATGCAATATACAGCGCGCTGGTATACTCTTCAAAAAATGGAATCAACCCACGCATAAAAGTAGCCGTTATGATAAGCAGAACCATCAAGTGTGTCTTCCATGAAGCAACCAAGTGCCGTCCTGTGTGCACGGTAGAGATAATCAACATGACTACTAAGTAAGACAGACCAATACCTCCAGTGGTGATGAAGTGTCTAAAGTGGTTGAGTCCGTAGATGTCTGGATTTAACAGGTCCCATCCCATTAGTGCGTAACCGATGGCAAAAAGTACGTAGACAGAAGCCAGATAACGTACATAGGCTAGGTGTAAAATCTTCTCATCTTTTAAGATGTACTCACCAGTAATTCCTATAATTCCTGCACTTACTGCAAATCCTAACCAGCCCAGCGCGCTAGAGGTTGGATAGAAAAACTCTACAATGGTAAAAATGATAACCGCAAAAAGAGCAAGATTTGTTTTTGGAGGACGTGAGATAAATACATCATCAATATCTTCATCTTCCATCAACTCATTAATCGCTTCCATATTAACTCTTCTCAGTGCCAATAAAATCAAAACAACAATTGCGCCGAGGGCAACTTTTAAGATGTCCATCGGTGGTGTCTCAACGAGTCCTGCTTGGGCACTAAAAAACCATGTTTCTATCAAGAAGATGGCTACTGCTGTGTATCCCAAAGAAGCGTGTCTTTGGAGTTTGTCTAAAACAGCGTGACGCGCAAACCAGATGATCCATGCCAACATCGCAAGATTTAAAATGGCGGCGAGGTAGACACCTGTCCAGCCCATTGTCCAAAAACTCAGACGTCCTAGAAGCCAAAGTATGGTGATGTTTTTTAACTCTTTACCCACGAGTGGAACAAGACCTGGAAAAAGTTCTGGTAGACCTGTTGAGAGAAAGGCCAGCAGTCCAGCAGTAAGAAGACCAAAAAGCATCTCATAGATGTGCCATGTTAAGGTGTCTCCTATGAAAGGAACAGTGATTCCTCCACTAAAGATCAGACCCCAAAGTAACATGGAGATCACCATGTATGGCGCTAAAACTAAGAAAAGCGGTCTAAATCCATAAGCAAAATGGGGTTGGATATTTTTTTCATCAGGATAGTAAAGGTAGTGATTGGTGGCGCGTAATTTCTCTTCTTGACTCATTATCTCAGCTCCAATTCAAAGGTATCTATAATTTCAGCATCTTGCAGTATTTTTGCACTCTCACCATAAACATACTTATCATCACGCTCGCTTTGAGGCAGTGTGTATGAAAACTTTTTAACGATATGCCCAGGATCTGCTTTAAGTAGTAAAATCTCATCACTCAGACGAATCGCTTCCATCAAGTCATGGGTAATAAAAAGTATACTGATCTCTTTTTTAGCAATCATCTCGATTAAAACACTTTGTAGCTCTTTTTTAAGTCCAATGTCCAGCGCGCTGAAAGGTTCATCTAAAAATAGGAGTGAGGGTTTGACTACCAAAGCACGTGCAAAGCTAACGCGCTGACGCATACCACCACTAAGATCTTTAGGGAATTTTTCAAAGTCACTCTCTTCAAGACCAAATGTTAGTGCAATGGTGCGTGAGCGCTCTATGGCTTCACTCTTTTTTACACCATCAGCTAAAAGTCCTAAGGCGATGTTGTCGATAACATTTTTCCAAGGAAGTAGTCTCGCATCTTGAAAGGCAAAAGAGGAGCTTTCAAAACTATTTTTAACTTCTCCCTCTTCAACATCAAGTAGGTGTGCACATAGATGAAGTAAGGTGGTTTTACCTCCACCACTGGGACCAACGATAGAGAGCACACTCCCTTTTTCTAAAGTAAAGTTGATGTCACGAAGTATCTCAGTAAATCCAAAATGGTGATTTAATCCCTTAACCTCTAACTTCTCCATAACTCAACCTCTCTTTTTAAAGGCTCTAATATAATGTACTCGATAAACATCAACGACCCTATCATAATGACTACGAGCGCTAAAGCTGTAGGTGTGTCCAATTGTGAGCGCGCTACGGCGAGTGAGGCACCGATACCATCACTGGTGGCCAATAACTCTGCCATCACAACAATCTTCCACGCCATACCAAGACCACTGACCCATGATGGAAAAATATATGAAAATATATGTGGAAAGTAGATGTCTACAAACTTCATGTGCCAAGGCAGGTTGAAACTTTTTGCCATCTCGTTTAGATCGCCATCAAGTGTACGTGTGCCTTGAAGAGCGCCAACAAAAATGATTGGAAATGAGGCAACAACGACTGTAAAGATAACTGTATCATCACCCATTCCAAACCAGATCATCGCTAAAACAATCCACGCAATAGGCGGCATTCCAACCAAGATGGTCACAATAGGGCGACTCATCATCGACGCAGTGGCAAAAAAACCAGCAAGTAATCCAAGAACTGAACCTAAAAGTAAAGAGAGTCCAAATCCCATCGCCGCGCGGTAAAGAGTGATGTTGATCTCATAAAGTACCTCTTCGTCGTGTAACATCATCCATAAGGTATTAAAGGTCTCTAAAGGAGAGGGGAGAACCAAGTCACCATAAAGTTGATTGCCCATGTCCCAAAGTGCGATAAAAAGAAAGATGGAGGCGATTGATCCCCATCCACTCCACAGATACGCTGGAAAGTCTTTAAGTATTTTAATGATAAATTTCATTATTGCGCTTTATAGTAGAAAGAGTCTTGTGGAAGTTTTCCACCGATACTTTTAGGGTTTTCTTCTTTTAACACAGTGTAAAAGAACTCTAACTTTTCACGAGCATCCAGAGCGCTGATAGTGTTTAGATTTTGATGTGCAATCGAGTCTTCAACACCTTCAGCCGTGAGCATACCGATCTCTTTGGCGGCCATAACTCCTGCTTCTTTTGGATGAGACTTATACCACTGCATCGCTTTGTCGTACTCTTCATTGAAGCGCGCTATGATGTGGGCATCTTTCATACGTGGAAGCACCGCCATTCCTGCTTGAGGAACTGCGTTATCTGTTTTGAAAACCTCTGCCCACTCATCTTGAAGGTTGACACTACGGTAGAGATCAGGCGCAACGATGCTGATAGGAAATGATTTTGTTTTACGCAAAGCTACTGAAATAGCTGGCTCAGCAAGAAGCGCGTAATCCGCACGACGCATAATCAACATCTGCATCGCATCAATCGGAGACGCCACATAAACCAATTCAAAATCTTTTTTAGGACTTAATCCCTGCTTTTTCAACAACTGTTTAAAAACAATGTCTGGCATATCAGCGCGAAAAGGAACCAAAATCTTTTTACCCTTATAGTCTTTAAGAGAATTAAGATTGTCTTCACGTCCAATCATGCCCAATATCCCCCATACAGAGACATTAAGCAGTTTGATATCAACGCCTTTGTTGTTCAGAATTGCGGCGGTGTTGGTTGGGATGGCTACAAAGTCCACCTCACCTTTAATAACCATAGCGCGCAACTCATCAGGATTTTTCCAGAGTTTAAACTCGACCTCCTTGGCCACATCATTGAGCGCATTATCTTCTATCATTTTAAAAATAGGGTGTGAAACGGAGGCAAAAGGACCTGCGATAATAAGTTTATCTACTTTTGTTTGTGCATGAAGCGCACTCAGTGTAAGAATAAGTGTCGTAATTAAGATACTTAAAGTTTTTTTCATAAAAAGCCTTTATAAATATTATTTTGAATAGTATCAATAGTGATATCTATTATCATTGATATGAATCAATAAACATAATGATAATCGGTATCAAGTTAAACTTGGCTTAAGTTTTGATTGAATATGATTTCGATAATAAATATCAATTAGGAATGAAAAATGAAAATGAAAACTTTAATGGGTTCTGTTGCATTGGCAACATTATTAGTAATGAGCAGTGGTTGTGATGACTCTGGTTCAGAAGAGAAAAAAGAGACAATAGGTGCAGTAGACAACAGTGCTGCAAAAAAAGCAGCATTTTTAACAACGTACGCAGATATTGCGCTTGCTTCATATACAGACGCACTTAATGATGCAGTTGTACTTCGTAGCGCGCTGGCTACTTTTACAAGCACACCAACAGCTGATACTTTAGAAGCAGCTAAAGATGCATGGAGAGCTTCACGTGAGACGTATCTACAGACAGAGATCTTTCGATTATCAGGAACACCGATTGATTCAGAAGGTTTAGATGACAACTCATGGGTAACTGCGGCGTATGGCGCGCCAGAGGGTGAGATGAATGCATGGCCTTTAAATGAAGGTTTGATCGATTATCAGATTGATGAAAGTGGCGCACTTACTACGGGGAATATTATCGATGGTACGCTGAGTGCGGGAGACATTAATGTAAGTGTACCTATTACAGAAGCACTTCTTTCGAGTCTTAATGAGCTTGATGATGATGCTTCAAACGTCGCAACGGGATACCACGCTATTGAGTTTTTACTTTGGGGACAAGATCAAGATTATCAAAATGGTACACTGACTGATAATGTAACAAGTGGAGCAAAAACAGCAGGTGAACGTCCTCTTAGTGATTATACTACTGGTGATGAAGTTCGTAGAAAAGCATTTTTATTGGCGAGTGCAGACAAGTTAATTACTGATTTGACAACGGTACGTGATGCATGGAACAAAGATGTTGATGGAGATAAAGGGGCGTATAGAGCGGCTTTTTTAAACAAGTCGACCATGCCCTCTTACAACCTAAGCAGT
>JADGDM010000027.1 GCA_016744905.1 Sulfurimonadaceae bacterium | reverse complement strand
CATAAACAGTATTGATAAAATTAAAATTATCAATGTTTAGATAGACCAGTGCTTTTAAATCTGAACCTTGAAGCTTACTTTGTAAGGCCATTTTATTTGGAATACCTGTCAAGTCATTAAGCATCTTAGAACCATCAATAATATTTTTTGATTCATCAATCTCTTTTTGAAGAGCTTTCTCATTTTGTAAGAAACGTCCTATTCTTTTACGCTCATAAGCAAGATCTTCTTTAAATCTATCTTCAATTTTATTAAATGTATTGGCCCGATGTTCTAACTGCTTCAGTTTATCTTGTAGGTTTTCTATCTCCACTTCAGCAGATTTAGCATGATAAACACTTTGCATAACTGAGTCAATAGAATCTAAAAGACCTGCTAATTTAAAGGGTTTAGCAATAACAGAAGAGACTCCTGAATTAATATAATTTACCAATGAGACAGATTCAAGTTTTTTAGAACTTAAGATGATGTGCTGATCTCGCTTAATTTCTTTAATATTACGAATAAATGAGCCATTATCCATACCCGGTACATCAATATCAACCACCACTATATCGTGCTGATTTAATTTAAAAAAATTCAGACCCTCATAAGCATCATCAAAATCATCAACATTATGGAATATTTTGGAAAGTTGCATTACTATTTGTGCACGTAAAGTAGCATCGTTATCTATATAGAGAACAGAGAGTTTCTTTGAATGTGGTAGTAAATCTTGTAATTCAGCCAAAATATTCCTTTTAAATTTTTGTAAGTATATCACAAAATTATCTCAAAATATAATAAGTTTTTTTTATACTATTGTATTTATAAATAATCTCAATATATTGTTTTATATTAATTTGTATTTAAAATAAGAGCCATCCAACAAGAAGATAAAATAATCGCTATAATTGCGTTAATAAACTATTTAACACTATGGAGAAGCTATGATAGATTCATACGATATATTACTTAACGAGTACATCTCAAAAGAGGACTTTTTTAAATTTGGATTAGAAAAAACAATTTATATTCCTCAAGATAAGGCTGAGAAAAGCTGGAAAAAGTTAAAAGATAATTTAAACAATAATAAAACTGTCTATATGCGTGGATTTAAAGACTCATCAAGCACACGTATTGCATCAACTTTTTACTCAGCACTGTTCAATAACGAATATACAAAAAAAGATCCATCAAATACACAGAACCCTGCAAAAACTATAGAAGAGCTAAGTGGTTACAAAAAGTCTAAAGATCTAAAAAACTATCAACTTGCTTCTGTTTTTGGAAGAGGACGTAATGTCTTAGCATTTACTGCTCCATGGAATATTGTCTACATCCCAAGTGTATTAGATCCCCTACTCTCATCAGATAACAACAGCGCACTCGCAACTGAGTATCAAGAGCTATTTAAAAGTTATGTATACAATAGATTTAAAACACAGATCAATGAATACAACGATATCGTCACCAACCATCACTTTATGCGTACCATGGATGAGTTCTTTGAGCGAATGTTTGAAGATGGTTTCTACGACAGAGAGATCATTGGAAAATTCGAAGATATCGTAAGAGAAGACTTTAAGGCTATTAAATTTTAACACTGTTATAGGCAAATCCCATAACAGTGGCAGGGACTAAAGTCCCTAAAGCTACAAAAAATATCTTTTTAAGATAAATAAAATCATAAATATATCATATTAAAATATTGTTGTAAAACTTTAAAGAGTGGTGCAAATTCAAGAAGCATAGAGAGGAAGCGCACTGCTGTGCGTGACGAACGTAGCGACGCAGTAAGTTGCGCCGCTATTTAAAGTTTAGTTTATACTGGTTTAACAGTCACGCCGTATTTGCTTTCTGCAGCAGTACGCTCTTCAAGCTCATATCCAGAAATTTCATTGAAATTAAGATATTTATAAATTGCATCTTCTTTACCTGCTATTTTAGATGGAACAAAGTCCATATACTCAGCAACAGTAGGGATTTTACCAAGTTTTGAACATAGTGCTGCAAGCTCTGCAGAACCAAGATAAACTTGTGTACCTTTACCAAGACGGTTATCAAAGTTACGTGTTGATGTTGAGAAAACAGTACAGTCTTTACGAGCAGACGCTTGATTACCCATACATAATGAACAACCTGGAACCTCTGTAGTTGCTTCGATTGCATTAAATACATCGTAGTAACCTTCATTGATCAGTTGTTGCTCATCCATACGTGTTGGTGGAACAATCCAGAATTTCTCAACGCCATGTTTACCTTCTCCACGCATAACTTCACCAGCCGCACGATAGTGACCGATATTTGTCATACAAGAACCTAAAAATACTTCATCGATTTTTGTACCAGCAACATCTGAAAGAAGCTTAACGTTATCTGGATCATTAGGACAAGCAAGAATTGGCTCAGTAATAGTATTAAGATCAATTTCGATTACCGCTGCATATTCTGCATTAGCATCTGGTTGCAATAATGAAGGATTCGCTAACCATGCTTTCATCTTATCAACACGACGTTGAATAGTAGTCGCATCTGAGTAACCATCTTTAATCATTGCTTCAAGAAGTGTTACATTTGATTTTAAGTACTCTTCAACTGGTGCATTGTTTAAAAGAACTGTACATGCTGCAGCAGAACGCTCAGCAGATGCATCAGATAATTCAAACGCTTGCTCAGCTTTAAGATCAGGAAGTCCTTCAATCTCTAAAATACGACCAGCAAAAATATTTTTCTTACCAGCTTTAGGTACTGTTAAAAGACCTTTTTGAATAGCAACATAAGGGATAGCATTTACAAGGTCACGTAAAGTGATACCTGGTTGCATTTCACCTGAAAAACGTACAAGTACAGACTCAGGCATAGTTAGAGGCATAGCACCTGTTACTGCTGCGAATGCAACAACACCAGATCCACCAGGAAAAGAGATACCAAGTGGGAAACGTGTATGTGAATCTGCACCAGTACCAACAGTATCTGGAAGAACCATTCTATTTAACCATGAGTGGATTACACCATCACCTGGACGTAAAGCAACACCTGAACGGTTAGAGATAAACTCAGGAAGGTTAGCATGCATTGTTACATCAACTGGTTTAGGATAAGCAGCTGTGTGACAAAATGATTGAAGAGTTAAATCTGCATTGAAACCAAGTGCAGCAAGTTCTTTGATCTCATCACGAGTCATAGGACCTGTTGTATCTTGAGAACCAACAGTTGACATTTCAGGCTCAACATACATACCAGGACGAACACCAGCAATACCTGAAGCCTTACCTACCATTTTTTGAGCAAGCGTATAACCTTTGCCATTATCAGCTGGTTGTTCAGCTACTAAGAAAGCATCAGATGTAGCAAGACCAAGAACACCACGTGCCTTAGAAGTCAGACCACGACCAATAATCAATGGAATACGACCACCAGCACGTACTTCATCAGTAATTGTGTTCGGGTTTAGTTTAAATGTAGAGATACAAGCGCCATCTCTGTGTACTTCACCAGTGTATGGGAAAACAGTAATAACGTCGCCTGTTTCCATCATAGTAACATCAAGTTCTAATGGAAGTGCGCCTGAATCTTCACAAGTTGCGAAAAAGATTGGTGCAATAATTCCACCAAGAACAACACCACCAGTACGTTTATTAGGAACACCTGGAATATCTACACCCATGTGCCATTGAACAGAGTTAACACCAGATTTACGTGAAGAACCCGTACCAACAACATCACCAACGTAAGTTAATGGATGTCCTTTTTTCTTAAGTTCTGCGATAGTATCTAGTGGGTTTTCCATTCTATTGATTAGGAAAGAGTTTGCATGAACAGGAATGTCTGAACGAGTAAACGCTTCAGATGCAGGTGAAAGATCATCTGTATTTGTTTCGCCTGGAACTTTGTATACAGTTACAGTAATCTCTTCTGCTAGTGCAGGTTTAGAAGTAAACCACTCAGCATTTGCCCAAGAAGTCATCACTTTAGTTGCTGCTGCATTTCCATCTTTGTGAAGTTTTTCAACATCATTAAATGCATCATAAACAAGAAGTGTTTTAGTTAAAGAATCAACTGCTGCGTCAACAACTGCTGTATTTGCAGATGAAAGTGCATTAATCATTGGAAGAACGTTAAATCCACCCAACATCATACCTAACATCTCTACAGCACGCTCAGGAGCGATAGCAGAAACAGTTACATTCTCAGAAGCAACTTCATTTAAGAAAGCCGCTTTAACTTGTGCTGAATCATCAACACCTGGAGCTACACGGTTAGTTAACAGATCTAACATCTCATCAGTACAACCAGCCTTGATTAACTCGATAAGTTCTGCAGTCTGCTCAGCAGAAAGTGGAAGTGCCGGAACACCCAAAGTTTCTCTCTCAGCAACGTGTGCTGCGTATTCGTCCATAAAAGCCATAAGCTCTCCTAAAAATAAATTTAGGAAATTATAGCGAAGATTATTTAATAATAAAGTACACTGTTACAATTATACTCATAATTGGAGATTTATTTAATTATCTGTGTAACTTATAGTAACTACTAGCCACCAACAATTTCTCTATTACCCTTGGCATTAGGTTCGGAGAGAATTCCACTGATTTCTAACTGCTCTATAATGCGCGCTGAGCGATTGTAGCCAATTTGTAGTCTTCTTTGAAGATAAGAGATTGAAGTTTTATTTTCAGATAAAACTATTCTTTTAGCTTCTTCATACAATTCATCTAAATCACTGAGCATTTCAGTCTTACCTTTTGTACTTCCTTCTACTTCTTCAACTAAAAATCTTTTGTCATAATCAGGTGGACGTTGTTCTTTGATAAATTCAACAATTTCTTCTATCTCTTCTTCAGTTGCCCATGGTGCATGAAGTCGAACTAAGCCTGTCGTTCCGGGAGGTGTGAAAAGCATATCACCGCGTCCAAGAAGTGACTCTGCTCCCATCTGATCTAAAATAATTTTAGAATCTACTTTTTGTCCTACTCTATAAGATGCACGTGAAGGTAGATTTGCTTTGATTAGACCAGTTACTACATCAACAGAAGGTCTCTGCGTTGCAACAATAAGATGAATTCCACAGGCACGTGATTTCTGTGCCAGTCTTGCGATGGACTGTTCAACATCTTTACCGCTGGTCATCATCAAGTCTGCCAATTCATCAATAATCACTACAATATAAGGAAAGTTTTCACCACCCTCTTTTGCCACTTTAATATTATAGTTTTCAATATTTTTAGTTCGTGTTCCCGCCATTAATTCATAACGACGTTCCATCTCAGCTACCATATTATTTAAGGCCACTACAGCTTGTTTCGCTTTAGTAATAACTGGAGTCAATAGATGTGGAATATCATTATAAATTGAGAATTCAAGCATCTTAGGATCAATCATTAAAAGTTTAAGTTGATCGGGTGAATTTTTGTATAAAAGACTTAAAATCATCGCATTAATACCCACACTTTTACCTGAACCTGTGGTTCCTGCAATCAGTAAGTGAGGAAGTTTTTTAAGATCTGTTATAAATGGATTTCCTACAATATCTTTACCCAAAACGATGGTTAAAGGAGACGAGGCTTCTTGAAACAGCTTACTCTCTAGTATCTCTCTTAAATAAATCGTCTCTACTGTGTGATTTGGTATCTCAATACCCACCACATCTTTACCTGGAATCGGTGCTTGAATACGGATTGTCTCAGCGCGCAGAGCCATAGCAAGATCATCTTGTAAGTTTAAAATTTTAGAGACTTTGATATTTGCCGCAGGTTTAAACTCAAAAGTTGATACAACTGGACCTGCGTAGGTGCGAATCACATCTCCATCAATTTTAAAATGTGCCAATTTTCCTATTAGATCTGAAATTTTATCATCTAACTCTGCCTCATCAACTACATTTTTCTGCTCAGGCGCTTTTTGTAAAATACTTACAGGTGGCAGTTCAAAGTTTTTAGGTTTAGCAACATCACCCTTCTCTATCTGATCAAGTAACTTTTTATTTTCTTCTAACTCTTCAACCACAACAGCTTGTTTGGCATCTACTTTTTTGTTTTTTGTTTTTTTAATTTTTAAAACTTTTTCTACAGACTCAACTGCTTTTTCCAATTCATCTACATATACTTCTTTTACAGCTGTTTCAGTCTTCTCTTGAGGAGTCTCTTTTTTAATGATGCGAATAGAGCTCTCTTTTTTAGGAGGTTTGACTTCAGAAGAAGTATGCATTTTTTGACGCTGGTAAGATGGTTTATCAAGCTCTGCTTCATCTACACTCAATGCATCAATATCAATAGTAGGCTCAGGCTCAGTTTCTACTTCTATATACTCAGTTTCTTCATAGACTTCTTCGACAACAACCTTCTCTTCTTTATATTCAATCTTTTTATGTACGACTTCAGATGGTTTCTTTTTTATGACCTTATCTACTGTAGTAGAGATAAGATTTGAACAAAGCTCTATAATTTCATGAGGACTTCTGTCAAAGAGTAACACTAAAGAGAGACTAAAAACTACCAACCAAAAAATCAATACTCCAAACAATCCAACAAAGGGCTGTATAAAGTCTACAAATCCCGAGCCAAATTGTCCTCGTAAATCGCCTTCAACAATAACAGCTTGCAAAATTAACAATGAACTAAAAAGTAAAACTACAGCAATAATATATTCCAGTCTTCTAAATGAGAAAATAGGATGCTTGTAAACATAGTAAATTGGCGCCAATAATAAGGCTAAATAGACATATGATAAGTATCCAAAAAACTGGTGATTGTATTGGGCAAAGCTCATCCCAATAGTACCGATATTTCCACTACCACCAATAACTGAGGCAAGTGCTAAAAAAGCTAAAATTCCAAAACTGATAATAAATAATGTATTGCGTAAAATAATAATAAGTTCCTTATAATGAATAACTTAAGAAGAATATAGCAAAATTGGTTCCATAAAGATAAAAAAGAGGCTGAGTGCAAGATTTTCATCTCACACTATTCAGATTTAGAGGTAATTAACTAAAGAGAGTTGTTGTACTTTACTTACAGTAGAAAGCAGTGCTTGATAATTTAAGTTTAATTGAGACAGTTTCAATGATGACTCTGCAATATCAGTATCAATAGTCTCCGAACGTAATGTTTGCGCACTAATAAGTAACATCTCCGTTCTATCACTAGCGCGTTGTAAAGATTGTGATTGTACCCCAGCTTTAGCTTGTACTGTTTCTACATGTAGCTGAAGGTCACTGATCTTTTGAATTGAATTTTGAATACCAACATCACGCGCAGTTCCTTGACTTGCATCAGGACGCATTTTCCCAGCGCGCACAGAAGCAATCATCTCATCAATCATCTCAAAAAAGTTATTTTTAGGATCTGTAATAGTCAATGCATCATTATTTTGAAAACTAAGTGCTGAACCATCACCCTTTACATCACTAAAGAAGTTTGATGCTGTCGCATCGCTTAGGGACATACTCGCTTGAGTTAATGCTGATCCATTTAACTCTTTAAAAACCATTTTTCCTTCACTGTCTAAACTTACTTCACCTTCATGCTTAGAAGCGCTAATAGCCAAGTCATACTCTTCATCAGCAGTAAAAGGAAGACCTATTACGGCAGGTGGCACAGGAGGATGAATATTTGTTCCAGCTACGGCAGGGATATTTGCTGTAACTACCATATTTACCACATCATTTAATTGTTGATAGGTCATCTGATCTGGATGTGTTCCTACTCTTGGTATTGCCGTATTGAAAATATCAAAATTGGCAATAGCCACACCATTCGTGCTTCCTGAGACATAACTACCAGGTGTTGATAAATTCACCTGTATATCATAAGGGTTCCCATTAATATCTGTCCCCTTTAGATCAAGTACAGTACCTATTGCACTGCTCCCAGAGACAACATCTACTATCTTAGTTATCGATGTCGCATACGCATTATCAGAATTCACAATTTGAGAAGTGTTTGATTTTAAATAAGTGCCCTCTTTTGCAAAATTGTTTTCATCATAACGTATCGCTTCAAGATTATTTGCAGTAGCAGAAACATCTAATCCACTTTTAACAAATTCTGTAATTAATAATTGATTGGCAGAAGAGCCATTGATGACATTTTTAAAATCTGTTGTTCCAACATCAAGATCATTAAGATTTACAACACTGGCATCATCAGCTCCAGTAGGATCAAAATCGGTTGCCCCAACAATATGAAAATCTAAGCTACTTGAGCCAGAGCGTTTATCCAATATTTCTATCTGTCCTTCATTGTTTATAGAAGTTGTCACAACTGTATTGTCAGTAGTATTTCCATAAGCCTCACCTATTTTATCGAGAAGTTCACCAACACTTTGAGAACCATTCATCTCTACTCTTTGTTTAAAAGAATCCCCTTCATGATCGGTCCCGCGAATATAAAAGTGCGTAGTTTTATAGTTTTCAATTCCCAGATCTATATCTTTTTGAGTATGATCATCACCTACAAGGTCACGTATAGTACTGTTCTCACTAATATATGATTCTGTCGAGTCTAATGCACTAAGAGAATCACTCATAGTTGTTGGATAAAGTTGTGTCTTGTCCAATATTCCTACATTTGTTGTAATGTTACGCTGACGACGGCTCTCTTCACCTAAAAACATTTGATCACCACTGATGTTGTATTGTTGTTCAACATTTGATCCAAGAAAAGAGGTCATCGTTCCATCATTACCTAAATACTCACCAGTCTCAGTAATAGGCTTTACGGAACTTGCCGTTCCTGAAAATATATAGTTACCATTGATAGAAGTATTAGAAAGTTGTACAAGGTGATTACGTATACCTTCTAGTTCATTGGCAACAGCATCCAAACTTTCTGGTGAATGTGTATCCGATCCAGCATTAATAAGTTTAACTTTAAAAGTATCTAATGCCATGGACATTTCACTGATAGTTGTATCTGTTTGTGTACTGAATTTATAACCATTTTGCGTACTATTTTTAGCCTGAGTAAGTGTTGTAACCTCATTATCAAGGCGCATTGTATTATTAAAGACATCTGCATCTTCGTGAGCATATTGAATTTTATGCCCTGATGCAATCTGTCTATTTACATCAAATAGCTCTTGGGTTAACTTACTGTTTTGGTTGGTAATATTATTGTAGTACATACTTTGAGTAACTCGCATGATGCACCTCCATTTCAATTCTTATTTATTATATAAGCAAATTAGGTTCCAATACTTTAAAATATTGAGATTTCACTTACTCTCTTATATCGTCAAATCATAGTTTATTTCAAATTTGTGTAAATATAGTGTCCCTTTACACTATATTAAGTAAGGAATGTGTACCATGTCGCTCTTATAAACCTTCAACACAAATGCCAGCGTGATGGAATGGTAGACTTAGGGGATTCAAAATCCCCCGCCTTATGGGCGTGCCGGTTCGAGTCCGGCCGCTGGTACCACCTTAAATTTTAATCATTAATCAAGTATACTGCTGAAAAAATATTTTGGGATACTTAAATGAAAAGCCGTCAAAACACTATACTATTTAGCTTAATTGCATTTTTTTCTTTATTTAGTCTTTATTCTTTAAATACACTCAACAATAATTCTGAACAACTACAGACGCTACGAGACAATCGATTTATGATGATTTCAAAGGCAGGAGAACTACGTCAAAGTAGTGATGACTTGAGCCGTCATGCACGAACATACGTGGTGCGTGCTGAAGAAAAATATAAAAATCACTACTATGACACCCTTGATATACGTGATGGTGTTTTAGAGCGTCCTTATTACTATGAAGGTATCTATTGGGATTTATTAGAACCGATACGTTCTCAAAGACATCGCGCCAATACAAAAGAAAATCTTGATGAAGTTTTACAAGACTTACCTTTTATGGAAAATGAGCTAAAACTTCTAGCAAAGGCGAAAGCACTTTCAGACATCCTAGTCTCTCTTGAGGAGCGCGCTTTTTATCTTATGGATGGT
This sequence comes from Sulfurimonadaceae bacterium, assembly GCA_016744905.1. GTDB lineage: Bacteria > Campylobacterota > Campylobacteria > Campylobacterales > Sulfurimonadaceae > BB10. The sequence goes on along the minus strand of JADGDM010000027.1, from coordinate 24,917 downwards.
CTGTATCAAGATGATGAAGGCGAGTATACGGAAGAGGGTGATGTAAATCAGAAGGCTGCAATTGAACTTCTTTTTTCATCACAATATCATGTAGAAAAGTCAAAAACAATGTTGCCAATAGATGATTTTTTATTCCTATTTACAAAAAGAACATCATTAGAGATTCATGTTTTAAAGAAAACACTTAGTCAAAATTATCTGACGCTATTATTTTCACTTTTAGGATTAATAATAAGTGTCATCACTTTTGCTATCTTATCAAAAAATATTAGAGCTGATTAATTTCTAAAATATTATGAGGAATTTTCCATCCATTTTTGTTCGACTCTTCTAACACACGCGCGCGAATAGTTCTATCAATATAATAATAAAACTCAGCCGCTTCACCTTCAAATGATGCCAGGACTTTTAGTTCTAAAGTATTTAAAGTCGTCTCCGAATAATTCACCCACAGCTTATTAAGATGAGGAAAAAACTCCTCCTCACTTAAAGCTCTATTGAGACCTTTTTCTAACATCTGAACAATGTTATTGCTCGCATTATTTTTATGCTTATGATCAATGGCTATAGCTAAGATAACCGTAAAACCATTTTTACTTAGGTTAACTGGGTTTAATTTTAAAAAGTTTGTCGTTTCATAGGTTTTTATAGCTGCGCCTAATGTTTCTAATTCAACATATCTTGGAGATTGAAAGCGTATCTTTCCATAACTTTTCTCAATCAATACATAATCACTAACACGTGTTGGAAACAAAGTTTCTGTCTCAAACAACTCTCTTGAATTTAGTTTTTCCAGTTCATTTAATGAAAGTCTAATTTTGGCATTGCTTAAAAAAGGATTGCGCAATGTTGCATGATAAGATATTTTATCCACAATATAAGGGATCCCTTTATATACAGTCTGTTCATCTTCTCTTATCACACCAATATTTAGAATCATCAACATCTCTTGAAAGTATTGCGGTAAAGCATTTTTAAGAGACCATAGCGCCATAAAAAGGATAAATAGAGCCAAGGCAAATACCAACCAGTCTGAACGCGCATAAATCACGGCTAAAGCAAGACTCGTTGCTATTACAAATGATAATGAAGAAAATATAATTCCACTTAAACGATAGATAAATATCTCATTTTTAGAACGTGTTTTTGAGTTAATAAAGCGCTCGAAAAGACTTTTTAATAGATAAAGTATTCCATTAGTCAAAAGAAAAGTTAACAACGCAAAAACAACGCTAAGACCATGTGTATTTAAAAATTCCCATACACTTTTAAAAAGCTCTTCTACAGGTTCATCTTGTGATTTTTTCAACTTTTCTAGCTGGGCTAAAAGAGAATTTTGCTTATGTAAAAGAATCAATCTCTTTTGTGCATAATCTCCTGCGAGTTGATCAATTTTAAACTGTAAACTGCTTGAGAGTGTTTTATAAGAATTTAAATTTTTTACGGCAGTATCAAGTTTCAATATTTTTTGATTGACTGCTTGGATCTCAAGGTTGGTCTGTTCAATCTCTCGTGGAACCTCTGTAAAGCGCATCAACATAATGGCGAAAGGTTCAAAAATATCATCTACACTTTTATCAAAGCTTACCTTCTCTTTTTTTTCACCTATCTGTAGATCTTTAACATCAATAGAGCCAACACTCAGCTGAACAAGAGATTTTTGTAACTGCTTATAGTTTAGTTTTTCTTTTTCAAGACGTGCAACTAAAGTCTCTTGAACTTGTATATCATCTGTACTAGAAAGTTGCTCTTCTAAATCCTGAATGACCTCTTTTTTCTCTTCTATGTTAGCAAAAAGAAGTGTCAAAGATTGTTCAGTTTTTGCTCTGTTACTCATCTTATTAGATTCATTGATTCTTTTAGTATTACTTTTTAAAAGTTCAATCGTACTTTCATCATTGACTTCACCCATAAAAAGGTTTTGAGCTACCAATGTGCTTGAAGTAACCAAGATAATGAAAATAAATTTAAATAAGGTAAGCTTCATATTACAACCTAATAAAAACAATATTGGCTTCAATATCGTCTTCACTGATAAAGACAGGTTTAAAAATCGCTTTAACTTTATGACGGACATTGGTTCGACTAACTATGGTAATTGACGTAATCTCTTTGTCCTCATTGGTCGCAAAAAGTTCTTCAAGGGTTAATGAAAACAGATCTTTATCTTGTTCATCAATAAAATACAAAATACTCTCACCTATCATGTTTTTTACCTTCAATTTCAAGATACTCTCACTTTTATTATTGGTAGCTAAAATCTCGCCCATTGAGTTGATAATAACAACAGGATTTTGCGCAGATGAAAGCAGTCCCATAATCCTTTTATCTGCTTGCTTTAATAGTATCTCTTGATTAATGATAGAACTTTTTTGGATTAAATCATCTGATGAATATTGTTTTAATGCCCCTTGGTTCTCTTCTAAAATCTTAAAAGTATTATGGGCGAGTGTTTTAAATTCTAATGGATAATCATTAATATTAAAATTCTCTTGCTTCCCATTTTTAAACTTTTCGATACCTGCTTTCAATCTTTTGATAGGTTTCAATAAAGAGTAATTTGACACTAAAAGTGCCAATATCATACCGATAATCAATATAAAAAGTGTCCATACTAAGGTGTAATCAGTATTGTCAAAAACGATATTGTAAGCACTCTCTTTTTTTAAAGCTAAGGCAAAACTCCATCCATAATCACCAATTGGTGCATAAAAAATCATCTCAACCTTATTCTCTTTATCTGCAAGTTCAACATATCCTTTTTCACCTGTAATCATTTTACGTGCGATATAAATTGAACGTTCAAAACCAAGTTCATCTGCAATATTTATAAATGATTTTCCAATCAATTCTTTACTTGTATGATAAGCAAAATGCCCAGTATTGGTCAAAATTACATAATCACTACCAACCAAACCATCTAAATTTAATGTTTTATTTAAACGTCCTAAATCCAAATCAGCCGTCACGACCCCTTTAAACTTCCCCTTTTTAATAATAGGTGAAGAGTAGGTAATCATTAAAATGTCTCCAGCATCCTCATCGACATAAGGCTCAGACCAGATATTACTCATCTGATTTTTTGCCGAGTTGTACCAAGCATATGAGGATTCCGTATAATCATAGGCATCTGCAGATAATTCCATACGTTTTAAACTCTCATTTTCACGAAAAACATAAGGAGCAAAAAGAGCATCATCTTCAAAGTAAGATTTTTCATAGGCTATTGCTGCGCCATAAATAACCTTATTTTGATTTAAGTTATTTTCTAACAACTCATAATGCACCTGTCTATTTTTAATTGGATTAGTGGCCAAATAAAGAGCTGTTGTATTGGTGATGGTTGATGTTTTATCAAGCTCAGATCCGATACTAGATGCATAATGCTGAACCAACTCCAACATGTGCCCTTTTAACTGCTCCATAGCATCGTATTGTAGACGCTCTTTCATACTATGTAAGGCATATACAGAGATGAAAATCAGAGGTAAGGTGACTAAAAAAACAAGTTTATTTGTAAAAAAATTATGCATAGTTATCCAATTGGTTTTATTTAACTTCAAGTCCTATCAACATAAAGTCCTTATCTGTCAACTCTTCAAGTAGACGCTCTTTTAATAGTGAAAATTCTTCATGTTTAAAATCATCTATTTTCTCTTCACAGCGTGCTGAATTTTGAGTTGAAACGAATATCCGCATGCCCTCTTTTATATCTAGTTCATATTCATTAAAAGGGTCACCGTTAACAGCACCAAAATAACCTATACTTCTACGATCACCCTCAAACATTTGCAGTTTATGATGGCTGTCGGTATACAGTAGTTTAGACGTAGCACCTGCATATTTCAAGCTTCTCGTGTCATTATTAACATAGAGTACACTGCCTGTAAAGCCTGCTGCTTCTATGTCTGTTTTATTTCTTAATTTCAACATATTTTTAATTTTGATATTAAACTCTTTTAAAATAGCTGCTGGACTAATTTCCTCGCTACTATTTCTCAATTTACTAACAATTTGATGCTCAATATTTTTCATTAAAACAGTCTCTAATGCACCCTGCTCTGCAGACATACTACAGTTCATAGTAATAATAAGGCACTCATCTTTTTCTTTTCGAAGACTTTGGATAAGAAAGGTGTGTGGACTAACAAGATTAGTAGTATTAGAAACCATAAAGTAATCAGCAAAATATTTTCGAAATTCTTGTTCATTTGGCGATAAAGAATTTTGAATTAATGAGATAAAACCTAATGACTTTTTATCACTCAAATCACTTTGTTCAGATTCTAACTCTTTTTCAGATAAAGTCTCCAACATAAGATTGTAACCACTGAAAAGTGATTTAAACTCATCTTCTGCCTTCGTTACTTCCATTTTTAAATTCGATTTTTTAGTTCTGGAGAACTCTTCCATCGCCAAAGAGAGGTCGATGATAGGTTTAGTAAACATATTTTGAATTTTAAAAGCGATAAAAATAATAAACAACAATACCACAATGGAAACTATAAACTCCATCAATGCTTGTGAACTTAAAGCATCTTTAATATCCGAAGTATCACTTACAATCGTAAACGTACCGATAAACTCATCAGAAGAATATATAGGATAACTAATAACAATATCACTCATATCCATATAGGCGATAGACTCTTTTTTATCATGTTTATCATAGACAAAAAGGATGGTTTCTGAAATAAGATTACGACTCTCATTTTTTTTCACAAAACTGGTAAAAAGTTCTACCCCTTTAAATATATAGGCACCTTTAATATTTTCGTCAATACTAAGTGAATGTAACATCACATTGGCGGCATCTTTATCATCAAACTCGATAGGCGCTACTAAATTTTGTCCAATAAGTGTTGTCATTTGAGAAAGGTTTTTTAAAGCAGTCTCTTTTGTACTTAAAAATGTATAAGAAAAAATTACTATTGAAGAGAGTAAAATCGCTAAAAATGCACTTGCACTTAGCAAAACAACCAATTTAATTTTAATTGATATAAAACCTTTAGCTTTCATGTTTGTCCTTAAAATGTTACGCCAACTTTGGCATAGTAATACGCCCCACTATAACCAAATGGAGAATATCTAGAATACGTTTTGATTCCATTAGAACCATAAGCCACACCTTCTAATCCATCCCATTCATTTGGTAGATTATTGAAGATATTAATTCCACCACATGATATTTTTGTGCTTGAGCTAAATTGATAAGAGAGATCCGTATCCACTGTCCAGCGCGCTGCAAAATCATAAGCCACATCATCTCGAACTTGTTGATATTCACCAAAACGGCTTAAATTAACACCCCAGACTATATCTTCTATTTTATAGTTACTTAACAGTTTTAACGACGTCTTTGGTTGACCATTTTCTAAACGATCAATCTGCTCGTAAGAATTTGTTCGATTGATATTATCATCATTAAAAGATTTCACAATATTTTCATTATAATTAAACCAAAAACCCATATCCAAACTGGAACTATTTTCAAACTCTTGTAGATGATTCATTTTAATATCAACCCCACTGGTTTGGGTATCTACGGCATTGGTGAAAAATCTTGCTTTATCAATTCCATACTTGGCTTGTAATGCCGTATTAATATCTAATTCATCAGAAAGCATAATACGATCTTCGACTAAGGCATAATAAAAATCAACACTAATTATGCTGTTTCTTGTAGCTTTATAAAGACCTCCAAGGGTAAAGTGTTGAGACTGCTCAACATCCAAATCTTGTGCCCCTAATGATTGAGACACCTCATGGTTAGGTTTAAAGGTTCCTTGATGTGTCAAAAGACCCACATCATCAACAAATGATGAAATTTGAGAATAATTCGACTGAGCCAAAGAAGGCGCTCTAAATCCAGTGCTGGCAGAAGAGCGTAAAAGTACCTCTTCTATGGGATTGTAAGCCAGAGCCAGTTTAAAGTTGGTGGTTCCACCAAAGTCAGAATAATTCTCATACCGGCTTGCAAATTCAGCTATAAAGTTTGAAGTTATATCATAAGTACCATCAAAATAGAGCGCAAAACTACCTCGAGAAGAGTCTGTCTCATTTGAAGGCCTAAAACCTGATAAACCTTGAGAGCCAGCGGTATCATAAGAGCTCTCTTCCCCAGCGCGCAGTTGATAGTTTTCATATCTATATTCTAAACCACCCGCAAGTTTAAAGTCATCAATGATTTTAAGTAAGTCAAAATTCGTTGTATTTTGTAAAAACTGGCTTGATCCATTATCAAAAGAACTTTGCTCAGAATTAAAGTCGTAATTTATACTCTCACTAATACCATAAGAGATATTATTAAATCCCACGACATTACTTAAGTCCCAAATATAGCCATCACCAAACTCACCTTTAACACCCAGTGCGCCCGAAGTGTCTAAGTTTTTAAGTCCCAGTAGTGGTAAAAATCCATCAGGATATTTGTCCACGGCTACTTGTGGATAAATACTCAAGTCACTATTTGGTGCTCTAAAAAATGCACTTGAAAGAGACTCTTTATAAGAAAATGTTCCATTTAGATATATATTCAAGCCATTTTCTTGAGGTATTTCAACACTTAAAGCACTTAAAAAGCTCTTTGACTCGGGTAATCCTACCTTAGTATGAATAGATGAGGGTGTTGTTCTCCGGTCCAATCCAGAGCGCTGTGTTGACTCTTGTCCTTTGGCTTCTAAACTTAAGTTAATAAAACCATCATAATCAAGAGCGTGTGTTAAAAAACTATCAACTTGAAGTTGCTTTCCATCACCTTCTAATCTCGAACCCACATGAGCACTGACACTGTTATCATGTCCGTAACCTTTTAAGATAATGTTTATCACACCCGCTATCGCATCTGAACCATACTGCGCCGCTGCTCCATCACGTAAAATCTCTACTTTTTCTATAGAACGTAAGGTAATGGTATCAAGATCTACATTGGATGAGCCACGACCGATAGTTCCATTAACATTCATCAAAGAAGATGTATGTACTCTTTTACCATTAATCAAAACCAATATCTGATCTGGACTCATGCCTCGAAGTGTAAAAGCACGAACATGATCACTTCCATCAGCCACAGAAGTCTCAGGCGCATTAAAACCTGCAACAAAATAACGGAGCACATCTGTTAAAGAGGTCAAGCCACTACCATCTATCTGTTCGCTGGTAATAACATCCACAGGAGAGAGTGCCTTAGTAACATCTTGACCACCACTACGTGAACCGAGTTCTGCTTTAACTTCACTTTCCATTGATAAGATATCTGATAGATCAACGTCAAATAGGTCTTCTTCTGCAAACACTGTGTTTGTGAGTAGAAGTTGCGCTGTTATTAATGATATTAAAAATTGATTTTTCATCACTATTTGTCCTTCACGATTTCAGATATTTTCAACAAAGACGAACTTACTTTTAGTTTATTACTTTTAGCAGTAGTAATATTGACTGTTAACTTTGGTTTTCTAGAGACAAAAGCAATCTGTATGACACCACCCTTTTGGGCAAAACCACGAATTTTACTAATGACTAAAATATTTTTATTTTTTATTTTTTTCATAATTTTTTGAAGTTTTGAAGAGTTAGAGTGACCAATATAAAGAACATGTGTAAATTTCAATTCCTCAATAGAATTAATATATTTAAGTTCAATCGGTCTATTTTGAATCTTTTTACCTTTATATGTTTTATCAAAAAGATCTCCATAGTCATTGTCAAGCACTGTAATAATAAAGCTACTTTTACGATCTCTTTCCCATTTAACGAACTTAGAAACCTTCCCAATAACAACAACTTCTAGCTGGTCTTCTGATTCATAAGAATAAAGATTAGTAGCAACAAATACAAAGAATATAAAGGCACTTAAAATATTTTTCAAATTATTATCTCTCCAAATTTATATAATATATTAGTAGCGATATTAGCACATTTAAGATTTAACTTTCTCATAATTTTTGATTATCATAAAAAAAGGTATAAAAAGGTATAATCGCCAAAAATAAACTATGAGGACTTTACACTTGAGAAGTCATTTTTCTACAGATTTAAGTATCAAAAACGTTGGCGAAGAGGTAACTCTTGCTGGTTGGTCAAACAGTAGCCGTGATCACGGTGGTCTTATCTTTATCGATATTCGTGACAAAGAGGGCCTTATTCAATTGGTATGTGACCCTGCTGACAATGCTGAAGCGCATAAAATTGCAGACAGTGTACGTGATGAGTTTGTTCTTATTGCTAAAGGAACAGTACGCGCTCGTGGTGAGGGTCTTGTAAATCCTCGTTTAGCTACAGGTGAAATCGAGATTGTTGTTTCAGAGCTGATTATCGAGAACAGAGCGGCAGCTATGCCATTTGTTATTGGTGATGATAATGTTGGTGAAGAGACACGTCTAAAATATCGTTACCTTGATCTTCGTAACAAGAAGTCATTAGAGACGTTTAAACTACGTTCTAAAGTGGCTATCGCTGCGCGTAACACTCTTGATGAAGAGGGTTGTCTTGAAGTAGAGACTCCAATTTTAACAAAATCAACACCAGAAGGTGCTCGTGATTATCTTGTTCCTTCACGTGTGCATGATGGTGAATTCTATGCATTACCACAGTCACCACAACTTTTCAAACAACTTTTAATGGTAGGTGGATTTGATCGTTATTTCCAAATCGCAAAATGTTTCCGCGATGAAGACCTGCGCGCTGATCGTCAGCCAGAATTCACTCAGATAGATGTTGAGATGAGTTTTTGTAATCAAGAAGATGTTATCGCTGTTGCTGAAAAACTTTTAATTTCTATGTTTAAAGCAGCGGGTCATGATATCAAACCTCCATTTAACCGTATGTCATACAATGATGCTATGGAATGGTATGGTTCAGATAAACCAGATATGCGTTATGACCTTAAGATGGTTGACGTTCTTGATATCTTTACCCGTTGTGATAATGAGATCTTTACTAAAATCGCAAGTGACGCAAAAAAGAACCGTATCAGAGCACTAAAAGTACCTGCAGGTGATACCATCTTCTCTAAACGTGAGATGAAAGGTTTTGAAGATTATGTACGTAAATTTGGCGCACATGGTCTGGGTTATTTTCAGATGAAAGAGGATGGTCTTAAAGGTCCACTCACTAAATTCTTTTCTGAAGAAGACATCGCATTAATTATCGAACGTACTGAACTTGAAGTGGGCGACGTTGTCTTCTTTGGTGCGGGTGATAAAAAAACTGTTCTTGATTATATGGGACGTTTCAGAATCTTTATCGCAGAACATGAAAAAATGAACCTTATCAAACCAGGTCAATTTGAATTTTTATGGGTTGTGGACTTTCCAATGTTTGAAGTTGAAGAGGGTAAAATCAAAGCACTTCATCATCCATTTACAATGCCAACATCACTTGACGAGGAAGATCCCGAAGATATCCAATCAATCGCTTATGACATCGTTTTAAACGGTACTGAGCTTGGTGGTGGTTCTATTCGTATTCATAAACAAGACATGCAACAAGAAATTTTCAAACTTCTTGGTATTGGTGAAGAAGAGCAAGCTGAGAAATTTGGTTTCTTACTTGACGCGCTACAATTCGGTGCACCTCCACATGGTGGTTTCGCTATCGGTTTTGATAGATTAATCATGCTTTTAACTGAGCAAGACAGCATCCGTGACGTTATCGCTTTTCCTAAAACACAAAAAGCATCTTGTGTCTTAACAAAAGCACCAAGTGAAGTAGACAATACTCAACTTCGCGACCTACACATCAAACTTAGAGAACAAGCAAAAAGCTAGAGAGAGACTTATGAAGAAACTATTTTTAATTATTGGCGCGCCAGGATCAGGAAAAACAACCGATGCAGAGATTATTGCTGAGCAAAACAGCGATATTATCAATCACTTCTCAACAGGAGATATGTTACGCGCCGAAGTGGCTTCTGAAAGTGAACGTGGTAAGACTATTAATAGTTTTATCTCTAAGGGGAACATTGTTCCTATCGAAATTGTTATCGAGACTATTGTGGTCGCCATTAAATCAGCCCCTAATGATGTCGTTATCTTAGATGGTTATCCTCGAAGTGAAGAGCAACTTTTAACGCTCGATAAATATCTTCAAACTGAAGACTCTGTTAAGCTTGTCAGTGTTATTGAAGTTGAAGTGAGTGAAGAGACTGCACGTGACCGTGTTCTTGGGCGCGCTCGTGGAGCGGATGATAATAATGAAGTTTTTGATAATCGTATGAAAGTCTACACCGATCCACTAAAAATAATTCAAGACTTTTACAGTGAAAAATCACTACTAAAAAATATCAGTGGTGAACGAACAATCGAAGAGATAGTTTTAGAAATGGAAACATTTATTAAATCTAAAATCTAGGCTTTACCCTAGATTTACTCTTCTATCTGACCTTCAGCTTCTTTTTGCATCTGATTAATCTCTTCAATAATTTCACCGCACTCATCTTCTTCGATTTCACCTGATTGGATATCCATCAAAAGTTCTTCAAGTTCTTTTTTAAACTCTCTATACTCTTTTAACTCATCTTCATCTTCTGGAGATGATTTTTTATCTGCAACGAGTGCAAAAATCTCATCCATAGCATCTTCTAAATCTGGCATAACTTCTTCGTTAATTAACTTTTCAAGTGTAATTAGGTTTGACATATCTGTCCTTTATATTAAGTGTGTAATGATACTGAAAATTAGCTATAATTTAGACATGAAAAAAACTAACTTTTATGCAGTAATTATCGGAACAGAGATTTTAAATGGTAGACGTATTGACGCACACTTTGAATTTATAAAAAATGCTCTACTTCAAAATGGTGATGAACTTTTTTTTAGTGTTATCCTTAAAGATGATGTTGAATTAATCAAACGTACGTATAAAATGATTTTGGATGATCCAAACTCCATGATGTTTAGTTTTGGTGGTATAGGATCAACGCCTGATGATTTAACCCGCGCTATCTCCGCTGATATTTTCACTTCTAGTCCGCTGGTTCGTCATGAACAGTTTCAGAAAGATATCCTTGAGCGTTTTAGAGAGAAAGCCTATCCCAACCGTATCTTTATGTCAGACTTACCAAAGGGAGCGGCGCTTCTTAAAAATCCAGTAAATAATATGTCTGGTTATTATTTAGAAGACCGTTTTTTCTTCATGCCTGGCTTTCCTGAAATGTCACATCCCATGGTTGATGAAGCTATTCGCACTTTTGTACCAAAAAAGGAACAAACATCAAGATACACACTATTGGCTGAAACAAGTGAAGATTCTCTCATACACCTAATGAAAGCCCTTTCTAGTGAGATTGAACTCTCTTCTTTACCTATGTTTAAAAACTCAAAACCACATGTTGAGCTCTCTTTATCTTCTTTCAACGAAGAATTATTAAAAAATGAGTTTAGTAACTTTACGGCGCATTTAATCAAAAACAAGGTTACTTTTAAGCTCTTATCTAACAAATCTATTTAATATTGCTATAATAAATGACGATATAGTTTAATAATCACTTATAAGGAGCCTCATATGACATATCTTTTATTACTATTAATATTAGTGAGCGCTTCTTATGTCATTTATCGAATCACTCTAAAAAATAGTGAAGTTGATAAAAAATCTACATCCTCGCACAAAAAACATAATAACTACACATTTAAAATTTAGGTTACTTCATGCCAAAAAAACACCGTATATTTAAAGGTCATAAAACCCTATTAGGTCACAAATATGTCACACTCAACGAGTTGGAACTAAATCCACGCTTTGAAATATTCTCTCACGCAAGAGATGGGTTTGATTGGGGATATATGGGATCTGGTCCTCTCCAACTTGCCTTTGCCATTCTTTATGAAATCAAAGGTGAAGAGTTCGCCAAGGTTTACAAAACTGAATTTGCGAAAGATGTCATAAAAAACCTCTCTCCAAAAAATTGGATACTAGAAAGTAGCGATATTATCCCATGGATTCATGCACAAAAACCATTAGAAAATGAGCTTCCTAAAAAGAAAAAAGATCCTAACTCTACTAATGTTGTTAAAGAAGCCTGTAAAAGCTTAGGCATCACGCAAAAAAAACTGGCACAGATTTTGGAAATACCAGAGGGAACAGTCAGTTCTTGGGCTGTTAAAAATGAAATTCCACGTTTGGGTAAAAAAGCGATAGAGTTTTATCAAAAAAATAAACAAAATCAAGAAATAGTCGATAAGTTTAAGGACTTGATACAACTGGTCAATGTATAGCAGTGTCATACCTTTGTAATAAAAGGAATATTACTATATAATAAACTATATAGTTAAGAAAAGGCACATCCATGAAACCAAAAGACGAGGTTACTCGCTCCTTATTAGTAGACAGACAGACATGGGATGATGCGATGAAATATTCACGTCAACGTTATAAAATGAGTCTTAGTAAGGTTGTTGAAAAACTCCTACAAGACTGGTTGGCCAAAGAGAAGAGAAAACCACTTGACAATGAAAATCAAGGTAAGTTTTTTTAAACTCATTTAAATCCACACTAAACATCCCAATCTAAAAGACGTTTATCACCCTCTAATGCTCTGATATCCGTCACATCTTGACTCATCTCAATAACGCCCTTGTATACTTCATTTTCATCACGTACCGCAAAATATCTGATATGTACAAACTTCCCTTTAAATTGAATCCAGAACTCTGCAACATTCTGCGTTCCTTTTTTAAACTCTTCTAAAATCATCAATACTTGTCCTACTGACTTCGGCGGATGACAAAATTTCACCTCTCGACCAATAATTCCAGCGGAGCGAGGAAAAACTCTATCATCACCGCGATTATAAAAAACAACTCTATCATTTTCATCAACATAAGTAATATCAACAGGTATATATTTAAAGATAGAATTTACCTGCTCTGGTGTGAGATACCCTTCATCATAATGTGTCTTATCATCTATACCAAAAGGTAATTTCTTTCTTTGTTTATCTTCTCCTGGATGAATATACTCAGGTGCTGGGTATTGAGAAGGATCGACTTCAAACATCCAGCCAATTTCTTTATCACCCTCATAGAACTCTTTCCAATCATCCTCACTGAGCATCTCCATTGCACGGGGAAAGAGTCTGCCCTCTTCTACTTGTAAAATATGATGTAAAGAATCACAAACTGCAGTAATTGGAACCATCATGTGTTCATCTTTACTCTCTATAGCAATACGCGCCTCTTTAATAAGTACACGAATGTCATTATGAAAAGCCCACATATTCTGAGAGGGACTCGTCCAGCCATATTTTTCTAAATAAGGGAAAAGTTGATTTTCTTTACGTGTAAAATGCTTTTCTACTTTAGATAACTTCAAAAAAAGGTCTTGGATAAGTTCATAATGATCAGGAGGGTTCATAACGCTAAACTGCGCAATGTAGTCACGTATTAGAAAGTTTTCTTCTAAGTAAACACGGATAGGGTGGCCATCGGGATATTGTCCATCTAGTGTGGACGTCTTGTCATTGTTTAAAAATTCACTCATAAAAAGCCTTGTTTAAATATTACCAGAAGAATATAGTAATATTTAAACCGTCACATTGAGTTATATCAAGAAGTAAAGTTACTTCGTTAATTTTTCTAGCATTCTCTTTTTATTCATTTTTCGTGCAAAATCTAATGCTTGAAAACCTTTTGCATCACGTACTTCTGTATTGGCACCTTTTTTCAATAAGATATCAAACATTTCACCTCTAGAATAACATACCGCACCCATAAGAGCAGTAAACCCGCTTTTACGTCTGGTATTGTTTATATCTATGCCCTCTTCAATGAGCTGCTTAAATAGATCCATATTATTATATGTAATACTGTAATCGAATATGCTCACCCCTTCTGCATCAAAATCATACTTATCAGCACCAGCGTCTATTAAAAGATCAATAATTTCTTTATCGCAGCGTTTCATAATAGCAACCATTAAAACAGACTCTTCTGATTCATTGGTGTCATTCAAGTCTGCACCTTTTTTAATATACTGTTTAATACCAACATAATTATTATCTTGTAGTAGTGTATTCCATTCGTTCATAAGTGCCCTATACTGCTTTAAAATTACTAAAATTATACCTTTTAGAAATATATTAAAACACAGAAGATAAATTAAAAATAAATTTTAAGCCTTACGAAGTTAATGGAAATAAATAATATGATAAAATTCCAAAAATAAATTCTAACTAAGAGAGTAAACATGGATATCATTCAAACAGAAGATCAATTTAAAGCCCTAATCACAGAGATTAAATCTAAACCTAACTATAAAGACCCTGTAGGTTTTGGTATCGCTCGTGTAGATGTTGGTCAACTTAACTCGGATAAAGTTCTTCAAGCAACGTATCCAGTTGTTAACTGGGGTGAAAACTTTGGTAGTGCAGCCATTTTCATGGAAGCTTTACGTGAGCAAGGTATTACCGTTGATAGTACACAATCAGAAGTAGTATGTAATGTAAATCTACCATTTTTAGAGTCTTGTCTAAAAGCTTTTACACCGTACTCAGATGAAGCTTTTGGTGATGCACACAAAAATATCCAAGTGATCTCTAATCTCTATGCTCAGATCAAAGAAGCAGGTATGCGCGAAGGTGAATTTAGAATTGTATTTATCTTTGAAGATACTGCTTGTATTAGCGTAGAAGCAACGTATCTTAAATTATATGCTCTCTCGCTTGCAAAAGCAGAATTAAGAAGTCTTAATTTAAATGGTGCATTTGGTGCACTTCCAAATGTAGCATGGTCAGCGGGTCAACCAATCGAACTTGATTATTTAAGAGCGTATGAGATTGAACTTAAATTTGCTAATGAATATCCACATGTTGACTTTGTTGATAAATTCCCAAGATTTTTACAACACATCATTCCAGCAGACAACACACGTATCTTAGAAACTGCGAAAGTACGTTTTGGTGCACAATTACACGCAGGAACAACAGTAATGCCAGGATCAAGCTACATCAATTTTAATGCTGGTACAACAGGTGTGAGTATGGTAGAAGGCCGTATCTCAAGTTCTGCTATCGTTGGTGATGGTTCAGATGTTGGTGGTGGCGCTTCTATTCTAGGTGTATTATCAGGAACCGATGGTAATCCTATCTCTGTTGGTAAAAACTGTCTTCTTGGCGCAAACTCAGTTTGTGGTATTCCCTTAGGTGATGCTTGTATTATTGATGCAGGTATCTCTATCCTAGAAGGTACTAAAATTGGTGTTTATCCAGATGCATTAGAAAAAATCAATGAAGTAAATGCAAAGATGACATTGGTTGGTGAAGTTTTCAAAGGAAAACAACTTGCAGGTCTTAATGGACTTCACTTCCGTCAAAACTCTATGACTGGTGAAGTAACTGCTTCACGTTCAACTAGAGAGATCAAGCTAAACGCTGATTTACACTAATCCTTTTTTCTTCTAGCGCGCTGGCGCGCTAGCCCTACACTACTAATATTTTTCCTTAACACATTCATCAGCTATAAGTACATATAATATATATAGCTAAAAAAAAGGAAACTCTTATGAATATTTCAGC
Source organism: Sulfurimonadaceae bacterium (assembly GCA_016744905.1). Lineage (GTDB taxonomy): Bacteria > Campylobacterota > Campylobacteria > Campylobacterales > Sulfurimonadaceae > BB10. The sequence goes on along the minus strand of JADGDM010000027.1, from coordinate 9,406 downwards.
TAATGTCTCATCTCTTCAAGCCAATCAAACTTTTATGAATAACAATGCCCATAATGTTGCCAATGTAAATACAGATGGATTTGTACCAACAAAGACCAATATTAGTGATGCAGGAGGAAGTATTCAAGCTAAGAGTTCACTCTCCAGTGATAATGGTAGTGCTACTTCACAAACGGATCTTAATAAAGAGATTACAGATCAAGTCGTCATCGAAAACGTAAATGAAGTTAATATTAAAGCAATCCAAACACAAGATCAAATGCTTGGTTCACTTCTAGATATTATTACTTAAGAGTTTATCTCTGCGTAATAATATTCATACTCTCAATTTTTTCTATCATCAAGTTCTCTTTATCAACATTACTTAAATGTTGACCAATACTCAGTGTGCTAATAACTGTTTTTCCAACAATCTTACGACCATAAATATCATTTTTTTTCGTTTTTACACCCCACATATTATGCATGACTAAAACCTTATCTTCATACGTTCCTAAATATAATAATATATGCCCTTTTCTATATAATAGTGTCTCAAAAGCTTTTCCTTGAACTTTAATCGCCTCTAATTTTTTTATACTATCAGTATACATAGACAAATCTATCTTTTTACCAATCTTTGACTGCTGTGTCGAGTTACGTGGAAGCCAAATACCAAAGGCAGAATACATGTCACGGAGTGTAGAAGAGCAATCTCTCTCTTCGTAAAGTCCACCCCAACCATATTTACTATCAAAGACTTCACTACCAATTAAAGAGAGGTTGTTAGAATTTAAATTTAGAGTGCCTCCATTAGCAACGGACTTTGAAACTCTGACCTTGGTATAGATGGCTCTTTGATTACGGCCTGATGTGATTGCTAAGGCTATATATGAGTCCTTATCTACAGAGATGAGAGGAAGGCGCATACCAATGCGAGATTTAAAAACAAATCTTCCTTTTAAATCATATATAGGATAAGAATCACTCATTAAAACAACTTGTTTTGCTTGCATGTATTTATCTAGGTGAGATTGAGGAAGATACGCTATTTCATAAGCACGCAACCACCCTGTTGCGTAGGCACTAAAGACATAAACCCAAGATCCGTCTTTAGAGTAGTGCGAAACAAATAGAGGTTCATTTGCATGGACGCCGCTATTTTGTATATAATCAAAAGGGAAACCCTCCCCTGCAATACTTGGGTCTTTAAAAGCTGGTTTATGTGTTGGGAAATTTCTTAAACTACTATAATGCAGTGTCATAGCACGTTTCTTAACTGTCCCGTAAGATTCGAAATTTGATTTTTCCAACATATGATCAAACCACTCATCTTTAATCAGTTTAAGGTTTTCACCATACATTTTACCTGGAGTATAACTGCGAAACGTCCATTTTATAGTCTCTAAACTATCAGGGTTTTCACTGATTTTCCACGGCTGAAAGTAATGTTCATTGTAATGTTTTTGGATATCTAAAATAGAATCTCTATTTTCTAGATTATCAGAGTAAATATCTATATCTTGATTTAACTTTTCTAAGTCTTCAATTTTTTGTTCAATATCACATACTTCTAATATATCAGAGGATGTACTCAAAGTTTTTAGCGTCGTATTTATTTCACTTAAATTACTATCTACTATTTTACTATTAGTATCCTCTGGTACAACAACACTTGAAGAGCCACACGAAAAAAAGAAAACTACTATTATAGATGAAAAAAACCACTGCATACACTAACCTTTAATCAACAGCACCAAATCTTCCAACAACTTTTCCTAAGATCTCTAACTCATTTGGATTGGCTGTTTGAATAGGGTACTCTTTATTGTCTGAAATAATGTCAATTCTACCATCAATACGCTTTTGTAAACGTTTAATTAGTAAACCATTTTCGGTAGATAGTGTGAAAATTCCCCCTCTTCCAATATCTGTCTTCTCTCTATGAATAAAAACAATATCATTATAAGAAAATGTAGGTTCCATAGAATCACCACTGACGTTAATAGCTTCAATATGTCGAAGCTCTTTTTCTCCACCAAGAGTATGCACAAAATCACCTTCAAGCATCAACTCTTTTGTCTCTTCTTCTTCACCAAAACCACCACCACCAGCTGAGGCACTAATATCCGCAAAGTAACGTACATAAAATCTATTGGTTGCTTCTATTAAACTTTCAGCCGTTTGTCCATAAAGTAACCAGTTTATAGCAATCGAACGAGATGCACAAAAATCTAAGAGTTCATTAAAAGGTATTTTGTCACGTTTTTTCATTGTCGCAAAATTGACTTGTGAAATACTCATCAACCCTGCGATATCTTTATCAAATATTTTTTTACCAGGATAATCCGAAGAGATAATATCTTTTAACTCTTCGACTACATCATTAAAACTTTTCATGGTTCAATCCTTTTATATTATATAGAAAGAATTATATTTCAAAAAACAGGAATTTACTAATTTATATTGCAAATTGCAATATAAATTTAATTTTGCCATGAAAAAGACTAGAATTTCTCATATAACAGATAAGAAGGATAGATTATGGCACGTATTATTCACACAGCAGAAACACTATTTGAAAAATTTGAACGTAAGTTAGAAGACTTAGCAGAGTTCGTTTTATAAAAATTTATTGTTTAGTTTCATCTTTTTGAGACTCTTTTAACTTTCTCTCTTTTTCCGCCTCACGTTCTTGGAACTTACTTCGGTGATAACCACCAAAGACAAAGACCATAAACAGTAGAAAAAGCACCAACATAATAAAATCCATTACTGGGTTCACATGAGTTCCTTATAGGCAGTAAAATTTTGTTTCACAGCCTCATAGAGAACGATTCCTGTGCTGATAGCCAGATTTAAACTTCTACCCTCTTTTGTCATGGGGATGGTGATACATTGCTCTGCATTAGCTTCCAAAAGGTCTGCGGGTAGTCCTGCTGTTTCACTTCCGAAAAATATCCAAGGGTTTTCTTTAAATTCAGCCTCAAAGTATGGTTTATCTGTTTTAGTTGTTGCGTAGAACATATTTGTACTACTTGGATTGGCCGCATAAAATTCTTCTAAAGATTCCCATACATGAAGATCTAACTTCTCCCAATAATCTAATCCAGCGCGACGAACAGCCTTTTCATCAATATCAAAGCCTAAAGGCTTAATAAGATGTAGTGCTGCACCACAGTTAACGCATAGACGACCTATTGCACCTGTATTATTAGGGATTTGTGGATTTACCAATACGATATTAAACATTAAAATATTACCGTTTTGTTGGCATATACAAAGATACGATCTTCCAGTGCCAGCTTAAGAGCTCGAGAGAGTACTACTTTTTCTACATCACGACCAGAACGTTGCATATCTCTCCACCCATAAGCATGATCAACATGGATAACTTCTTGTGCAATAATCGGACCTTCATCAAGGTTATCATTAACAAAATGTGAAGTCGCACCAATAATTTTAACACCTCTATCATACGCCTGCTTATAAGGGTTAGCACCAATAAATGCGGGTAGAAATGAGTGATGGATATTAATAATTTTACTTTTATATGTCTCTACAAAACGTGGTGTTAAGATACGCATATATTTAGCCAGTACAATATAATCAATCTCTTTATACTCAGAGAGTGCTTCTATTATTTTACTCTCATGATCAGCCCGATCCAAGCCTTCATGCGAGACATGAATAAATGGAATATTAAACTTAGAGACAAGCGGTTCTAAACTATCATAATTTGAAATAACACCCAATATATTTGCATCAAGTTCACCTGATTCATAGCGAATCAAAATATCACCTAAGGCATGCAGCTCTTTGGTTGCCATTAAAACGATGTTCTTTTTTCTTGGTGCAATCACATCAATAACAGCATCTTTAGGCAGGGCTTCTACCAACTCAGCTAGTAGTACATCGGGATCAAAATCACCTTGAACAACAGAACGCATAAAAAATTTATTATTTACCTTATCTACAAATTCATTATTTGTTAAGATATTAAGATCATACTTAAACAGTACACTAGAGACCTTATAAACCAGCCCTTTTTCATCATGTGAATCAATTAATATTCTATATTCTTGCATCATTAACCTATTTAATATTTTTCATTCTATCATCAATTGTTGCCAGAAGATACTCTAAAAAGTTTAGAGTCAAATCAACTTTTGCTTCAATTTGTGTATTATTTGGTGACTGGAAACCCTCGAAAAGAACTAAAAGTCGCTCTCGTACACCTTCTAAAAATTTTGCTTCATCATCCATTGTTTGTACATTCTCAGATGCGATAACAAGGTCTTCAAGCGTATTTTTTTGATTTGTACTTTTCTTTATGGGGGTAGAACTTGGAACTTTAAGATCTATTGTCTCTGTTTCCATCTCTGCTAAGGTTGAAAGTATTACGTCTTTAAGTTCCATTATTTAAGTAGCCACCTTTCAAATTCGTTATATTCAACTTCATCTTGCATTCCTATAAAAAAATCTTTCATTGTTACATTAACCCCTAAAAACTTTTTACGCATTCCACTTAAACGACGAATCGCTATCTTTGCATCAGAATTACTAGGGTCTTTTTTTAAGATCTCTTTATAAATATCCAAGGCCTCTTCTTTAAGACCTTGAAGTTCATAAATATTCGCGAGTGTTAGAGTTTGCATTTCGCCGCATAGTTTGCGATGATTGAACCCATTTCAGAAGTTGAACAGATCTCTTTAGCATCAAATTGTGCTAAATCTTTTGTTCTGTATCCTTCTGAAAGTGCTTGTTTGATACCCGCATCAATTCTATCAGCGGCTTCGTTTTCACCAAGAGCAAAACGTAGCATCATTGAAGCTGATGCAATTGTTGCGATTGGATTGGCGATACCTTGACCAGCGATATCTGGAGCAGAACCATGAATCGGCTCATACACACCAATCTTATTTCCAACAGAAGCTGAAGGAAGAAGCCCAATAGATCCAGACAACATACTTGCTTCATCACTTAAGATATCACCAAAAATATTACCTGTCAGCATAACATCAAATTGACGTGGATTTAAAATAAGTTGCATAGCAGCATTATCAACATACATATGTGTTAACTCTACTTCAGGATACTCTTTAGCAACCTCTTCAACCTCTTCTCTCCACAGTTGAGAAACATCTAAAACATTTGCTTTATCAATAGAACAGACACGTTTTTCACGTTTCATTGCAATTTTAAAGGCATGGTGTGCAATACGGGTAATCTCTTCACGAGTATACACCATCGTATTCCAACCCTTATTCTCATCACGACCCTTAGGTTCACCAAAGTAGATACCACCGATCAACTCACGAATAACCATAAGGTCTACGCCTTCAACAATTTCAGGCTTTAAGGAGCTGGCATTGACCAACTCGTCATAAACAACAGCGGGACGATAGTTTGCATAAACACCAAGCTCTTTTCTAAAACGTAAAAGACCACTCTCTGGACGTTTCTCACGTGGAAGTTCATCCCACTTCTGACCACCAATAGCACCAAAAAGTACTGCGTCAGAATTCAATGACTTAGCAATAGTCTCTTGAGGAAGTGGATCTCCAGTAATATCATAAGCGATACCACCCATAAGTGCTTCATCGTAGTTAAATTCTAAACCCGAAACACCGGCAACAGCATCAAGTACTTTAACTGCCTCATCGATAATTTCTGGACCAATTCCATCACCTTTAATCAGTGTAATATTATAAATTGACATCTATTTTCCTTACTTTTTAGCTTCTAGTTCTTGTTGTGCAAAATTCATTAATCCACCTGCATTTATCAACTCTTGCATAAACTCAGGGATTGCCTTGAAGTTATATGTTCTGTTTTTTGTTTTATTCGTTACTGTTCCTGCGTCCATATCAACAGACACTATATCACCTTCAACTATCTCCGCACTCTCTTCGAGTTCAAAAATAGGAAGACCCATATTAAATGCGTTACGGTAAAAAATACGTGCAAATGTTGGTGCAATAATTGCAGAAACGCCCGCTGCTTTAAGTGCAATTGGTGCATGCTCACGTGAGCTTCCACAACCAAAGTTATAACCCGCAACAATAACGTCACCTGGAGTCATTTTCTTTACAAACTCAGGGTCTGCATCTTCCATAACATGCTTTGCTAACTCTTCTGGCACTGATGTGTTTAAGTAGCGCGCTGCAATGATTAAGTCTGTATCGATATCTTTACCGAAATTCCAAACTTTTCCTTCAATAGTACTCATAAAAAATCCTGTTGTTTATAGAAATAATTTTGCGATTATATCCAAATGTTTGTTGATTTATTGTTATGGAAAGAAAAAGCTAGACTAATATTAATTCATATTAGTCTATTTTATGGGGTTTTATTTTTTTAAATTAACGTTTTAAAGAGTTGGTAGTTTGAAGCATTTCATCACTGGTTGTAATCACTTTTGAATTTGCATCATAAGCACGCTGTCCTGTAATAAGGTCTGTTAATTCAACAACCAACTGAACATTAGAAAGCTCTACAAAACCTTGACGAATAATTCCTAAACCATTTTGCCCAGGAACATCTTCAACAGGTTGACCTGAACTGTCGGTCTCAACATAAAGATTATCACCAAGCGCATGTAAACCTGCTGGATTAATAAAGTTATTTAAATTAATTTGACCGATTTGTGTTGCTTGCGTTTGACCTGCTTGAACAACAGTAACAATTCCATCCGTACCAATAGTTAAGTTTGTTGCGTCATCAGGAACAACAATTTCTGGAACCATTTTATAGCCATCACTATTTACAATAGCCCCATTTTCATCTAACTTATAAGCACCATTACGTGAATAAACTTCTGTTCCATCAGGGAGTTCTAGCTTAAACATACCTGCGCCTGTAATCGCCATATCAAGTTCATTATCTGTCTGTTTTAAACTACCTTCAGAGAAAACACGATTAATCGCCGTAGTACGTGAACCCAACCCGATTTCAATACCTGTTGGTGATTTAGTTGTATCACTGGTTGATGTTCCAGCATATTCCATCGTTCGGTACATTAAGTCAGCAAACTCAGCGCGCTGCTTTTTAAAACCTATGGTGTTTACATTGGCAATATTATTGGCCGTTGTATCGATTTGTGTCTGCATTGAGTTCATACCCGTTGAGGCAGTGTATAGTGATTGAATCATAATTTATCCTTAGGCTCTAGTCGATGCTAGTTTAGTTATTGCGTCATTGTTAAGGTCGTTCATTTGTGAATCCATCACTTTTTGATACATGCCAACCAATCTGTTTGCTTCAATAAGTGCTGTCATTTCATGTACAGCATTGACATTACTTCCTTCTACAAAACCTTGTAAAACTGATCCACTTTGAGGAACGCGGTTCAAGTCAGATGATTCAGGAACATAAAGAGATTCACCCTCTTTTACTAAAGTATTAAGGTTTTCAGGATGCACAATCATCATTCGTTTATTTTGAACCAGTTGTGCAGTTCCAGGGATATTAGAGTAAAACATTCCATTTTTATCCACTTCTGTAATATTTTGTGTCACATCAAGTTCAATCCCTTGACCACTTTCAAGATAATCATTTGAAAGAACTTCATAACCTTGCTTGGTTACCAATTTACCTTGATCGTCCATAGAAAATGAACCATCACGCGTCAATCTAATCCCTTGAGGTGTTTTAACTGCAAAAAAGAGTCCTTCACGTGAAAGAGCAAAATCTAAAGTATTGTCGGACTTCTGCATCGTCCCTACGCTTTGGTCTGTATATGAATCTACAATTTGAGGAACACGGGTAATGGTTCTATTATAAAACTCCGCACTCTCTTTTGTATTGTTGTCTAAAGAGAGATCATCTCTTTTTTCTTGATAAATACGCATAAAATCACCAGTAATTACATTGTCTTTTTTAAATCCTGATGTATTTACGTTGGCTAAATTATTTGCGATGGTATCAAGACGATTAAATTGTGCAACCATTCCTGCTGCTGCTGAATAATAACCTGTTTGCATCCTTGCTCCTAGTATTACATTTCACTAAAGAAATCAGCTCTTTAGTCGATATTACAGAAGGTAAAGCAAATGTTGTACCAATTATTATTTTAAGTATTTCTTTACTACAAAAGTTATCCCTAATAATAATTTCGGTATAATCCACCACTTTTTAAAACTAAACTAAGTACCTAAAAATAGGAGTTTGTAAGTAAATGACTGCAAAAGAACTGAACCAAGCCATAGAAAAAATATTTACTGATCACAAAAACGATAACTGTATGACTTTTGAGTCTATTGTTGATCTTTTTGAGAAACAGCCTACTGCCGCACAATCAAAAAATGTCCTTAAACTTGCACAGAAAAAAGGCGCTTGTATCTTTACAGCATCTGAACTGGCAAAATTACTTAATGACAAAGAAGCTGCAGCGCGCCTAGCGGCTCAAAGAAAGATGTTAGAAAACGCTTCAAATGAAGAGTTTGATATCTTAAAAGAACATGAACTCCTTGAGTGGTCACGTTCTGATTCTCCTGTACGTATGTATCTTCGTGAAATGGGACAGATCCCACTTTTAACAAAAGAAGAAGAGATTGAAATCTCTAAAAAGATTGAGGGTGGAGAAGGTATCATTATCGATGCTATCTGTTCAGTACCTTATCTTATAGACTTCATTCTATTCTACCGCGAACCGCTTATCAATAGAGAACGTCGCGTTAAAGAACTTTTTAAAAGCTTTGAAGATGAAAAAGAAGAAGTAGCTGAAGGTGCTGAAGAGAAAGATGCTGAAGCACAATCAAAAACATTAACCGCTAAAGATAAAAAACGTGTTGAAAAAGTCTTGACAAGCTTTAAGGCCCTAGAAAAAGCAAAAAAAGATTGGATTAAGTCTACAGATAAAGAGCCACCTGAATTAACCGAAAATGAGTTAACTCAAGAGTATATTGATTACTTCTTAGCAGCCGCATTTAAAAAGAAAATTTTAAAAGAGAAGCTTCTAGACCTAGGACCAACATCTAAACTTATTAATGAACTGGTTAAGTCAATGGAGACAGCACTAAACTCTGACTCTGGATTTGAGAAAGAGTTGAAACGTTTAGAGTATGCTCTACCACTTTTTAATGATACCCTTAAAAAGAACCATGATATTATTTTAGAAAATATCATCGAACTCACCAAAGAAGATATTGCAGCACGTGTACCTGAGGCAACAATGGTTAGCACCTACATCGAGATCAAAAAACTTCTTCAAACACAAGAAGCATCAAAAGACAGTTTTGATATGGATCCGGATAAGCTTGCAGATATCTTAGAACAAATCAAACGTGGTAAAAAGATTTCTGAGATTTCTAAGACACGTATGGCAAAATCAAATCTACGTCTGGTTGTTTCTATCGCTAAACGTTATACAAACCGTGGTCTTCCTTTCCTTGACTTGATTCAAGAAGGAAATATCGGTCTGATG
>JADGDM010000026.1:2538-34892 GCA_016744905.1 Sulfurimonadaceae bacterium | reverse complement strand
TGCTGCACAAATGGATGGTGCTATTCTTGTTGTTTCTGCAGCGGATGGCCCAATGCCACAAACTCGTGAGCACATTCTTCTTTCTAAGCAAGTAGGTGTACCATACATCGTTGTTTTCATGAATAAAGAAGACCTAGTTGATGATGAAGAGTTAATGGAACTAGTAGAAATGGAAATCCGTGAGCTACTTGATACCTACGATTTCCCAGGTGATGATACACCTATCACTGCGGGTTCTGCTGTTAAAGCACTTGACGAAGCTAAATCTGGTACACTTGGTGACTGGTCAGCTAAAATCATTGAACTAATGAAAACTGTTGATGCATACATTCCTCAACCACAACGTGAAACTGATAAAGATTTCCTAATGCCTGTTGAGGATGTTTTCTCAATTTCTGGTCGTGGTACAGTTGTAACTGGTCGTATCGAACGTGGTCTTGTAAATATTGGTGATTCAATTGAAATCGTTGGTATCAAAGACACACAAACAACTACTGTAACTGGTATTGAGATGTTTCGTAAAGAGATGGATCAAGGTGTTGCTGGAGATAACTGTGGTGTTCTAGTACGTGGTATTGATAAAGAAGCTGTTGAGCGTGGACAAGTTCTATGTAAGCCAGGTACTATTAATCCTCATACTAAATTTACTGCTGAGGTTTATATCCTTTCTAAAGATGAGGGTGGTCGTCATACTCCATTCTTTAATGGTTACCGTCCACAGTTCTACGTTCGTACAACTGACGTAACTGGAGCAATCACTCTTCCAGAAGGTACTGAAATGGTAATGCCAGGAGATAACTTAACTGTTACTGCTGAACTTATCGCACCTATCGCAATGGAAAAAGGTACTAACTTCGCTATTCGTGAAGGTGGCCGTACTGTTGGTGCTGGTGTTGTTTCTGAAATTCTTGGATAATTAGGAATACATTATGAGAGAATCTATTCACTTAGGTTGTGAGAAATGTACTAGACGTAATTATCACACAACAAAAAACAAAAAGACTCACACAGAAAAATTTACAGTACGTAAGTACTGTAAATGGTGTCGTGAGCACACAGAACATAAAGAGATGAAACTGTAAGGTTCCTCTTCTTTAGAGTTCGAGTCAAAGTTTTCTTTGACTCACTTTAGGCGTGTAGCTCCAATGGTAGAGCACCGGATTCCAAATCCGGGTGCTGGGGGTTCGAGTCCCTCCACGCCTGCCACTTTAATTGATTTTCAACCAATGTAACTTTCGAGTTGTATTTGTCGGAAATGACAAGGGACGATATGAGTAAATTTACAACGTATTACAGAAATTCTAAATTGGAATTGGCGAAAGTTATATTCCCAACTAAACCACAAGTAAAGCAAGCATTTATTGCTGTTTTTTTAGTGGTAACTTTTATTTCAATATTTTTAGCATTGGTAGATTTAATTATGTCATCTACGCTTTCAGTAATTTTAGGTTAAGGGGTAGTTATGGCACAAGAATGGTACACTATCCAGACTTATGGAAGTGAAAGAAAAGTAAGAGAAGCAATTTTATTACTTATAGAAGATAACAAACTAGAAGATATCATCGAAGAGGTAATTGTTCCTACTGAAGATGTTATTGAAGTTAAAGACGGTAAAAAGAAAGTAACTGAGCGTTCTTTATACTCTGGGTATGTATTTATCAAACTTGATCTAAATACAAATGTTCAACACATGCTTCAAGCGATTCCAAAAGTGTCTGGTTTTGTAGGGGAGTCAAACCGTCCTACACCTCTTAGCGAGCATGACATTAATGTAATTTTAGATCGTGTGAACAATCGTGCAGCACCAAAACCTAAAGTTTACTTTGAAAATGGTGAGACTGTGCGTATTATCGATGGTCCATTTGCGAACTTTACTGGTACAGTAGATGAGTATGATATGGAACACGGTTCACTTAAATTGAATGTATCTATCTTTGGGCGTGCTACGCCTGTTGATATCTCATACACTCAAGTTGAAAAAATAATTTAATAAACACAAAGGAAAGATAATGGCAAAAAAAGTCACAGATTATATCAAGCTACACATCGCAGCTGGTAAAGCAAACCCGGCACCACCAGTTGGTCCCGCACTAGGACAACGTGGTGTTAACATCATGGAATTCTGTAAAGCATTTAATGAAAAAACAAAAGACAAAATGGGTTTCAAAATTCCAGTAGTCATTACAGTTTATAGTGATAGAAGTTTTTCTTTCACAACTAAACAACCACCAGCATCTGAGCTAATTATGAAAGCGGCAGGTCTTAAAAAAGGTACTGATAATCCACTTTTAAATAAGGTTGGTAAACTAACTAAAGCTCAGCTTTTAGACATTGTTAAAACTAAGATCGAAGATCTTAACACTGATGATGAAGAACAAGCAGCAAAAATTATTGCTGGTTCAGCGCGCTCAATGGGTGTTGAAATCGTAGACTAAGCTCTACAGAGTAATTTTGTACTTAAGTACTGTCGACCGCAACAGACTTATCAAATAGTACAAGGCACTTAGCTCTCTTAAGGAGAGCCTGTGTAATAAAAATAAATATTTTTATGCGGCACACTATTATGGAGAATAATATGGCAAGTAAACGTTACAAATCATTAATTGAAAAAATTGATAATACAAAAAGTTATTCAGTTGCAGAATCTGCAGCTTTAATTAAAGATCTTAAATCAGCAAAATTTGATGAAACAATCGAAATAGCTATGAATCTTAATGTTGATCCTCGTCACGCTGATCAAATGGTACGTGGTGCGATTGTACTACCAAATGGTACTGGTAAAACTGTTCGTGTTGCAGTTTTTGCTAAAGGTGCTAAAGCTGATGAGGCTAAAGCAGCTGGTGCTGATATCGTTGGTACTGACGATTTAGTGGACCAAATTAAAGAGGGAATCTTCAACTTCGATGTAGTTGTTGCTGCTCCTGATTGTATGGGTCTTGTAGGTAAAATTGGTCGTATTCTTGGGCCAAAAGGTTTAATGCCAAATCCTAAAACTGGAACAGTAACTCCTGATGTTGCTACTGCAGTTAACAACGTTAAAGGTGGCCAAGTTGCTTTCCGTGTTGATAAAAAAGGTAATATCCATGCAGGTATTGGTAAAGTTTCTTTTGATGCTGACAAAATTGCTGAAAATATCAGTGCATTTGTTGCTGCTATCAATAAACAAAAACCAGCTTCTGCAAAGGGTCGTTACATTAAAAATGCAGCGCTTTCATTAACAATGAGCCCAGCAGTTAAATTTGACCTTTCTGAATTAGCAGATATCAAATAATTATAACCTTGAATGAATAAGTGCTTTATGCTACTTATTCATTCACTTTAAATCCTCATACCTACACTCTTTATAATACAAAACTTCATTTTATATATAATTAAGCTTCATTTCAGTATAATTGCACTCCTGAAATTTCTTATAGGAAATCTTCCAGATTTTCGATTTGAAATTTTATTTCAAATATATATTATGGACTTAAGATAGTTAGGGGCGTAAGCTCAAACGATTATTACAATCGCCCTTCTTGAAGTTTGTCTGGAAAGGAGAAACTATGACTAAAACACAAAAAGCTGCAATTATTGAAAACCTTACTGGTGAGTTCAAGACTGCTGGCGCTGTTGTAATGTGTGATTATCGTGGAATTAGCCATCTAAATTTAGAAGGCCTACGTAATATTGCTCGTTCTAAAGATGTAAAAGTTCAAGTTGTTAAAAATTCACTTGCTACTGTTGCTCTTAAAAACTGCGACATGTCAGGAATTGAAATCACTGATACAAATATTTTTATTTGGGGTGAAGATTCAATTGCAACTGCTAAAACTGTTGCTGAATTTGCTAAAGCAAATGAGACTTTTGTAACTAGATATGCATATATTGATGGCGAAGCTACTGATGCTGCAACTGTTACTGCATTCTCTAAATTACCAGGACGTGAAGAGTTACTTGGTATGCTTGCTGCTACATGGATCGCTCCTGTACGTAACTTTACTGTTGGACTTGACGCTCTTAGAATTAAAAAAGAAGAAGAAGCTGCTGCGTAAGCAGTACTAATTTTTTTAAATAGTGTCTGTTTTACAGATCAACAAAATGTTAGCATACTGCTAACGTAGTAGAAAGAATTTTGTTCTTTTTGCGTAATTAATCTTAGGAGATTAAAATGGCTACAACTAAAGAAGACGTATTAGAATTTATCTCTAACCTTTCTGTGTTAGAATTATCTGAGTTAGTAAAAGAATTTGAAGAAAAATTTGGTGTATCTGCACAGCCTGTTGCTGTTGCTGGTGCTGCTGGCGGCGACGCTGGTGGAGCTGCTGAGCAAACTGAATTTGATGTTATCCTTACGGGTGCTGGCGAGAAAAAAATCAATGTAATTAAAGCAGTTCGTGCTATTACTGGTTTAGGTCTTAAAGAAGCAAAAGCTGCAGTAGACGGTTGTCCTACAGCACTTCAAGAAGGTGTTGATAAAGATACTGCCGAAGCAACTAAAGCTACTTTAGAAGAAGCTGGTGCATCTGTAGAAGTTAAATAGTTTTTACTAATTAATATTTACTTGAGAAAGCATCTGCTTTCTCATGACCTCAGGGTCATTAATAGTTGTGATATAGTCACTTCTATTAATGACCCTTTTGTCGTTAAAAAGCCACTGACATCTTTCACTAGTGGTCTGTTCAGGGACGCCTGAGACACTTACCTAAGTAGTAAACGTAACTACTTACTCAATTTTCAATTTACATTTATTAAAGGCAGCTAATGTTAAATTCGCTTCATTCAGGGAATCGCTTACGCGTAGACTTCTCTAAATCAGCTCAACAAATTGAAGTACCTAATCTATTGCAACTTCAACAAAGTTCGTATGACACCTTCCTAATGATGGAAGCTAAAGATCGTACTAAAAGTGGAATCGAAAAAGTTTTTTCATCTTCATTCCCAATTCATGATTCACAAAATCGTCTTACACTAGAGTATCTAGGAAGCGAAGTTGGAAAACCTAAGTACACTGTACGTGAATGTATGGAACGTGGATTAACTTACGCTGTTTCATTAAAAATGAAAACACGTCTTGTTTTATGGGACCGTGATGAAAACACAAAAGAGAAGTTGGGTGTAAAAGATATTAAAGAGCAGACTATTTTTGTTCGTGATATACCTTTAATGACTGAGCGTACTTCGTTTATTGTAAATGGGGTAGAACGTGTTGTTGTAAATCAGCTTCACCGTAGCCCAGGTGTTATTTTTAAAGAAGAAGCGTCTACTACTGCAGGAAATAAACTGATTTATACGGGTCAAATTATTCCAGACCGTGGTTCATGGTTATATTTTGAGTATGATCCTAAAGATATTCTTTATATGAGAATTAACAAGCGTCGTAAAGTGCCTGTTACTATTATGTTTAGAGCATTAGGTTACTCAAAACAAGATATCTTAAAACTGTTTTATCCATTACAAACTCTTAAGGTTCATGATAACCAGTTCACTATGTCTTTTGAGCCAAGTGCATTTGCAGGTCGTTTACCATATGACTTAACTGATACAAATGGTAAGGTTCTTTTAACTGAGGGTAAACGTCTTTCAAGTAAAAAAGCGCAAAAATTAATTGAAGATGGACTTGATGAAGTTATTTATCCTACTGATATCTTAGGTGAGCGTTACTTAGCAGAGCCAATTATCAATCCTGAAACTGGTGAAGTTCTTTTTGATACGATGACATCACTTGATGAGACTAAATTGAAGAAAATGCTTGAAGCAGGTGTTGAGTCATTTGTAATTGCTAATGATTTGGCTGAAGGTGTTGATGGTTCAATCATTAATGCGTTTATTGCTGATGTTGATTCATTGAAACTTATCAAGCAAACTGAAGGTATTGAAGACGAAAATGATTTAGCTGCTATTCGTATTTATAAAGTAATGCGTCCAGGTGAGCCAGTAACTAAAGAAGCGGCAAAAGTTTTTGTTAATCAACTTTTCTTTGATCCTGAGCGTTATGATTTAACACGGGTTGGTCGTATGAAAATGAATCATAAACTTGGTTTAGATATTCCAGAATATGTAACAGTTTTAACTTCTGAAGATCTTATTGCTACTGTTAAATATGTTATCAAAGTTAAAAATGGTCAAGGTCATATTGATGATAGAGATCACTTAGGTAACAGACGTATCCGTTCAATTGGTGAGCTTCTTGGTAATGAGTTGCATAATGGTCTTATCAAAATGCAAAAAGCGATTCGTGATAAATTGTCTACTATGAGTGGTCAGATTACTGAGCTTATGCCTCATGATCTTATCAACTCAAAAATGATTACATCAACCATTATTGAGTTTTTCTCAGGTGGACAACTTTCTCAGTTTATGGATCAAACCAATCCACTATCAGAAGTAACACATAAGCGTCGTCTTTCTGCACTTGGTGAAGGTGGTCTTGTTAAAGAGCGCGCCGGCTTTGAAGTACGTGATGTTCATCCTACTCACTACGGTCGTATCTGTCCAATTGAGACTCCAGAGGGTCAAAATATTGGTCTTATTAATACGCTTGCTACTTACTCTAAAGTTAATGAGCATGGATTTATTGAAGCTCCTTATAACAAAGTTGTCGATGGTAAAGTAACGGACGAAGTTATCTACCTTACTGCAACTCAAGAAGAGGGCGTAATGATTGCTGCTGCTTCTAATAAAAAGAGTGATGATGGCGTTTTTGAAGAGGCTTTAATTGAAGTTCGTCAAGATGGTGAAGTAATGCTTAAAGACCCATCTGTTTGTGAGTATTCAGATCTTCTGTCTCACATGGTTGTTGGTGTAGCAGCTTCATTAATTCCTTTCTTAGAACATGATGATGCCAATCGTGCTCTAATGGGATCAAATATGCAACGTCAAGGGGTGCCTCTTTTACGCACACAAGCACCTATGGTTGGAACAGGTATGGAAAAACTTGTTGCTCGTGATGCTTGGGAATGTATTAAAGCAGATCGCGCTGGTAAAATTGAGAAAGTAGATGGTAAACATATCTACGTAATGGGTGAAGATGATAATGGTGCATTTATTGATTATTACTCTTTGGAGAAAAATCTTCGTACGAATCAAAATACAACATTTACTCAAAAAGCTTCTGTAAAAGTTGGTCAAGAAGTTGCTGCTGGTCAAATTATTGCTGATGGTCCAAATATGGACAGAGGTGAGTTGGCACTTGGTGTTAATGCTATGGTCGCCTTTATGCCATGGAACGGTTACAACTATGAGGATGCGATTGTTATCTCTGAACGTATGATTCGTGAAGATTTATACACTTCTGTACATACTTATGAAAAAGAAGTTGAAGCACGTGAGCTTAAACATGGTGTTGAAGAGATTACTCGTGATATTCCAAATGTTCGTGATGAAGATTTAGCGCATTTAGATGAATCAGGTATCGTTAAACTTGGTACTTATGTAAGCGGTGGAATGATTCTTGTTGGTAAAGTAACACCAAAAGGTGAAGTAAAACCAACTCCAGAAGAGCGTTTATTACGTGCTATCTTTGGTGAAAAAGCAGGACACGTAGTGAACAAATCACTTTACTGTCCACCATCTATGGAAGGTGTTATCGTTGATATCAAAATCTTTACTAAAAAAGGTTATGAAAAAGATGAACGCGCACTAAAAGCTGAGCAAGATGAGCGTGATGAATACGAAAGAGAACATTACGACAGACTACTTATGATTGATAAAGAAGAGATGCTACGTGTTTCTGATTTATTAACTAAACAAGAGCTTATTTCTGATGTTAGTGTCAGTGGAAATGACTATAAAGTAGGCGATAAAATCGCAGCTGCTGATTTAGTTGAAGTATCTCGTTTTGCTATGAACTCTATTGTTAAAGCATTTAGCGAAGATGTTCAAGCTAAATATAACAGTACTAAAAACCATTTCCAAAAGCAGAAAAAACTTTTCCGTGATGAGCATGAAGAGAAATTGGCTATCCTAGAAAAAGATGACATTCTTCCAAATGGTGTTGTTAAGTATGTTAAAGTTTATATCGCTACTAAACGTAAGTTAAAAGTTGGTGATAAAATGGCAGGACGTCACGGTAATAAAGGTATTGTATCTATTATCGTTCCTGAAGTTGATATGCCATATATGAAAGATGGTCGTTCTGTAGACGTATGTTTGAATCCACTAGGGGTTCCTTCACGTATGAATATTGGACAGATTCTTGAAATGCATCTTGGTATGGTCGGGCGTGAGCTTGGTCTTCAAATTCAAGATACATTTGACAAACAACAAAGTGACTTTATCAATGATCTACGTGAAAAAATGGTTGCCATTGCTGACGTAGCGCGCTTGATGAATGCTAAAGAGACAATCGCTGCAATGAGCAATGATGAACTTCTTGAGCATGCACGTGACTGGGCTAAGGGTGTTAAATTTGCAACGCCAATCTTTGAGGGAACAAATGCTGCAGAGTTTTTACAGCTATTTGAATTGGCAAAGATGGATGCAGATGGTAAAACAGTTCTATTTGATGGTAAAACTGGTTCACAGATTAAAGAGCGTGTAAACGTTGGTTATATGTATATACTTAAACTACATCACTTGGTTGATGAAAAAGTACATGCACGTTCAACTGGACCATACTCTTTAGTGACACAACAACCAGTTGGTGGTAAAGCACTATTTGGTGGACAAAGATTTGGTGAGATGGAAGTATGGGCTCTTGAAGCATACGGAGCATCAGCAGTTCTTAAAGAGATGTTGACGATCAAATCAGATGATGTTGAAGGTCGTGTACGTGCTTATAAAGCAATCACAAAAGGTGAGGTAGTACCACCTTCAGGAATTCCTGAAACACTATTTGTATTAACAAAAGAGCTACAAGCTCTTGCACTAGATGTAGAGATTTATGACGAGGTTGAAGACGATGAGTAAACTAGTACCAGTAGAAGTCACTGAGGACAAACGTCCTACGGATATTAAAAAATTACAGTTCAGATTAGCAAGCCCTGAGAAGGTTGCTAGTTGGAGTCATGGTGAGGTTAAAAAGCCTGAGACTATTAATTATCGTACATTAAAACCAGAGCGTGATGGTCTATTTTGTGCAAAAATCTTTGGTCCAGTACGTGACTATGAGTGTCTTTGTGGTAAATACAAAAAGATGCGTTATAAAGGTGTAGTATGTGAGAAATGTGGAGTTGAAGTTACTTCAACTAAAGTACGTCGTGTACGTATGGGTCACATTGATCTTGTAACACCTGTTGCACATATCTGGTATGTTTCTTCTTTACCTTCACGTATCGGTACACTACTTGGTGTGAAAATGAAAGATTTAGAGCGCGTACTTTATTATGAAGCATACATCGTTCAAGAGGGCGGCGAAGCATTTTATGATGCAGATCAAGCAACTGCTGTAGCTAAATATGATGTCTTAAATGAAGAACAATACCGTACATTGATGTCTCGTTATTCTGAGAGTGGCTTTGAAGCGCATATGGGTGGGCAAGTTATTCGTGATCTTTTAAATGATATTGACCTTGTTGATCTTTTTGCAAGTCTAAAAGAAGACTTTGGTGCTACTAAATCAGAAGCGAAGAAGAAAACTATTGTTAAACGTCTTAAAGTTGTTGAGTCATTTCTAAATTCTGGTAATAATCCAGCTTGGATGATGCTCACAATGCTTCCAGTTCTTCCGCCTGATCTTCGTCCTCTAGTTTCACTAGATGGTGGTAAATTTGCGGTTTCTGATGTAAATGATTTATATCGTCGTGTTATCAACCGTAATCAACGTCTTAAGCGTCTTATCGAACTTGAAGCTCCAGAGATTATTGTACGTAATGAAAAACGTATGTTACAAGAGTCTGTTGATGCACTATTTGATAATGGTCGTCGTGCGAATGCTGTTAAAGGTGCTAACAAACGTCCACTTAAATCACTTTCAGAAGTCATTAAAGGTAAGCAAGGTCGTTTCCGTCAGAATCTTCTTGGTAAACGTGTTGACTTCTCTGGACGTTCTGTTATTGTTGTTGGACCATCTTTACGTATGGATGAGTGTGGATTACCTAAGAAAATGGCGATTGAGCTATTTAAGCCACATATTATTGCAAAACTTGAAGATAAGGGTTATGCAACCACAGTAAAACAAGCTAAAAATATGATTGAAAACCAAACAAATGAAGTTTGGGAATGTCTAAGTGAAATCGTTGATGGTTATCCGATTCTATTGAATCGTGCACCAACACTTCATAAGCTTTCTATTCAAGCCTTTCATCCGAAACTTATTGATGGTAAAGCTATTCAGCTTCATCCATTAGTTTGTGCGGCATTTAATGCCGATTTTGATGGGGATCAAATGGCGGTTCATATTCCACTTTCAGCTGAAGCAATTGCAGAAGCAAAAGTATTGATGTTGGCATCTATGAATATTCTTCTTCCAGCATCTGGTAAGGCGATTGCTACACCATCACAAGATATGGTTCTTGGTCTTTACTACCTTACACTAGAGAAAAATGGTGTTAAGGGTGCCAACAAATTGTTTGCTAATGCTGACGAAGTGACTATTGCAATTGAGCATAATGCACTTGACCTTCATGCAAAAGTACGTACACGTGTTGATGGTAGAATGCTTCATACCACTGCGGGTCGTTTACTTTTCAAAGCAATTCTTCCAGAGTTTGTTCCTGTTGATTTATGGAACAAGCCAATGAAGAAAAAAGCAATTAATGCGATTGTTGACTTTGTACAAAAACACCCTGAAGGTGGTATTGCCATTACAGCATCTTTTCTTGATAGATTGAAAAATCTAGGTTTTAAATCTGCAACTGAAGCAGGTGTTTCAATCTCAATTGATGATGTTATTATCCCAGATGAAAAAGAAGAGTTAATTATTAATTCTAAAAACAAAGTTATTGAGATTCAAAAACAGTTTGAAGCAGGTCTTCTAACGGAGCAAGAGCGTTACAATAAAATTATTGATGTTTGGACAGATACTAATAACACGGTTGCAGGCATGATGATGAATCTTGTTGAAACCGATAAAGATGGATTTAACTCTATTCATATGATGGCTGACTCTGGTGCTCGTGGTTCTGCTGCGCAAATCCGTCAGCTAGCTGGTATGCGTGGTCTTATGGCAAAACCAAATGGTGATATCATTGAAACACCGATTATCTCAAACTTTAAAGAGGGTCTAAACGTACTTGAGTACTTTACGTCAACCCACGGTGCGCGTAAAGGTCTTGCCGATACAGCACTTAAAACAGCAAATGCGGGTTATTTAACACGTAAGCTTGTTGATGTTGCACAAAATGTTAAGATTGTTGAAGAAGATTGTGGTTCTCACGAAGGTATCGAAATTACGGACATTTCAATTGGTAATGAGATGATTGAGCCATTGGCTGATCGTATTGATGGACGTGTTCTTGCTGAAGATGTTATTGATCCAATTACTAATGAAATTCTTTACCCAGAGGGTACGCTTATTGATGAACTTTCAGCTGATAAAATCACTGAAGCCGGAATTAAAGCGGTACATATTAGAACACCGACGACATGTAAGTCTGAACAAGGCGTATGTTCTCAGTGTTATGGCCTAAATCTAGGAACTGGTGAAATTGTTCGTCGTGGTGAAGCTATTGGTATTGTAGCAGCGCAGTCAATTGGTGAGCCAGGTACACAGTTGACACTTAGAACATTCCACGTTGGTGGAACGGCTTCTAGTACTCGTGAAGAACGTCAAGTTATTGCGGATCGTGAAGGTTTCATTCGTTACTACAACATGAAAACTTACAGATCCAAAGAGGACAAAAACATTGTGGCAAATCGTCGTAATGCAGCTGTTCTTTTAGTTGAACCAAAAATTAAAGCACCTTTTGATGGTGAGTTAGAGATTGTTTCACTTCATGATGAAGTTACAGTAAGTGTTATTGGTGCTAAAGAGACAGCGCGCTACACACTTAGAAAAAATGAAATTGCTAAGCCAAATGAGCTGGCTGGTGTTAGTGGTAAAATTGAAGGTAAAATTTATCTTCCATATACTGCTGGGACTAAGGTTACCGCTGATGATTCTATTGTTGAAACAATTAAAGATGCTTGGAATGTACCAAATCGTATTCCATATGCTTCTGAAATTATGGTTGACGATGGCGCACCAGTTACACAAAAACTTTATGCTAAAGAGCAAGGACAAGTTAAATACTTCTTGCTTAAAGGCGATTACTTAGAGCGTTTTGAAGGTATTAAAACAGGTTATGAAGTGACAGAGAAAGGTCTATTTGCAGTTATTGTAGACGGTTCTTCTCGTGAAGCAATTCGTCATTACATTGCTCGTGGATCAATTGTTGAACAAGATGATGACATGCAAGTTGAGGGTGATACACTTTTAGCACGTCCATCAAGCGAAGAGTCAACAGTTATTGCTGAATGGGATCCATATACTGATCCAATTATCTCTGAAACGAGTGGTACCATTACTTTTGAAGATATCAATGCTGGTGAAACAGCATCTGAACAATTTGATGAATTAACGGGTAAAACTAGATTGATGATTAATGAGCATATTCCTAGTGATAGAAAACCTGCGATTATATTAGCAACGGACAGTGGCGAAATTATTCGTTATGCGGTTGATTCTAAAACAGCAGTGTATGTTCAAGATGGTGCTACCGTTAGTATTGCCGATGTATTGGCAAAAACACCTAAAGCACTTCAAAAATCAAGTGATATCACTGGGGGTCTTCCACGTGTATCTGAGCTTTTTGAAGCACGTAAACCAAAGGCTACTGCATTAATTGCTGAGCTTGATGGTGTGGTTTCTATTGGTAAGCCACTTCGTGGAAAAGTGCGTCTAATTGTTTCATCTGAAAATGGTATGATTAAAGAGTACTTTGTTGATAAAACATTGGTTGCTATCGTTTCTCCAGGTGAGTTTGTGCATACTGGTGAGCGTTTAACTGATGGTATTGTCGCTTCTCATGAGATTCTACGTATCATGGGAACACGTGGTCTTTACAACTTCTTAGTTGCAGAAGTTCAAAAAGTTTACCGTCGTCAAGGGGTAAATATTGCGGATAAGCATATTGAGGTTATCTTTACTCAAATGTTACGTCAGGTTAAAATTTTAGACTCTGGAGATACGAAGTTCATTGAAGGTGATCTTATCTCTAAAGCAAAATTCAAAATCGAAAATGAGAAAATTTTACGTCTAGGTGGTGAGCCGTCAATTGCTGAGCCATTCCTAGTAGGTATCACACGTGCAGCAGTTTCTGCTGACTCGATTATTTCAGCGGCGTCATTCCAAGATACAACTAAAGTACTTACAGAGGCTGCGGTTTCTGCTAAAGTTGATGATCTTAATGACCTTAAAGAGAATGTTATTATTGGTAGAACTATTCCAGTTGGAACAGGTATATTTAAAGACGAAGAGCTAATCTTCGACGAAGAAGTTTAAAAAAACTCAAAATAGCAACGCACTTGCTGCGTTGCTACGTTCGTCACGCACATTAGTGCGCTTCCTCACTATGCGCCTTGCAATTACATCACTCTTTTGAGTTTTAACTCAACTTATATATTTTCCTTTTTTCAAATATTATTACAATCTTAAATAAAGCTTCATTTAAACACATTTGGGTATAATTGCGCGTTTATTACTCCCTAACGGGTAATCTACTGGAACAAATTATATAAGGAAAACTATGCCTACAATCAATCAACTGATTCGTAAAGAGCGCAAGCGTGTGATTAAAAAATCAAAATCACCTGCACTTGACTCTTGTCCACAACGTCGTGGTGTATGTACTCGTGTATATACAACTACTCCAAAAAAACCTAACTCGGCTTTACGTAAAGTCGCAAAAGTTCGTTTAACTTCTGGTTTTGAAGTTATCTCATACATTGGTGGTGAGGGTCACAACCTTCAAGAACACTCTATCGTACTTGTACGTGGTGGTCGTATTAAAGATTTACCTGGTGTTAAGTATCACATCGTTCGTGGTGCATTGGATACTGCTGGTGTTGCCAACAGAACTGTTGCACGTTCTAAATACGGTACTAAGAAGCCAAAGAAATAATTTCGGCTTAGCCGTTTAAAACTATAAAATATTCAAGCTGTCAGGACATATTATGTGTTTTGAGTAAATTTGAAAAAATTGAAGGAAAATTATGAGAAGAAGAAAAGCTCCGGTACGTGAAATCATGCCAGATCCAGTTTACGGAAGTAAACTATTAACAAAATTCATCAACAAAGTAATGTTAGATGGTAAAAAAAGTACAGCTGAGAAAATTTTATACTCTGCATTAGACATTATCAGTTCTCGTGGAGAGAAAAAAGGTATTGAAGTATTCAATGAAGCAATTGAAAACATCAAGCCAGTGATTGAAGTTAAATCACGTCGTGTAGGTGGAGCAACTTATCAAGTTCCAGTAGAAGTTCGTCCTGTACGTCAAACTTCATTAGCAATCCGTTGGATCGTAGACGCATCTCGTAAGAGAAATGAGCGTACTATGGCTGAGCGTTTGGCAAATGAATTTATGGACGCTGCAACTGATAAAGGTGCAACGTTCAAGAAGAAAGAAGATACTTATAGAATGGCTGAAGCAAATAAAGCATTTGCTCACTATCGCTGGTAATCATTTCGCAATAAATTTTTTGTACCATACTCTTTCGAGTTGGTACAATTTCTCGTACCTCTTTGATCAGTTTAGATTACTAGATTGTTCAAAGAGGTTCAACTCTAAAATATAACCCCAAGGTATAAATAATATGGCAAGATCACATAAGCTAGAAGACGTAAGAAACATCGGTATTGCTGCACACATTGATGCAGGTAAAACTACAGCAACAGAAAGAATTTTATTCTACACTGGCGTTGAACATAAGATCGGTGAGGTTCATGATGGTGCTGCTACTATGGACTGGATGGAACAAGAGCAAGAGCGTGGTATTACAATTACTTCTGCTGCAACTACTTGTGAATGGGAAAAAAAGCAAATTAACATTATTGACACTCCGGGACACGTTGACTTTACTATTGAAGTTGAACGTTCTATGCGTGTACTCGATGGTGCTGTTTCAGTATTCTGTGCTGTTGGTGGCGTTCAGCCTCAATCAGAAACAGTTTGGAGACAAAGAAATCGTTATAAAGTTCCATCTATTGTTTTTGTTAATAAAATGGATAGAACGGGTGCAGACTTCTTTGAAGTTGAGACTCAAATTCGTGAAAGACTAAAAGGTAATCCAGTGCCTATTCAAGTGCCAATCGGTGCTGAAGCTGAATTTGATGGTGTTGTAGATTTAGTTAAAATGAAAGCTATTGTATGGGATAAAGATGCTGCTATGGGTTCTAACTACCATGTAGAAGAAATTCCTGCAAACCTACAAGATAAATGTGATGAGTATAGAGAGAAGATGCTAGAGTCTATTTCTGAAGTTGACGGTAATGAAGAATTTGCTGAGAGATTTTTAGAAGGCGAAGAAATTTCTGAAGAAGAAATTTCTGCAGCGATTAAAGCGGCAACTCTAGGTATGGCAATCGTTCCAATGGTATGTGGTACTGCGTTTAAAAACAAAGGTATTCAAACTTTACTTGATGCTGTTGTTGCTTACTTACCTTCTCCTGTTGAATCAGAAGCGATCATGGGTACATTAATGGATGATGAAGAAGTAGAAGTTGCTGTTCCTTCAACTGATGAGGGTGATTTTGCATCACTTGCATTTAAAATTATGACAGATCCATTTGTTGGTGTTCTTACTTTTGTTCGTGTATATCGTGGTTCACTTGAAGCTGGTTCATTTGTTCACAACACAACTAAAGATAAAAAAGAGCGTATCGGCCGTATCGTTAAGATGCACGCTATCAAACGTGAAGAAGTTAAAGAGATTTATGCTGGTGAAATCGGTGCAGTTATTGGTCTTAAAAATACAACAACTGGTGATACACTTGCTAATGGTGAAAAAGTTATCTTAGAGCGTATGGATTTCCCTGAACCAGTTATCTCTGTTGCTGTTGAACCAAAAACTAAAGCGGATCAAGAAAAAATGGGTATTGCATTAAGTAAACTTGCTGCAGAAGATCCTTCTTTCCGTGTTCATACTGATGATGAAACTGGTCAAACTATTATTTCTGGTATGGGTGAGTTACACCTTGAGATTCTTGTAGATCGTATGAGACGCGAGTTTAATGTTGAAGCTGAAGTTGGCGCGCCACAAGTTTCATACAGAGAGTCAATTAAAGAGACTGTTAACCAAGAGTATAAATACGCTAAGCAATCTGGTGGTCGTGGACAATTTGGTCACGTTTATCTTACTGTTAAGCCAGGTGAAGCAGATTCTGGATTTGTATTTACTAATGCAATTAAAGGGGGATCAGTTCCAAAAGAGTTTATTCCTGCTGTTGAAAAAGGCTGTAAAGAAGCGATGCAAACTGGTGTTCTTGCTGGTTATCCAATGGAAGATATCGATGTTACACTTTATGATGGTTCTTACCATGATGTCGATTCAAATGAAATGGCGTTTAAATTGGCTGCATCTATGGGCTTCAAAGAAGCTTGTCGTAAAGCCAATCCAGCAATTTTAGAACCTTTAATGAAAGTTGAAGTTGAAGTTCCTGAGGATTACATGGGTGACGTTATTGGTGACCTTAACCGTCGTCGTGGCCAAGTTAACAATATGGGTGACCGTTCAGGTAACAAAATTGTTGATGCATTTGTTCCACTTTCAGAAATGTTTGGTTACTCAACTGACCTTCGTTCTGCAACTCAAGGTCGTGCAACATACTCTATGGAATTTGATCACTATGCTGATGTTCCACGTAATGTTGCTGAAGAGATTCAGAAAAAACGTAACGGATAGTCTTTTGACTCTCCTTTCTAAGGCACTTGCCTTAGAAATATTATATTCACACTAAAATTCCTTTTTTTATCTCATTTTTTGTCGATGTTGTGTACAATCACATTTTTAAACTAGGATTATTATGAAATTATTATTATTAACTTTTTTACTACTTAATACACTTTATGCACAAAACCCAGCTATATATGCCTCTTTAGGGGATAAAATTTATGATAATGCCAATGGAATAGATCTTTTATTGCAAGTTGAAACATTAGAAGCACATCATAAAAAAATATTTGAGTATATGTTTACAACGAGTGAAGCAAAGAAACAAGGTCAGATGATTTCTGATCACAACCCTACAGCAATCTCGCCTAAAGAATATCTTAATACCTTACGTAAACTTTCAAAAGAGAATGATTACTATACTAGAATAGCCAGAGTTGCTTATAAAAAAGCTATTGCTGATGCTAAATTGAAAGATATTAAATTACTCTTAGATTCAAATTTACTTGAAAATGAGAAGTCACTTATAGAGCTTGAACTTTTTTATGAAGTCAATGCTGATAAATTAGATTTGAGTATATTTATGTCGTATTTAAATATTAATGAAAATGGTAATAAAGTAGTCAAAGTAAAAAAAAGTAGTGGAAATGTTAATGCTTCAAAAGTTGAGAGATTAAGAGAAAAAGAGAAGAGAAAAGAGTTGGCCAATAAAAAAGAGATTGATGCTGAGATAGACAAGCAAAAAGAAGAACTTCATAAAAAACAGAAAAGTGAATTAGGAATTAAGTAAATAAAAAGTAGAACTAACTACATCTTAACCAAACTTCTAAAAGTATCCCCTCTCTCTTCGTATGATTTAAATTGATCAAAACTGGCTGCGGCTGGAGAAAGTAGTGCGATACTTTTTTTATCGAGTTTGCTGTCTATCTCTTTTACTGCGCGCTCAATGGTTGATGATTGGTTACATTTTATATTAAATTTATGCGCATATTTGATTAGACGTTCTTCATTGGCCCCTATAGCATATATCTCCACATCCACTTTTTGTAGACTTTCAAAAAGTGGAGTAAGTTCTACCCCCTTATCATCTCCCCCTAGGATAAGATATATTTTTTTATCACTGTACGCATCTAAAGCAGCTTGTGTAGCGTCAATATTGGTTCCTTTTGAATCATTGATCCAAATACGTCCCTGATTGTCCTCTATACGCTCTTGTCTATGCTTCTCAAGGGTGAATGCATTGATCTTATTATAACTAATCGTATCGAAAAGGGATTTTTCTACACACAGTGCTAAAAGTGCATCAAGAAGAAATCCACCCTTGAAATTAATCTTTGACATGTCAATATCAAACTGCTGTGCCAAATCAGTTACAGATTCATAGCTTTTGATAAACGCTGAAGAGGGCAGATAAGATTCATACTCTTTTGGAATTATGGCAAGTTCGCCTTCTTTCATGCGTAGAAGAGGTTTCAGCTTGGCTTTAATATACTCGTCAAAATTTCCATGCCATGAAAGATGATCTGGGGAAATAGGGAGTAAGATATATACATTGGGAGAGGCAATGTTTGTGTAGTGCAGTGTATATGAGCTACTCTCTAGAATCCATATTTTTTTATTAGGATCTAAGTCCCCTAATGGGATACCAACATTACCCCCTATAATTGCGTCTCTATCTTCTAGTAGAGTACCCATCATCTGTGTGGTTGTCGTTTTACCATTGGTACCACTAATCCAAATTGAAAAGGGCATGTTCTTTGAAAAATAGTCATATTCGCTGATTAGATTGTGAGCATTTTTTATGAGTGGATGGTTGGGATTCATCCCAGGAGAAGGTATCTGTAAATCACTGCGCGTTGGGTTAAAATCGCGAGGTGGTTTAACACTGTTTCCCAAGTCATCTTTAAAGGGTTTATTTACATTATCATCATAGTAAGTACATGCGGGAAAATGTTTAGCCAATGCCTTGGTTGTCTTACCATATCCAAAAAGTGAAACGCGCTGCATTATCGAATCTTTAGTGAGATGAGTGCTAAGATGTTTGAAAGCATAGCGATGATCCAAAAGCGAACGATGATTTTATTTTCAGCCCAATTTTTCATCTCAAAGTGATGATGAATAGGGGCCATTAAAAAGACTCTTTTCTTACGAAGCTTGTAAGAACCTACTTGTAAAATAACGGAGACCGTCTCAATTACAAATATCAGGCCAATTAAAATAAGTAAAATTTCACTTTTAGAGATAATGGCCATATAAGCTATAAAAGCTCCAATAGCTAATGAGCCACTGTCCCCCATAAATATTTCTGCAGGATGTGAATTGAACCATAGAAAACCAACCAGTGCGCCAGAGAGTGCAGCGGCAATTATAACTACCTCTCCAACAGGGAAGTTAGGCAGTAGTAGGTAGCTGCTCATTCCGGTATGACCTGTGATATAAACTAAGGCAATAAGGGTTGTTAACGAAAAGAGTGAGGGAACGGTGGCCAAACCATCAAGCCCATCTGTTAGATTCACAGCATTTGAAGTGGCTACCAATATGAATATCCAAAATGGTATGGATGCATACGTCATATCAAGGATAGGGTTTTTAACAAAAGGGAGATAAAGATCGGTATTAAATTCTGCAAATAGACAGAGTGCTATCATGGACAGCGCGCTGTAGAAAATCTGAAAAAAGAGTTTTTGTCGAGGTGATAATCCAGCACTGTTTTGATTTTTTCTTATTTTAGCGATGTCATCTTTAAATCCAATCCAAGAAAAAGTGAGAAGTATAAAAAGACCTATAAGACTATAAATATCAAAGAGTTTCATACTAAAAAGTGAGGCAACTATGGTAGCGCCTATGAATACAATTCCACCCATAGTTGGGGTTGAACTTTTAGCTTGGTGAGAATCCGGTGCATCCTCATTGATAGGCTGGTGTGAAGAGGTTCTTTGCGCCCAAGCTATAAATCTTGGAATAGCAAATAAAGTGATGCTTAGAGCTATGAAAAATGAGAAGCCAGCGCGAACAGAAATGTATTGAAAGAGGTTGATATCAAAAAATGAGTATAAAAAATAGAGCATATGCGCCTTTAACTGTATATCGAGTATTGGAGTGTTATTAGTTACAAAGACTTATTTTAATATAATCGTATGAAATATTGGGTTAAATAAGGATACGCATTGGCAAAAAAAGCTATTTTGGTCATAACAGATGGTATAGGATTTAGTGAAAAGAGCGAACATAATGCTTTTCATAACGCTATCAAACCAACATATGATAAATTGTTTAGTGAAGTTCCGCATTCATTAATTGATACTTTTGGTTTAAGTGTTGGTTTACCTGAAGGCCAAATGGGTAACTCTGAGGTAGGACATATGAGCATTGGTAGTGGACGAGTCCTTTATCAAGATCTTGTAAAGGTCTCATTGGCATTAGACGAAGGTACGCTAAAAGACAATAGTAGTCTTAAAACATTGATGAAAAGCTCTAATAGAATTCACTTAGTAGGCTTGATGAGTGATGGTGGTGTGCATTCGCATATTGATCACTTTTTAGGCTTGGCTGAGATTGCTGCAGCGAAAGGAAAAGAGGTACTGCTTCACCTGATAACAGACGGTAGAGATGTGAGCCCTAGTTCTGCTAATTTATATTTGAATCAAGTATTGGCACACTGTAATGATAATATTAAAATTGCCACAATAGGCGGACGTTTTTATACTATGGATAGAGACAGTAGATGGGACAGAGTAGAGCAGGGCTATAATGCTATTGTGAATGCAAGTCCCTGTACAGACAACTCACCAAGCGACTATATAGAAAACTCTTATGCACAAAATGTATATGATGAATTTTTAGTGCCAACAGCCTTTCATGGTTATCAAGGAATGTTAGCAGGAGACAGTGTTTTAACTATCAACTTTAGAAGTGATAGAATGAGAGAATTTGTCACAGCGCTTGGTGATGAAAGTTTTGAAGGTTTTAAGAGAGAGTTTAAGAACGTTAATATTGCGACCATTACAGAGTATGATAAGTCTTTCAACTATCCAGTTCTGTTTAGTAAAGAGCCTCCTAAAAACACTTTAGCAGAAGTTATCAGTGCGCAGGGTTTGACACAACTACACACGGCAGAGACTGAAAAGTATGCCCATGTGACTTTCTTTTTAAATGGAGGAATAGATGAACCATACTTAAATGAATCACGTGTTCTAATTCCTAGTCCTGACGTACGTACTTATGATATGAAACCTGAAATGAGCGCGCCAGAAGTAGGCGAAGCCGTATTAAAAGGGATGGATGCCCATACTGATTTTATTGTAGTGAATTTTGCCAATGGGGATATGGTTGGGCACACTGGTGACTTTGAAGCAGCAAAAATAGCAGTAAATACAGTAGATACTCAGCTTGGTTTGATTGTGCAAAAAGCAAAAGATGAAGATTATGCCTTAGTAATTACTTCTGATCACGGAAACTGTGAGGAGATGCGTGATAGCTCAGGTAATATTTTAACCAATCATACCGTTGGTAAGGTTTGGTGTTTTGTGATGGCTGATGGTGTGCATAAAGTTGAAACTGGTGGATTAAATAATATTGCACCAACTGTTTTAGAGTTGATGGGTATAGCAAAACCATCCCAGATGGATCATAGTTTAATATAAATTGAGAAAAGGAAAGTATATATGAAATTTAGTGGAAAAAATGTTTTAGTAACCGGAGCAAGTAGAGGAATTGGTGCAGAGATTGCAAAAGGTCTAGCAGCTTATGGTCTAAAAGTTTGGGTTAATTATCGAAGTGGCGAAGAACAAGCAAATGCAGTTAAGACAGCTATTATAGACGCTGGCGGATCAGCTGAGGTTATCGGTTTTGATGTTAGTGATGAGGCTGCTTTTACTGCGGGGATTAAAGAAATTATGGCAGCAGATGGTGAATTCGCTTACCTAGTCAATAATGCCGGAATTACTAACGACAAACTGGCACTAAGAATGAAAAATGAAGATTTTATGTCTGTTATCAATGCCAACCTGACTTCAGTTTTTACGGGATGTAGAGAAGCAATGAAAGTGATGCGTAAAAAGAAGTTTGGATCAGTAGTAAATGTGGCATCTATAGTTGGTGAGACAGGTAATGCGGGTCAAACAAACTACGCCGCATCTAAAGGTGGTGTGATTGCGATGACTAAAAGCTTTGCCATTGAAGCAGGTACCAGTGGCATTCGTTATAACACCATCACTCCAGGCTTTATTGCTACGGATATGACAGATGAATTACCAGAAGAGATTAAAGCAAACTTTGTGGCAAATATTCCGATGAAACGTTTCGGGGAAGCTAAAGAAGTGGCAGAAGCGACAGCATTTTTATTAAGTGATCACTCTTCTTACATCACAGGTGAGACTTTAAAGGTTAACGGCGGCCTTAACATGGCGTAATGCTATGAAAATAAAACAAAATAATTAAATATTAAAGCAAGGTGTGTTATACTTTCGCGATTTTAAACACAAAAACAGGAGCTAGAATGGCACTATTAGAAGATATTAAAGAAGTTGTAGTTGAGCAATTAAGCGTTAACGCTGATGAAGTAAAAGAAGATTCAAAGTTCGTAGAAGACCTAGGTGCTGATAGCCTTGACGTTGTAGAATTAGTAATGGCTCTTGAAGAGAAATTCGATATTGAAATTCCTGATGATGAAGCTGAAAAAATTCAAACTGTTCAAGATGTAATCGCTTACATCGAAAGCAAATAAGTCTAAGTATTTAGATTTAACATGGGGCATTGCCCTAATGTTTTTATTTTTCACTTTATAGAAAGTCTAACATAAGAACATAGCATATAAATTAGGAGAGCCATTTGAAAAGAGTAGTTGTAACTGGATTAGGCATGATAAATGCACTTGGTAATGATAAAGAGAGTTCATTTAAAGCAATTGTTGCTGGTGAATGTGGAATTGATACTATCTCTGGCTTTGACGCTTCTGCTTTAAGTGTAACCATTGCTGGTGAAGTTAAAGACTTTGATCCATCAACAGTAATGACTGCTAAAGATGTGAAAAAAGCGGATCGTTTTATTCACTTAGGCCTTCAAGCCGCTAAAGAAGCTATGGAAGATGCTAACTTTCCCGAGGACTTTGATAGAGAACGTTTTGGTGTAAGTGCAGGCTCTGGTATTGGTGGTCTTCCAGCAATTGAGAAAAATTCTATTATTTTAGAAACACGTGGCCCTCGTAGATTGTCTCCATTTTTTATTCCTTCAGCATTGGTAAATATGTTGGGTGGTTTTGTGTCAATTGAACACGGTATTCAAGGTCCAAATCTCTCTTCTGTAACGGCTTGTGCGGCTGGTACTCATGCAATTGGTGAAGCGGCTAAAACAATTATGGTTGGTGGTGCTGATCAGATGTTGGTTGTTGGTGCTGAATCAGCAGTTTGTGGCGTCGGTATTGGTGGTTTTGCTGCTATGAAAGCACTGTCAACTCGTAATGAAGACCCTAAAAAAGCTTCTCGTCCATTTGATGCAGAACGTAATGGTTTTATTATGGGTGAGGGTGCAGGTTCTATTATACTTGAAGAGTATGAAAGTGCGGTAGCACGTGGAGCGACAATCTATGGTGAGCTTATTGGATTTGGTGAAAGTGGTGATGCAAGTCATATCACAATGCCAAGTTTAGAAGGACCATTACGTGCAATGAAAGCAGCCTACAAAATGGCAGGTGAACCTGAGGTTGATTATGTTAATGCACATGGAACTTCAACACCTGCAAATGATAAAAACGAAACAGCTGCTGTTAAAGCGCTGTTTGGTGGAAAAGAAAATTGTCCTCCAATGAGTTCAATTAAAGGTCAATTGGGTCATTGTTTAGGTGCAGCAGGAGCTATTGAAGCAGTAACATGTTTAATGGCAATGCGTGATGGTATTATTCCTCCAACGATTAACTATGAAAATCCTGATGAGGTTTGTGACCTTGATGTCGTTCCTAATGAAGCAAGAAAAGCAGAATTAAATGTAGTTATGAGTAACTCATTTGGTTTTGGTGGAACTAACGGCGTAGTAATCTTTAAAAAGATATAGTAGAAGGACACCCATGGCAACATATTTAGATTTTGAACAAAAAATAAAGCAGATACAAGATGATGTAATCTCAGCAGAGGTTCGTCATGATGTAAATGCAGTAGAAATTTTCAAGAAAGATCTTGAAAAAGAAGTTGCTAAGACCTATAAAAACTTATCTCCTTACCAAGAACTACAATTGGCACGTCATCAAGACAGACCATATGCCCTTGATTATATTAATATTATTTTAGAAGATAAATATGAAATTCATGGTGATCGTCATTTTGCGGACGATCAAGCAATTGTCTGTTATATCGGTTATATCCAAGGTCAACGTACGATGGTTATTGGCGAACAAAAAGGGCGTGGAACTAAAAATAAGTTAAAACGTAATTTTGGTATGCCAAATCCAGAAGGTTATCGTAAGGCGCTACGCGCTGCAAAAATGGCTGAAAAGTTTAATATGCCACTTTTAATGCTTATCGATACTCCGGGTGCATATCCAGGTTTAGGTGCAGAAGAACGTAACCAATCAGAAGCGATTGCACGTAATTTACTTGAACTTTCACAACTTGATACAGTGACTGTTTCAGTGGTTATCGGTGAAGGTGGCTCTGGTGGTGCTTTAGCAATTGGTGTTGCTGATAAATTGGCGATGATGCGTTACTCAGTCTTTAGTGTTATCTCACCGGAGGGCTGTTCAGCAATTCTTTGGAATGACCCTTCAAAGGTTGAGACAGCGACTAAGGCATTAAAAATTACAAGTTCTGATCTTAAAGATTTGGATTTAGTTGATGATGTTATTGATGAACCACTAATTGGAGCACACCGTGATCGTGAAGGTGCAGCGAATGCCATTGCTGATTATTTCATCTCCACTGTAATATCTTATAAAGATACTTCAAGTAAAGATCGTTTAGATCAGCGTTACATACGTCTGACTTCGGTAGGCGCTTTCAGCGAATAATATTTAGCTGGCGAAAGCCAGTTCTACTTTTTTAAACTCTTCTCTCTTTTTAAATTCTCTTCAACAATATTTGGATCAAACATTGGCCGTTTAAATCTTTTAGCTTCTTTAGAAAAACGTATCAAATCTTCACTGGTTCTAATTTCTCTATCTATATGTTTCAAAGTGTATTGAAACAATTTTACAGTAGTCATCGCATCAGAAAGCGCGCGATGATGGGTAGCAGATTCATATAGTTTGAGATTATCATTAAGGTATTGAAGACCATACTTAAAAGAGACAAAAGAACGTTCAGCCAAATCTATACTACATAGGGGTCTATTTTGTAATGGAAGTAAATTACAGCGCTCAAACATAGCAGATATATAGTTGTAATCAAATTTCACTGCGTGCGCAACAAAAATATCAGTACCGAGAAAGAGACGAAAGTCTTGCATAACCTTATTTAAATAAGGTGCATCCTTTGTATCTTCTGCTGTAATTCCCGTTAATTTAGTGATATGTTTAGATATCTCTTCACAATAAACCAAACTATCAAAGGTATCAATAATAACACCATTTTTAATTTTAACAGCACCAATTTCAATAACTTGGTGCTTTTTAGTATCTGAGCCATTGGCTTCAATATCTACTATGCAATAGTTCTCTTCAGGAATAAGTGTTTCACAAGATTGAAAATAGTATTTTCCTCTTCGGTTGTAAACTTCAATACCCTGTGCACGCGCTATTTCTAGGCACTCTTCTACATTAAAAGGGCACTGTTCAAAAAACATTTTATGAGAAAGTCCTTTTTTACTAAGCCCTTGAATTTGTTCATTGCTTAACCTAAACATTAGAGTGCTTTGGCTTTTATAATAAATTGCTCTGTTTTTTTTGCATCTTTAACACCCTTAGCGCGCTCGACGCTTGAACTTACATCTGCACCAAAAAAGTTATAAGGGGAAATTTCATGAATATTTTGAGGACTGAGTCCACCTGCTAAAATAAGCTTTGAGCAATCAATATTATCAAACCACTCTAAATTAATACGTTTTCCAACTCCACCATAAGCTTCACAATAGGCATCTACGAGATAGTACTTATTATCGAGTTTTAATAACTCTTCTTTTGATTGCACACGTTTGACTTCTATATAAGGAATATCTAGCGCGTTGAGGGTATTCTCACTGGCTTCAAAGTGTATCTGTGCTAAAGTTATTTTTGATTCTTGACTCATGATGTTAATTTCTTTAGCACTATGGTTGACAAAAAGACCTACTTTTTCAATAAAAGGAGGAAGCTTTTTGATGATTTTATGTGCTTCTAGCGCGCTGATATACCTAGGTGATTTATCATAAAAAACAAAACCTAGTGCATCAGCTCCAGTATTAATCGCCATAATTGCATCTTCATAAGAGGTGATGCCACAAATTTTTACGCGCAAATTTAAACCTGTAAGCTTTTAATAGCAGTCTCGATATTTTCATGTTTAAATACATAAGATCCAGCGACAACTACATCAACACCTGCCTCTTTAAGATCGTGAATATTTTTATCATTCACTCCTCCATCAACTTCAATAAGACAGTTAGGATTAAGACGATTACGCATTTCATTAAGACGAGATGCCTTTTCTATAACACTTTCTATAAAACTTTGTCCACCAAAACCAGGATTAACACTCATTAGTAACACCATATCTAAATCTTTTAATAGAAATTCTATAGATTCTGGTGTTGTATGAGGATTTAAAACAATGGCTGGTTTAATACCTAAAGAACGTATTTTTTGAATTAAACGGTGGGGATGTTTCTCTTCTTCTATATGAAACGAGATATATTCAGGTTTTAATGGGGCAAAAAGTTCAACAAAAAAAGTATTATTTTCTACCATTAAGTGAATATCTAAACCTTTAGTCGCAGCTTTCGCAACGGCGGAAACAACAACAGGTCCGATAGTTAAGTTTGGAACAAAATGACCATCCATAACATCTACATGAACAAGGTCACAGCCTGAATCACAAATATTTTTTACATCACGCGCTAGGTTACCAAAATCAGCTGATAATATACTAGGAGCTACAAGCATAAGGACCTCTTTTTAATTTTTCTTATTTTATCCAAAAGATAATTCAGTTAATGTGAAACTATTTTCATAATTTAATCTTTTATACAGACAAACATCTGTTATAATTCCGTTATCAAAATAAAAAGAAGAATTTATGATTTCTGAACATATGGAAACACTCGGCCTAAAGAACGTTGGTAAAGTCTTTCATAACTTAAGTTATGAGGAGATGATTAAGCACGAGCTTGATAATGGCGAAGTACAACAGATGAAGACAGGTGCCACTGCTGTTGATACAGGTATATTTACGGGTAGAAGCCCAAAAGATAAATTTTTTGTTGATCAAGCTGAATCAAATAAATATATCTCATGGGGTGATATCAATCAACCAGTATCAAAAGATATCTTTGACGAACTCTCTATTGTAGCTAAAGAGCAACTAAGCGGAATAGATCTTTATGTAACAGATGTCTTTTGTGGTTCAAGTGCCGCAAGTAAACGCTCTGTACGATTTGTAACAGAAATTGCGTGGCAAGCACATTTTGTAAAAAATATGTTTATTCGCCCAACAGAAGAAGAGTTAGAAAACTTTGAGCCAGATTTTACTGTTTATAATGCATGTAAAACCTCTAATCCAAAATGGAAAGAGCATGGTCTTAACTCTGAAGTGTTTGTAATGTTCAATGTCGAAGAAAATGTTGGAATTATTGGTGGAACCTATTATGGTGGTGAGTTGAAAAAAGGTATTTTTTCAATGATGAACTACTGGTTACCACTAGAAAATAAACTCTCTATGCACTGTTCAGCAAATGTAGGGGAAGACGGTGATACTGCACTATTCTTTGGTCTAAGTGGAACAGGTAAAACAACATTGTCTACTGATCCAAACCGGGCTTTAATCGGTGATGATGAGCATGGTTGGGATGACGATGGTGTTTTTAACTTTGAGGGTGGATGTTACGCAAAAGTAATTGACCTTGATGAAAAAAGTGAACCAGAAATCTATGGTGCAATTAAAACAAATGCACTTTTAGAAAATGTAGTCACGTATGGTGAAGGTGAAGTAAATTACGAGAGCAGTGAAAAGACTGAAAATACTCGTGTTTCATATCCTATTGAGCATATTGAAAATCATGTACCTTCACTTCAAGCAGGACATCCTAAAAATATTATCTTTTTAACAGCGGATGCATTTGGTGTTTTACCTCCAGTATCAAAACTGACTAAAGAACAAGCAATGTACTACTTTTTAAGTGGTTATACAGCTAAAGTAGCAGGAACTGAGCGTGGTATTACTGAACCAGTAGCAGCATTTAGTGCATGTTTTGGTGAAGCATTTTTACCACTACATCCAACAGTTTATGCCAAACTTCTTGGTGAGAAAATTGACAAACATGGCGTAAATGTTTATCTTGTAAACACAGGCTGGACTGGTGGTGTTTATGGTGTTGGTAAACGTATGAGTATCAAAAATACTCGTGCATGTATCACTGCCATTCTTGATGGATCAATTCAAGAGTCTGAATTTGATACAACAATGACATTTAGATTGCACGTTCCTAAAACATTAAATGGAGTAGATACTAAGGTTCTAAATCCACGTAACGCTTGGGAAGATAAAGCTGCCTTTGACAAAACACGTGACAAATTGGCAGATATGTTTGTTGCTAACTTTAAGAAGTACCAACAAGAGAACAGTGAATTTGACTATTCTTCAGCGGGTCCTTACCACGATTAACAGTTATCTCTCTTCGCACTTAGGTGCGAGGTTTTTTCTTTTTAGTTGCCATCTCAAGATAAAACCACAAAAGTCCACCAAAGCTAAATAAAATCAGTGGAGCAATCCAAGGTTTATCACCGATCAGTCCAAACAGACTCATAATGCTCTCACCTACCGCATAACTACCAAAACCAACTGCAGTAACCCAGATAGCAGAGGCTACTAAGTTTATAATTCCGAATTTTTTAAACTCATATTTAGTGAGTCCAATGGCGATAGGAATAAGTGTCTTTATTCCATAAACAAATTTTTGCATAACAACAATCCAAGAGCCATATTTTTTCATTAGAAGATGTGAAAGAGCAAGTTTACGTCTATGTTTGATTAAATAAGGTTTGACTTGAGCCTGTTCGTAGCGCGCCAGATAAAAAAGAAGCATATCCCCTAGGTAGTTAGAGACAAAAGCAACGCCCATAACTAAGCCCAAATCTAACTTTCCTGCAAATGCCAATACCGCACCCGCCATTAAACCGACAAAGCCACCACCTAGTGAATATAAAAATATAGCGATATATCCATACGTCTCAATTTTTGTAAACATCTCTTCCATAAATAACCTTTTAGTTTATAACTTCTTCATTTTTACTATCTCATCACGTAAGCGCGCTGCTTCTTCAAAGTCTAAATTTTTTGCCGCAACTTTCATTTTAGCGTTGAGTTCTTTAACGAGTTTTTGCCTCTCAATAGCTGGCATTTTTTCTGCATTTTTACTTTTATTATAAAGTTCACCCATATCATCAACTTTAAGATCAGTGTCTAAAAGACGTTTAACGGTTGTCGGAGTGATTCCATTTTTTTTGTTATGTGCATCTTGTATGGCACGTCGGTCATTGGTTTTATCAATAGCGCGCTGCATAGATCCAGTCATTTTGTTGGCATACAAAATTACACGTCCCTCTGAGTTACGAGCTGCACGACCGATAGTTTGAACCAAAGCAGTTTCTGAACGTAAAAATCCCTCTTTATCTGCGTCTAAAATGGCGATAAGACTGACTTCTGGTAGATCTAATCCTTCGCGAAGGAGGTTGATACCCACCAACACATCAAAATCACCCATGCGTAAAGAACGTATAATTTGATTTCGTTCAATGGCATCAATGTCTGAGTGCATGTATTGAATTTTAACACCTAAGTCAGCTAAGTATTTTGTTAACTGTTCCGCCATTTTTTTTGTTAGTACTGTAAGGAGAACCCTGTCCCCTTTGGCTACGGTTTTAATAATCTCATCATGAATATCTTCAACTTGATTATCCGAAGGTCGGATAGTGATAACGGGGTCGAGCAGTCCTGTAGGACGTATGATTTGTTTGGCTGTGACTGGGGATAAATCAAGTTCAAATTCATTTGGAGTTGCGGAAACAAAAAGATAGTACGGAGACTTCTCTAAAAATTCATCTTGCTTCAGTGGACGATTATCCAGCGCGCTGGGCAATCTAAATCCATACTCAACCAATACCTCTTTTCTTGATCTGTCACCTGCGTGCATTCCACGAAACTGAGGAATACTTACATGTGACTCATCCACGATAATAAGAAATTCATCATGATGAAGTGAGAAGTAGTCAAGTAAAGTATACGGTGCTTCCCCCTCTTTTTTCTCAGTTAAGTGACGAGAATAATTTTCGATTCCCTTACACATGCCAGTACTTTCTAACATTTCTAAGTCAAACTCAACGCGTTGACGAAGGCGTTGGGCTTCGACAAGGCGATCTTCTTTAAGTAAAAAGTCTAAACGTTCTCCTAACTCATCTTCTATTCTTTGTTGTGCTACTTTAAGTTTATCTTGAGAGACAGAAAATTGAGACGTGGCATAGATAGTCGCTTTTTTGAGATCTTCGAGTTTTTTATTGGATACGGGATCAAAGTAGTAAATACTGTCTATCTCATCACCAAAAAATTCTATACGTACCGCTTGATCTGCCATGTAAGGTGGATATACGTCTATGACATCACCACCGACACGGATATGTCCTGAGTCAAAATAGTTATCATTTCTACTATAACCCATCTCCACAAGGCGGAGCAATAACTTTTTCTGCGCAATTTCATTCCCGATTTCAACAACTTGAACCATCTTTTCATACTCTTCAGGATCACCCAACCCATAGTTGGCAGAAACAGAAGCAACAACGATAACATCATCATAACTAAGAAGATTTGCTGTGGCACTCAGACGCAGACGTTCTAACTCTTCATTAACAGAACTGTCTTTTTCAATAAAAAGATCTTGACGCGGTATGTACGCCTCAGGCTGATAATAATCATAATACGAAATAAAATACTCAACATGATTATTGGGGAAAAAAGCTTTAAATTCACTGTAGAGTTGCGCCGCTAAGGTTTTGTTATGTGTCATGATAATGGTCGGCATATTTACACCCTCTATGGTCTTCGCCATAGTATAGGTTTTCCCACTACCCGTGACTCCTTCTAAGGTTGTAAATTTGTTTTTAGAC
This sequence comes from Sulfurimonadaceae bacterium, assembly GCA_016744905.1. Classification (GTDB taxonomy): domain Bacteria; phylum Campylobacterota; class Campylobacteria; order Campylobacterales; family Sulfurimonadaceae; genus BB10. The sequence goes on along the minus strand of JADGDM010000026.1, from coordinate 3,825 downwards.
TTAATACTACCAATAATATCTTTAATAGCATTAGGCTGATCACCCGCTGGTTGATAAGGAGTATGGACTTCAAAAGGATTTGTTTTATTCATAGACGGATTATAGCTATTTATTGATAATACATGCGTTTATATTGCTCTTTGTATTTAATTCAGTTATAATGCGCTTAAGAAAAGATGATTCTAGTTACATCCTTTAAGACTGCTTTATATTGAAACTTTTTGTTTACAGTACATTCGCCCTAAAAGAAAACTTTATATTAGATTTTTACCACCTAAGTAATTGGGTGTACTCAAACAAAAACAAGGAATTAAAATGGCAACATTAGTAAACGGAACAGTTAAATGGTTCAACAGTGAAAAAGGTTTTGGATTTATCGAGCAAGAAGATGGCGGCAAAGATGTATTTGTACACTTTCGTCAAGTAAATAATAGTGGTCACGGTCGTGTTTCACTAGACGAAGGTCAAAAAGTGACTTTCGAAGTAGGCGAAGGCGAAAAAGGCCCTCAAGCAGAAAACGTTACAGGTCTGTAGCCTTTCTATCAAGTAGTTTTTACTACTTGATACTCTTCATTTAAAACTTCAAATTTAAAACTCAAATGTCGCGGAATAGAGCAGTTCGGTAGCTCGTCGGGCTCATAACCCGAAGGTCATAGGTTCAAATCCTATTTCCGCAACCAACCTTCAAAACAAAAATAACACAATCATATTACTTCGTATTAAACTGCTTATGCTAAAATGCGGTAAAAGTTAATAACAGTAAGGTTTATCCATGGAAGAGCTCAGCGCGCTAGAAAAATTAAGTCAAAAAGTAGGCACAATAGTAAGTGCCCATGCAGAATTAAAATCTGAAATCGAAGTGTTACGTAATGAGAATATTACATTAAAAGCGCAAAATGATGTCATTCAGCAAGATAATGTCCGCTTAGTTGAAGAGAACAGCATGAAAGATCTTGAAATTGAAGAGATCATCAGTAAAATTGAAAGTATAATGGCTTAATTATGAAAAAAAAGATCAGTATCACACTCAGTGGAAACCGTTTTGATATCGATCTTGAAGAAGAATTCGCAATTTACTTAGAAAATGAGTTAGATAAAGATTTGAGTCTTTCATCTAATAACGACCCCAAGAAAGTCCTACAAGCTTACGTAAAAAAATGCCACGAACTCTTTGAAATTGAGAAACAACTTACTACACTTGATAAACAAATAGACACTAATCTCTCCGTTTAATCTAAATATAAGAAAAATTGATTCATAATGTCTGTAAGGCTATTAGAGTAGTCT
>JADGDM010000026.1:0-2528 GCA_016744905.1 Sulfurimonadaceae bacterium | reverse complement strand
CACATAAGGACTTCATATGAAAAGAAGTGCATTTACAATGATCGAATTAATTTTCGTAATCGTTATCCTAGGTATTTTGGCAGCTGTTGCCATTCCAAAACTTGCTGGTGTTCAAGATGATGCGTTAGCATCAACAGAAACTGCAGCAATCGGTGCAGCACGTAGTGGTGTTGGTGTTTTAAATGGTAAGCGTATTACACGTGGTCAAGATTTTAATATTACTATTGTAGATATGACTAATAATGAGTTAAATATTACAGTTTCAGCAAGTGCTCAACTGTTTCCAACTACTTTAAATGTTGAGGACTTTGCTGAAGGTTCTGATAATAATGCAACAACTGCACCACTACGTGGACAAAGAAGAGCATTGGCTTTGGTTGTTGAAGTAGATGCTTTAGCTGATGTGAATGCGTCAGCATACGTAGCTAATGATGAAGAAAATAACATTAATGGTCCTGCTTCAAACACAGTACAAGATTTCAATGCTGATATCCATATCGGTCAATCTTGGACTTATAACAATAGAACAGGCCGTATTACTTTTAATCAGTAATTCACCTGCTATACAAGAGAAATATTTCTCTTGTATAATTTAACATCGGAGCAATTTCTTTGGTATTAATTGGCCACAATGGTTCAGGAAAAAGTACACTGATCCAATACTTACTCGGTTTTTATAACCACCCTTCACAACATCCTTTTTTAGAACACTTTTCACAAAAGATAGACCCATTAGATGTTAAACATATCGGTTATACACCGGAGATAGCACTTTTAGATAATAATTTGAATGCAAATGATTATGGAAAATTGATTGCAGGTTTACGTTATGTTAAAGATTATAATCTTAAAACTCTTATGGACAGTGTGTCATTAAATGTATCTCCATCGAGTCCACTAAAGTCTTACTCAAAAGGGATGAAACAACGGTTACTATTGGCTTTGGCACTATTGGGTGAACCAGAACTTATTGTCTTAGATGAACCTACATCAGGGTTGGACCCTTTTGGTCAAGAAGTCATCGAAGCCTTACTAATTAAGCTGAAAAAAACTAAAAATATTGATTTTATTCTTTGTACGCACTCTTTAAGACTTGCGTATGCTTTAAATGAAGAGATATGGATACTTAAAGAGGGAAAAATTGTTTATCAAGGAAAGCCTAATTCATTAGACGATCTCATTAAACTTTTTGATTCTTATAAGCCTGAAAGATTACAATAATGAAGCAGATTTTAGTATTATCGCTATTTTTATATAAGTCAATGTTGAAACAGAAGTCGACTACACTTTTTGTTCTTATTAGCTTAGGATTATTGGTCATTACTTATTTTATCAGTGATGTGAATATTGCTAGCCGTTTTAAACTTTTTGAGGATGTTTTACTGAGCTCTCAGATGTTGATGTTACACATGGCAGCCTTTTTTTATGCCTATGATTATCTACAAAAAGAGAGAATAGGAGGTATTTTTATACTCCCCTTTTCAACAGGTATTAAAAGACCAATTTATTTTTTAGGTACTTGGTTTTCATTGGTTGCTATTGTGATGTTATTAACTGTAGTTTTCTTGCTCATTGATATAATTTTTTTATTTTTTGTTGAGAGTACTATTGAAATGATACTTGTTTGGCAAATTATTTTATATATGTTTTCATCAATTATACTTTTGAGCTTGGTTTTAATGTTTTCGCAGTTTGTCTCGATGATGAATGCAATGATCTATTCTGCTATTGTTTTTATGATAGGTACTTCACTAGATGAGATATATTATTATGCTTATATCATCTCAGAAGATGTTGTTGTCCAAAAAATAGTTAGCATATTATATTATGCCTTACCAAATTTTTCTTATTTTGATTATCAAACAAAAGTTGTAAATAGAGTGGAATTGGACTTAGCGAGTTTTTATATTGAACCGATTGTCTACTTTTCAGTGATAGTCAGTATGATATTAAGTATTGCATATTTTAAATTTTCTAGACGGGTATTGAAAGTTGGTGAATAGAGCTGTATTTTTAATATCACTTTTAACTTTGATCTGTTTTGGATATTTTTCATCAGTACCTGAACTTCAGCGTTCGCGCGACAAAACATTACTCTATTCAAACCCTTTAGCGCTAAAAATGATCTCTGGCTATTCATCAGGATTAATGGCGGATAAGTTATGGCTGCTCTCTGGATCCGTTAGTGAAACAGGAAGTCGTGGAGCTGAAAATGTGGATACCCAAGTCTTTTACCATACTATCAAAAATATTACTGTGTTGGATCCATACTTTAGCTCTGCTATTATATATGGAGTAACATTTTTAGCTTCAATTAAAGAAGAACCGGATTTAGCCATTGATCTTTTAGAAACAGCAAGATATTTTGATGATAAAAATTTTAAACTTTATATGTTAGATGTTATGATTGAAATCACCTATAAAAAATCAACAGATATTAATTATAAAAAGATAATATCCCTAATGGAGATAGCAAAAACATTACCAGATTCAGAAAAAATATTTGGTATGATTCAATCTAAAGACTG
>JADGDM010000122.1 GCA_016744905.1 Sulfurimonadaceae bacterium | reverse complement strand
TTATAAAGCTTCATTTGGTTAAAATACAAAAAATCAAATAAGCATGTATTATAGATATATTATATGTAAGGAATATTTTTATGGATAAAATGTGGTCAGGTCGTTTTTCTGCAAGTGCATCTTCACTTTTAGATGAGTTTAATGCTTCAATTATGTATGATAGAAAATTATATCGTGAAGATATAGAGGGTTCATTAGCGCATGCTGCTATGCTTGCTAAACAAGGTATATTAAATACTGAAGAACTTCGTCAAATCACCGACGGTTTAAATCAGGTGATGAAAGAGATAGAATCTGGGGAGTTTGAGTGGAAAATTTCAGATGAAGATTTACATATGGGAATTGAGAAACGTTTAACAGCATTAATTGGTGATGCTGGTAAAAAACTTCATACTGCTAGAAGTAGAAATGATCAGGTTGCAGTTGATTTTAGACGTTATGTTATTCGTAAAAATTCAGAGATTGTTCAAGCACTAAAACTTTTAATGGATGAAATTATTGTTGTTGCTCAAAAGCATACTGAGACTATGATTCCAGGTATGACACACTTACAACATGCACAACCTATAAATTTTGGTTTTCACTTAGGTGCATATCTTTCGATGTTTAAACGTGATATTCAAAGGTTTGAGGATTCAGCAGTGCGTAATAATGTATCGCCACTTGGGTGTGCTGCATTAGCTGGAACTCCTCACCCAGTTGATCGTGAAATGACCGCTGAGATACTTGGCTTTGATTCGGTTAGTGTGAACTGTTTAGATACAGTAAGTGATAGAGATTTTGCTTTAGAAATCTTATTTAATATATCAACAATGATGATGCATATTTCTCGTCTTAGTGAAGAGATTGTAATGTGGTCTTCGTATGAGTTTGGATTTGTTGAATTAAGTGATGAGTATTCTACTGGTAGTTCAATCATGCCACAGAAAAAGAATCCTGATGTTCCAGAACTTTTACGTGGAAAGACAGGTCGTGTATATGGCTCTCTGATAGGACTTTTAACAGTAATGAAAGGACTTCCTTTAGCATACAATAAAGATACACAAGAAGATAAAGAAGGTGTATTTGATGCAGTTGAGACAGCTGAAATATCTTTAGAGATTCTAAAAGAAGCAATTAAAACTATGGAAGTTAAAGCAAAGAATATGGAATCAGCTTGCGCGATTGGGCATTTATCTGCGACAGATTTAGCTGACTATTTAGTAGAAAAGTGTGATATTCCATTTCGTGAAGCACATTTCATTACAGGTCGTGCTGTTGCTAAAGGTGAAGAGATTAATGTCGATTTATCAAAAATGGATTTTAAGTATTTAAAAGAGATAGACGATCGAATTAATGAAGATGTGATTGAATACTTAGGTTTACGCCATTCGATGAATGCAAGAACATCTGAAGGTGGAACATCATCTGCACGTACAAAAGAACAACTAGAGTACTTTACAAGCTACTTAAAGGATTAGAAAATGAAAGTAACCATAACACATAAAGAAGCGATGAAATTTGAGGCCAAAACTCCTAAAAGCAGTTTTATTATTGATTGTCCTACAATTTCTCCTATAGACTATTTTCTGTCTGGAATTATTACATGTTCAGCTACAGATTTAATTTTAATGCCAAAGAACCAGGATAAAACTGTCACAGATTTAGTGGTAGATGGTGAAGTTAAGAGAAATGAAGCACATCCATGTAAATTCAATACACTTCACTTAACATATAGTTTTAACTCGGATGCAGATGATAC
>JADGDM010000096.1 GCA_016744905.1 Sulfurimonadaceae bacterium | reverse complement strand
ATAATAATGTTTAATTTAAATTGGAAAGTTTAAGTGAAGGTAAAAGTGGTGGGTTCTATGTGACTCGAACACATGACCACTCCGTTATGAGCGGAGGGCTCTAACCAACTGAGCTAAGAACCCACTTTTAAGAAGCGGTATTTTAGCTCTATCTTTCTTACATAAAGCTTTTAGTACCTCTATTTTCATACATATCTCTAAATCTAAAGGCTAAAAGGTTTTGAAGAATGGCAAAAAGTATAATAAAGTTCACAAAACTACTGCCACCATAAGAGAACATGGGCAGAGGAACACCAACAACGGGGGCAAAACCGATAGTCATTGCAATATTTACGCCCATGTAGATAAAAATCAGAAAGGAGATACTTGATGCGACTACTTTTATGTAATAGTCATCCTTACTCCACAGACCGATGCTCAGCATGTGCAAAACCAACATCGCATACCACGATATCAGGACAAATGCCCCTAAAAAACCAAAACGCTCTACTACATAGGCAAAGATAAAATCACTCGTAGCGATAGGAAGGAATTTCATCTGTGTTTGAGTCGCATCTTCTTTATCTTTACCTAAAAACCCACCTGAACCGATGGCGATGATGGACTGTTGAACATGATAAGAAGGCTTTTCACTCATAAAATCCGTAATACGTTTTTTCTGGTAATCATGAAGATTTGAATACAACAGTGGCGCACTGAGTAAAAGAGCCACCCCAATACTTGCCCAGATCTTCCAGTAAACACCCACTAAAAAAAGTACACCAAAGCCTAGTAATAGAAGTACCATTGCTGTACCTAAGTCAGGTTCTTTTGCTATCAAGAAGAAAGGTAACAAAATATAAAAGCCGATAATTGCAAACTCTTTTAAGCGATATCCGCCCATTGGTGGAGGCATACGATGAATGAGGTAGGCCAACATTAATATAAAGGCAGGTTTCATCAGTTCGGAGGGCTGAATAGTAAAGTTTATAAAAGGAATTTCTATCCAACGTTTTGCACCTAATCGTGCATGTCCAAAAACTTCTACGGCTAAAAGTAAAATAATATTAAACCAATAGAACATTGGGATAAGCCAAGAGAAACGACGTAGAGGAAAAAAGAAGAACAGAGTAAAGGCTATCAGACTCACTCCCATATAGACATTATGTTTATGTTCCAATCGTGGTGAGACTTCACCAATCAAATAACCTGAAAATAGTGCGAGTGGTATCACCAAGAGTATGGAGATAAAATCAAAGTGTGCTAAAATACGCCTATCAAACTTCCACATCAGTAATCACAATCTTTTATTTTTATAAGAATTGTAGCATAAAGGGCTTACAGCAATGGCAAAAACAGAACACTATATCGTAGATGAACCTCAAAGACTTGACGTTTTTTTATCTAAAAAATTGGACGTAACACGTTCACAAATTACGCACCTTCTTAAAATAGAATGTATTGACGTTGATGGCAAAAAATATGCCAAACCAGGTCTTAAACTTAAAACTGATCAAAAAGTTTCTGTCACACTTCCAGAACCAACCGTTACAAAACCACAAAAAATTGACTTTGATGTGGAAATTATCTACGAAGATGACTATCTTATGGTTATTAATAAACCAACAGGTTTAACTGTTCACCCTGCACCCAGTGTTAAAGAGCCAACCCTTGTAGACTGGTTAAAGAAAAAAGGCGTTCGTCTTTCAACTATTAGTGGAGAAGAGCGTCATGGGATTGTTCACCGTCTTGATAAGGGGACAAGTGGCGCAATGGTTATCGCCAAGGACAATGAAACACATGAGTTTCTTTCACAACAACTTCAAGACAAAAGTATGGGACGTTACTATACAGCCGTCATTGAAATGCCACTTAAAGAAGACTTGTGTATCGTAGAGACAAACATAGCACGTAGTAGTACAAACCGTCTAAAAATGGCAAATATGGAAGATTATGGAAAATGGGCAAAAACACAGTTTAAAAAGCTTCTTCTCTCAACTGATGAAACTTTTGAACTATTAGCCTGTAAACTTTTCACAGGAAGAACCCATCAAATACGTGTCCACTTAGAGAGCTTAAATCGCCATATTCTCGGTGACCATTTATATGGTTTTAAGAGCAAAAAGGATAAAATGGACCGCATTTTACTTCATGCGTATATTTTATATTTTGTTCACCCAAAAACGGGAGAGAAAGTACAATTTTGTGCACCAATACCTGAAGATATAAATAAATTTTTAAATGAACACTTTAACAAGGAAGAGCTAGATGAAGCACTACTTAGTACAACTATTGATAGTAGGTTTAACACTTAATTTTTTAACAGGCTGTGTCTCACAGCCCAAGATTTCTGAGCAGAATCTCATCGACCCTGCTCTCCCTTCTGTCAGTATCAATGGTTTTTTGGTAGATATGAATGCCGTCGCTTTTGAATGGAAAGAGATTAAAAATGAAAAAGTTAAAGGGATTATTGTTTATAGAAGTGCAAAAGATTCTAGAAATGGTAAACTTGAACGTCTTACAGTCATCAACGATTCTTACGTTACACACTTTGTAGATGATAAAGTCTCTCCAGATGAGCGCTATAAATACCGCTTTGCTACATTCTCTGCAGAGGGTCTACAATCTAAAAGTTCTAAAACTGTTGTCGTTACCAGCGCGCCAGTATTTCACTCTGTCTCATTTTTCAAAACAATCGGAAATTTACCTCGTGCAACTAAAATGATCTGGAGACCACACACCAATGCGCGTGTGAAGGGCTATCAAATTGAGCGCCATAATGATAAAAAAGACACTTGGGAAAAGGTTGTCTTTATCAAGGGTCGTCTGAATTCAGAGTACATCGAGCGTAAGTTAGAGGACAATGCAATTTATATGTACCGTTTGCGCGCCGTCACTTATGATGGGATCTATTCACTGCCAAGCGAGATAGCCAAAGTAGTAACAAAGCCACTTCCCAAGCTGATTCAAAATACAAAGGCTTCTATCGGACTGGCGTCTAAAATCGTGATTACGTGGAATTCAAATACACAAAGTGATATTGCCTATTATAAAATTTACAGAGCCTCATCACTAGATGGTCATTATAAATATCATGTAAAAACTAAGAAAACAAAATACAGCGATAAAATCTCAAAAGATGGCAAAACATACTTTTATAAGATTACTGCCGTTGATAAAGATGGCTTAGAAGGAATTTTACCTGAGACAGGTGTTAAGGGGGCGAATCTTATTCGTCCACGTGCACCGACTAATCTTAAAGTAACTATCAAAAACAATTCAGCAATCCTAACTTGGAAAAATAATGACAGAAGAACAACAACAACTGTTCTTGTAAAAACTATTCAAAAAAGTTGGGTAGATAAAGATGAGAGTGAGATTAAAAATATTAAAGCAACTAAATACACTGATTTAGATATTCAATCAGGCATAGAATATCAATATAAGGTTATTAGCGTTGATGAGCATGGTCTAAGATCAGATCCTAGTGAGAGTATAACTACCTCATTTACGGCGCACTAACATATGCCGCATATTCATCTAAAAGCATATACAAAGCCAACATTTCCAATTAAAGAAGAAAATGTTGAGTTTAAATTTATAGCAACAAATATTCTGCACGACAAAGAGCAACTAGTAGCAACAAAGGTCGAAGATAAAGAGTTTTTTCTACTTGTCCAAGATGAGGAGAGAAAACTACTTAAAAGTGATAAAATCACCCGAGTCTCTCCAAACTACTACGTAAAACATGCACTCAGTAGTTTTACAAAAGCCTGTGGATTTGAGGTCTTAAGTTCAAACGTGAATGATGCTAAGCTCAATGAACACTTAGAAAATGACAGCGCACTGAAAAGTATTCAATATTTTGCAGATCAATTTCCAGAAAATAAAAATGTACAAATAGAAGTAGGTTTTGGCTCAGGTCGCCATCTCCTTCATCAAGCAGCGAATAATCCAGATATTCTTTTTATTGGGATTGAAATTCATAGACCTTCTATCGAACAAGTTTTAAAGCAGTGTAGTATTCAAAACCTGGATAATGTTTTAGTCCTAGATTACGATGCACGTCTCTTTTTAGAGTTTGTTCCCTCAAATATCGTCAGTAAAATATTCGTTCATTTCCCTGTTCCTTGGGATAAAAAACCATCACGTCGTGTTATCTCAAAAGCATTTTTAAGTGAAGCCTTACGCGCACTTAGTGTTGATGGAAGACTAGAACTTAGAACCGACAGTGAAAACTATTATGAGTATTCATTTGCTACCTATACTTCATTAAATAAACTTTCTATGGAGTTACATAAAAATCGTGAAATTGGGATCAGTAGTAAGTATGAAGATCGCTGGAAAAAGATGGAAAAAAACATCTATGACCTGACACTTATTAATGATACACTCAGTGATGAAATCAGTACTACTTTTGATTTTTCATTTAAAAAATCATCACTTTCAAAAAAAGCGATGATAGAACTCAATTCTAAAACAATTCGTTTTGAGCGTGGATTTTTACACTTTGAACGTCTTTATATCACTGATGAGGGTGCACTACTTTTTAGACTTTCAATGGGTAGCTTTGATAGACCTGAGCATCTTTACGTCTTGGTTGAAGACAACACTCCTCAGTACTATCCAAAGTTCCCAGTTCATTCAAAAACCAATGAAAAAGCACATCAAAAATTAGTAGAGGTACTTTGTGGATAAGGTTATACTCTCTCAAGATTTAACACTCTCTTATAATGAAGATGAAATTATTATTAATAAGGCTAATTTCTCTATCAACTCAGGTAGTTTCGTATTTATTACCGGTGCCAGTGGTAGTGGAAAATCTACCTTATTAAAGTCTCTATATGGCGCACTAAACCCCAACAGTGGTAAATTAATTGTTGGTGGTGTTGAGATGAATGGGATTACTTCAAAAAAACTCAATTTTCTACGTCAACATCTGGGCATAGTTTTTCAAGATTATAAACTTATCAAAGAGTGGAATATCGAAAAGAATGTCATGCTTCCATTAATTATATCAGGATATGCAAAAGATGTGAGTGAGATACAGGTTCAGAAGCTCCTAACCCATGTAAAGTTAAATCATCAATCAGGTAAGTTCCCTTTAGAGTTAAGCGGGGGTGAACAACAACGTGTTGCTATGGCACGTGCTTTAGCCCATAACCCTATCTTAATCTTAGCCGATGAGCCTACTGGAAATCTAGATGATTACTCATCTCAAGTTATTTGGAACCTTTTAGAGGGAGCCAATACCCAATTAAAGACCACTGTTGTTGTTGTTACTCACCACATTCCAGAGAATATGAATGTACCTTATCAACACTTTAGAATTGAATATGGGAGTGTTTATGAAGTCACTTAAAAACCACCTCTCCTTAGTCATTGCACTCTTTACTATTCTTTTTACCATTCAAACATTTGTGATTGTCAATAAGGCTATTACTGCGTATGAGGAAGAGTTAAAAAGCAATTATTCGATTGTTGTTGTTAGTATGAAGAAGATGGATATAGAAAAATTCCAAAAACTAGACAACTCCATTACAAAAATGTCACAAATTGAACCAGACAATGTTCTAAAAAAACTTGAACAAGATCTGAAGAAAAAGGATATAGCATTAATAAAACTGACACTACCAAAGTTTTATAAATTGGAACTCTCCATCTATCCTACACCCGATCAGATTAAAAGTATCAGTAAAAATATACGTCGTGACAGTTCTGTTAAACGTGTCGTTGATTTTGCAAAAAATCATGATAAAGTTTATAAATTGCTTTTACTATTTAAATCAGTTACCTTGGTTTTTGCTTTTTCAATTTTTGCTGTCACCTCTTTACTTATCTTAAAAGAGATGAGAATTTGGCAGTTTAAACATACTGAAAGAATGGCTATTATGGCGCTTTTTGGTGCACCTGTATGGTTAAGATCTGCTGTTCTATTTAGGCTAGCCATTGTCGATGCCATTGTCTCAAGTCTTTTAGTTTCAACGACATTTCTTATATTGTCTACTGATGGTTGGATCAATGCTGAATTGAAAAATATCGGAATAGAGATAGAAGTCTTTGCAATATTTCAAGATGGTGCCTTATTATTTGCAGTAGCTTTTGCACTTTCAATCGCACTTGCAAGTATGATTGTTTTAGGACATAAAGAAGAGGTATGATTAGAGTACTTTTTGCATTATTCTTATTAAGTGCTTCTGCACTTTATGCTAAGAACACTATCTCTACACAAATTAAAAAGACGCAAAAAGAGCTCTCTAATTTTGATAAAAAGAATTCCAATCTTAATACTAAGGTTGCTAAAAAAGCAAAAGAAATTTTAAGACAAAAAAAGAAAATACTTAAGCAACAACAAAAGCTCAATAAGCTCTCCAGTGACTTAGAGGGCAAGGGTCTTTTATATAAAGAGAGTAAAAAAAATCTAAGCGCACTAAGCAATTCTCAAAAATCCCTTCTTAAAAAACAAGAAAGTTTGCAACAAGACTTAACCTTTGCCATAGCAAGAAATATCTCACTAACATTAATAGTTGATGAGAGCCATTCAGATGATGTTGATTCACTTATTACACAAGAATATATTCAAGTACTTGTTAAAAATTCTAAACAAAATATAAAAGATCTGGATGTTGCTTATAACTCTAACAGCTATAAAATAAATTCGCTAAAAAAACAGACAGAGGAACTCCTTACACTTATAACCTCCGTTGAAAATAAGAAGCTTGACTTACTTAAAACTAAAAAAGCGAATGAAAAAGCGTTAAAAAAATTGAAAAAAGATAAAAGTAGTTATAAGAAGAAGCTCAAAAAATCAATCAGTCGACAAAATGCCATTCAAAAGACACTCTCACAGCTCAATATTATTAAAAAAGACAGTATAAAAAAAGAAAAGGCCAGACAAGAGAGACTAAAACGTGAGCGCGCTAAGAAAAATAAAAATAAAAAAAGTACCGCTACGAAAGAGCAAAACCTTCCTGAAGTAAGAAACTTTGCTTCTCCTTATACC
>JADGDM010000121.1 GCA_016744905.1 Sulfurimonadaceae bacterium | reverse complement strand
TATCTTTTATCTCAGGGTGTCTTCTATAGAAGTCAGAACGAATCATGGCCCCTTTATTATCGAAGTATTTCCGTGCACCTTCATTCCATGAGTAAGCTGCATTAAGTGTCCCTTTTTGTTCTAGAGAATTAAGAATTCCTGGTGCTTCAATAGTCCTTTGTCTATCTTCTCTTTGTTGCTCCAACTCATCAAGAATACTTGCTTGATACATATTATTCATAAAATCAGATACTCCAGCCATTAGAATTCCCTTCTATTTTTTAAGCTATATTTTAATAAGGCCTCAAATGCGAAAAGCCCAAACACTATCGATCCTAATATTATTGTTCCAATTATCGAACTCATTATTTCTCCAATGTAATTTTGTATTTTGTAAGACCAAAGCCATCACGTGTAGCGCGCATATAGTACTGCTTACCGACCTCTAAAGTTATATCACTGCTCATTGTTTGATTCGCTGTTCTAAAGGTGTAGTTATTATTTGGAATATTTTTAATCTCTAGAGAGTACTCATCTAAGATAAGTAATTTAAATGTTGCTCCAGTCTCTATAGTGCCATCTAAGGTCTCAACAGTGATAGTTAGACCTGTAGTATCTGCAATAAAGGTATACCAATCATCTGAATCGGTAACATCTGTCATGTTGATGCTGTCTGTGATGGTAGTATTACTCTCGTTAAGATCAATAGAAGTTGCTAAGACCTGTTCATCGTTGGATTCCATTCCTACAGTAATATAACCATTTTCGATAGAAGGTAAAACTTTAAATTCATAGACAGTTGGAAAGTTATATTCCCTTTTGAATTTCAAAAAGTAGTCCCCTGATGAAATTACTTCAAATTTTGTTCTCATCCATCCATCTGCTTTATCAATATCTCGACCAGTACTACTGAGTAAATTTACATATTCATTACCATACTCATTATAAAGTATTGGCGTTAGATCATCTCTATTTGCACGAAATACTGTGCCTACTTTAGTCTTCATATAAAAAACATAAGTACCTACTTTTAAATCTTTGAGTTCGTACCAGTCTTGATTGTCAGTGTGTCTGGCTCTGTTTAGTTCATAATTTACATAATGAGTAAAGTTCCCTTGATTAAGAGGTGTCGCTTGTGAAAGTACATCATTAAGCTCGTTATCTTCGTCTTGAATCAATCCATTAGCAACTGATGGCTCCACATGAAATTTATAATTGGTTGGGACATCATGTGTTACTCCAAACCTTCCTCTTAAAACTTTAAAATAATAGATACCAATTTCGGTCGCTTCAAATTCCTTTGTTGTGTACTCATCTCCAATACCAATTAGTGAGTAGTTTACTGCGGCGACATCTAAGTAGTTTTTATCTGTAGTAAATATTTGAAGATCTAGCGTATATATATAATCATTGTTTGTCCCTTGCGGTATAGACTCAAGATAGATGGTGTAGATACCTGTTGCATTGATATCAAGCTGATAATAATCAAAAGAGTTGTCCTCCATAATATTGACACTATCGGTGATAAGCGTACTTAGATTGATATCCTTGATTTCTGGGCCTTCTTGGGTAGTGTTATCCTCAAGTTCACTTGTGGTGTTGTCTTCTAAACCTTCAGTTGGTATGACTGTTGTATTGTCGTCAAAATTAATAGGCAGAGATGTAATCGGATCGTCTGCTGATTTTTCTTGGGTTGAGTCACATCCTGTTATCAGTAATGTACCTAAAAGCATGAAGGTAAATATTGGTGTTTTCTTTTTCAAGAGATCTCCTAGTAGTTTGATGGGTGAACTATAACGCCTATTAAAAGATAAGGATAGC